>NZ_JBFAWA010000037.1:0-142925 GCF_040680035.1 Nonomuraea sp. NPDC052116 | reverse complement strand
TGGTGGGCCGAGATGACCACGGTGCCGGCCGCGGCGGCGACCACCGCGTCACCACGGTCGGCGTCGGCGGTGCTGCCCCGGTTGAAGTCGATCTCGTACGACTTGTGCGCGCTGCTCCCGCTGGAGTTGCCCGTCCACGTCTGACCACAGGGGAACGGCAGCTGCATGGCCGGCGCCGCCAGCGTCGACACCGGCGGGACGTCCACCTGGTTGTCCGGGTTGCCCATCTCCCCCTCGTCCTCCTTCGACGAGGACGTCGGCGACGGAGACGGCGTCGGAGCGGCCCAAGCCGTCGCGATCGGGCCGGTCGTGAGGCTGAAGAGCAGGGCGAGCCCGGCCGTAAGCACCCCTCTGGTTCTCATGCGGATACCTTTCTGCGCGCACCGGAGGGGCGATGCCCCGGACGGCCCGCGAATCTTGACTGTTGACTTTGCGTAGCGCCCTTGCCGGTGATCAAGATTGGGAGCCCCACGTACAAAGAACATCCAAAAGAGCTACAAAGGCCCTCCCACCTTGGACGCTTCGCTCAACGGGGGTTCCGCACGAGGTCCGGCCCAGGGAAACGCGCGGTCATGGTGGTTGAACAGTCCGTGATCAAGGCCCTCGGGCCGTTGCATGTCCGGGGTGGCTGCGAACGGCCCTCCGATTGAGTAACCCTCGCGTCTCAGCGATCCATGGGCCGCCGGCTTTGCCCGCCTGCTCGGGATTCCCGCCTATGTATCAGGTCCTGATATATAGTGCCGGCATGGTCAGGATGACGGAAGCGACGTATTTCATCCTCGCCGCGCTGCTCGACGGCCCCCTGCATGGCTACGGGATCATCTTGCGCGTCGGCGAGCAGTCGGCCGGGCGGACTCGTATCCCTGTCGCCACGCTGTACACCACGCTGGATCGCCTGGAGGAGAACGGCCTGGTGGCGCTGGATCGGGAAGAGGTCGTAGACGGGCGGCCCCGGCGCTACTACCGCGTCACCGACGACGGCGTCGCGGCGGTGCGAGCGGAGGCGGTCCGCCTGCAGCAAGCCGCGCACCTCGTCACCGGCCGGATCGCGGTGATGGGCACGTGAGCGGACGCCTCGAACGGTGCTACCGCCTCCTGCTGCGCCTGTATCCCAGCGACTATCGAGACAAGCGCAGCGAAGAGCTCATCGACACGCTCATGCCGGCGTCCGGCCGGTTCCCCGTTCGCGAGGTCTCGGCTCTCGTGGCCGGTGCGTTCACCGCGCGCGCGTTGCGGGCGCGGGCGACCCGGGTGCCATGGTGGGCGGACGGCCTGCACCTGGGCGTGTTCGTGCTGACGGTGTTCCAACTGGCCCGCACGGTGAACCCGCTGCCCAACAATCCGATGTGGTTCGCAGGGGCGATCATCCTGACGGTCCTGATCGCCCGAGGCCGGGTACGGTTGGCGCTGCCCCTGTCCCTGGTCGTGTTCGGCGTGCTGCCCCAGGGATGGACTCCGTCGATCCGCGGCGGCGTGATCATCGTCGGCCTGGCCGTCCTGGCGATATGGCCGGGCAAGGGCCTGGCCAAACGGTCTTGGGCCTGGCTGTTGATCCCCGCCTTCTGGGCGCTGGCGCCCGTAGGCTCCATCGGGCTGTACTCCGAGCCGCCGTGGCTGGTGTTCAGACTGGGGGTCGAGGCGCTGCTGCTGGTCTGGGCGGCGTGGGCGACAATGGCGGCGCGGGACGCGCGCTGGGCGCTGGCAGGCGCCATCTATGTCTGGACCGGTCTCGCTCTCTTCCAGTTCGGTGGCGGCGACCTGACCTGGCACAGCACTCGCGACTTCCTCTACTGGGGCGGATCGTCGCTGCTCGTGCTCGTTGCCTTCGCCATGGCCCGTCGCAGCAGACGGGTGATTTGAGTGCATACGGTAACGGCGGAACGCGCTGCGGATTAAAAGCCGACAGAAATTATCCCGGCCTGCCACATCGTATTCAAAAGCCGTGACCGAGTCGCTCCGTTGCGTAATATTCCGGCCCCTGGCCATGGCCTCCGCACGAATCATCGACCTGAATATACGCCGCCGAGACCGGCTCGGTTAAGGGCGTTCCGGTCAACGTGGTGTCCCTATATCCAGCATTATTGGGTGAGGGCGGAGGCCCGGTCTCCTTCGTCGTGTTCGACCGGGCTGCGGGCCTGTAAGGCCTGGTCAGCGGCCACTTCAAGCCGCGGCGGGATGAGCCGTACGGCCTTTTGCACGCTCATCTCGCCCGGCTTCGCACCGATTCCGGTTCGAGTTGAGTGACGACCGTGAGTGCTGTTACCTTCACACGGTGGACGACAGGCGTGCACGGGCGGAGATAATCGAGGACTTTGCGGCGACGCTGCGGGAGTTACGCAACGCGGTCGGCAACCCACCATTCCGTGAGATGTCCGGCCGGTCAGGGGCGATTTCTCACACGACGTTGCATGAAGCCACGAAGGGTAACCGGCTCCCGAGTTGGGAGACCACCGTCGAATTCGTCAAGGTGTGTAACGCGGACCCGGCCGCGTACCGCGAACTCTGGGAGAGGGCGAACCAGGCGGTCAGATCGACGAGCGCCGGGGATCCCGCGATCCGCGTGGACACCTCGGTGGACGGTCTGTCCGGTGGACTCGCAGTGTCCGCCACAGAGCTTCGTACTATGCAAGCGCCCCGGTTGGTCGGCGAGACCTCGGCATCCGTGCCTACGCCGCGGCCACCGTCCGACGAGCTCGCGGGCGACATCCAGCCTCTGCTTCTCGCACCGAGGAGCAGAGGACGATTACGGCTGACCAGCGCGGCCGCGTTCGCGGCAGCGACTGTCGTCGTCGGGGCAGCGGTCCTCGTCGTGGTCGTCGTCAATCGCGGCTCCGAGCCCGAGAGAAACAGCCCGAACCCGACCGGCAGCCCATCGATCGCCGCGCTGTCCCCAGCCGATTGCCCGGTGCGTTCGACCAACCCGCCTTGGTCCCCGCCGTTGTACAAGGGTGACGCGGCCGCGTTCATCGAGGACGTCACGCTGGCCGACTGCACGCGCGTCGGTCCCGGCAAGACCATGACCAAGGTATGGCGGCTCAAGAACGCCGGGACCGTGCTGTGGAAGGGATATTCGCTGCGGCGCCTCGACCCCACGCAGCAGGCTGACCATTGCCAGACCATCTCCGACGTGCCGATCAAGGACACGCAACCTGGCGAGACGGTCGACATCCGGACCGACATCACCACGCCCAAGAAGCCCGGCTTGTGCTACGTGCGATTCAAGATGGTGGACGCTTCGGGAGCGGTCGTGTTCCCCGGAAGCCGGCCGATCAACTTCCAGATCATCGTCGACGCACTCTAGTTCCCCGACGTGCGTGGCACGCCGGGGAACCGAAGCCGGACGGTCTCAGGGGAGTCAGGAGCCGAGAACGATCCCTGTGTAGTAGTTCTGGAGGATCCTGGAGTAGCTCCAGCCCGCTCTGGCCTTATCGCGGGAGCCGTACTGCGACATCCAGTCGCCGTCGACCCAATTTCCGCAGGCCGTCGTCGTGGAGCAGTACTGGGCTCGGAAGATCTTCCCGCTGCGAGTCAGCCGGGTGCCCCAGGTCGCGTCCACCGCGGCGCTCGTCACCGCCTTCGCGGAGCCGGGCTTGTACACCTGGCTCGACGTGTGGTCGTAGACGTCGAAGCAGCGGCCGTCTGACGTCTTGCGGTTGGAGTGCAGCGCCCAGTACCAGCCGAAGTTCTTCACGGCCATCGCCCCGGCCTTGAGGGACTCGCTCGGCCAGCTCGACACCCACTCGTTGGGCAGGACGTTCTTGACGTAGGTCTTGAACTCCACCCGCTCCACGCGATCGAGGGACTTGCGGTACACGAGGATCGTCGTGGGCAGCTTGGTGTCCGTGCCGTCGGTCTTGCACCCGGTCGGCGTCGGCGATGTGGAGCTCAGGAACTGGTGCGAGGCGTTCTGGTTCTTGAGGGTGGCGTTCAGGTTGCCCTTGGCGCCTGCGGCGAAGTCCTGGTAGGTGCCGGTGTGGCCGCTGTTGAAGTAGACGCGGACGGTTTTGCTGCTGCGGTTCCAGACGGAGGCGGCGGCGTTCTTGATGCATTTGCCCTTGCCGTCGCCGGGGCCCTTGAAGTCGTAGCAGGTGGGCTGGGTGGTGGCGTAGTCGTCGATCGATCCGGTGAAGTCGGAGAGCGATCCCTGGTTGTTGCTGTTGAAGTAGTAGCAGAACTCGCCGGTGTCACAGACGCCGTCGCGGCTTGCGGCCGAGGCGGGCGATGCGGTGGCGAGGACCGTCCCGCCGAGCGCCATCACGGCGGTCGCCGCGGCCGCGAGCCGCGAGATCAGCCGGACAGTTCGTAAAGGCACAGTGGTCTTCCTCATCTTGTCGGTGGCCGCGGAGCGTTATCGGACGGTGTAGCCCTGGGAGTTCCAGAACGAGGTCGGGTTCGGGTTCTCCAGGTGCGGGTCGCCGACGCTCTTGGCCGCACGCGTCTGCTGTCCGAGACGCATCTCGACGTGGGTGTGCGCGGATGAACGGCTCGACACTCCATGCCACGACTCGGTGGCGATGACCTGGCCGCGGCTGACCTGCTGGCCCACGCGCAGGGAGGACGACGGAGCGGAGTGCAGGTAGATCACCGTCTTGTTCGCTGCGGCGTTGTAGACGGCGATCGTGGAAAGCCCGGCCCTGCCGGTGGAGCCGCGTACGACGTTGATGACCTTGCCGGCCACCAGGTTGTAAACATTCGAGCCGATGCCGCGGGCGATGTCGATGCCCTCGTGCCGGCCGGAGGTGGAGGTGTAACCGTCGAAGCCGCAGGTGATCGTGGCGCTGGCCTTGTAGAGCGAGGTCGACATGTTGCTGCGCGACGGTGACGACGACGGGCTGAACTGGTGCGAGGCGTTCTGGTTCTTGAGGGTGGCGTTCAGGTTGCCCTTGGCGCCTGCGGCGAAGTCCTGGTAGGTGCCGGTGTGGCCGCTGTTGAAGTAGACGCGGACGGTTTTGCTGCTGCGGTTCCAGACGGAGGCGGCGGCGTTCTTGATGCATTTGCCCTTGCCGTCGCCGGGGCCCTTGAAGTCGTAGCAGGTGGGCTGGGTGGTGGCGTAGTCGTCGATCGATCCGGTGAAGTCGGAGAGCGACCCTTGGTTGTTGCTGTTGAAGTAGTAGCAGAACTCGCCGGTATCGCAGACGCCGTCGCGGCTTGCGGCCGAGGCGGGCGATGTGGTGGCGAGGACGGTCCCGCTGAGTGCCATCGCTGCGGTCGTCGCGGTGAGGATCCTGGTGAGCGTTCTCATGTGCTGTTCCTTTTCTATGTGCGGAGTCTGGGTTTCGGATGGAGGAGTCAGCGGCGCTGGTACTCCTCCCAGGTACGGATGGTCACCTTCGGGCCGTCGTCCGGGCCGCGGCCGGCGAGCCCGTTCAGGCCGAGGTAGTAGTCACCGATCTGGTGCTGGGCCTGGCCGGAGAGGCTGGTGTCGTTGATGGCGGTGGCGTGGATGTGCCACGGCCAGTCGTCCTGCTGGGGGTTACGCAGCCATGCGGCGAAGCCGACAAGGCGCAACGCGCGGACGGCCGCGGTGCGGGTGGCGGAATTCATCCCCTTGACCGAGACGTCGACGACGCCCCCGCCGTCGTGGGTGCCCGCGGATGTGGGGTCGCCGCCGGGGTTGTACGAGCCCTGATCCAGCTTGAGGTCGCGGCCGAGTAGCCGCTTGGCCTCCGCCAGCATGTTTCGTGTGCGAGCGTTGATGACGAAACCGCCGGTGGACACCCGGCTGCCCGGGTCGATGACGCCGGTGACCTTGAAGCGGCCGGCACCGAGCTTGGTGAGCGACGTCTTGCCCGGCAGGCCGTTGGCGTCGAGACCGCTGAGGCCGAGCGACTTCTGGTACTTCGCGTAGGCGGTGACCGTTGTGGAGCCGAAGTAGCCGTCCACCCACTTCGCGTCGAGAAAGCGTCCGTCACGCAGCGCCTCCTCAACGAGGAGCACGCTGGCCTTGGCGCCCGGAGTCAGCGTATTGTCGGGACGCCGCGGGTCGATCTGGGCCGCCTTGACGGTGGCTTCCATGTTCACGCTCGGAAGGGCCTCAGCGTCAGCCGTCTGTGTCGCCGCCGACGCCTCGGACACTCCCGTCAGCGAAGTGAACAGGACGGCCGCCATGAGGGCGGCGGCGCGTGAGGGCAGCTTCATCGTTACTCCTGGTTCAGGGGCTGGGGCGATTCCGGTCTGGCGGGACCCAACGTTCCGGTTCGCTCGCGTGTCCGGTAGGAGATCGGTGTTGTCAGCCTGTTCGACAGGCTTTTCCGTACGGGCGTACGCGCCGTTTGACAGGTGATCCGATGGCGGGAAACACCAGCTCAGACCGGGTTATGAGGCGGCACATGAGCTCACGTGCGGCCGAGGTCGTCTGAGGCGGTCACGTACGCGGGCGGCTCGGTTCCCGAACGCTCCGCGGGTCCCCGTTGCCGCCCGCCCAGAGCCTTCGGCCGCTCGGAGAAGTCCCCGGCCTGCCCGCTACCGCCGGTATTTGTTGGGCATAGGGTGGGCGCCATGGGGCTGCAATTCGTTCAGGTGAATTTCAAGGCTCGGGATGACTCGGCGCTCGGCCGGTTCTGGGCGGAGGCGCTCGGCTGGGGTGTTTCCAGCGAGGGACCCGGCGTGACCAACGTCGAGCCCATCGGTTTCGTCTGGCCGGACCCCGTCGCCGTCTGCGTCGATGTCGTCACCGTCCCGGACCCCGAATCGGTGAAGTACCGCGTGCACATCGATCTCGCCACCACCTCTGCGGCCCATCAGACGGAGTTGGTCGCGCGCCTGAAGGAGCTCGGTGCGACGCCCGCCGATGTGGGCCAGGGTGACGTCCCGTGGACGGTGCTGGCCGACCCGGAGGGCAACGTGTTCTGCGTGCTGGAGCCTCGGGAGATCTACCGGGACACCGGGCCGATCGCCGCGGTGGTGGTCGACTGCGCGGACCCGCGGGCCATGGCCCGGTTCTGGGGCGAGGCGATGGACTGGACCGTGCACGAGGTGACCGACGATCACGCGCGGCTGCGCTCCGCCAAGGGCGTCGGGCCCTACCTTGAGTTCCTCCGCACAGCGCCCGGTGCGAAGACCGTGTGGAACCGCGTCCATCTCGACCTGCTGCCGTACCGTGGTGAGGATCAGGCGGCGGAGGTGGCCCGGCTGCAGGCCCTCGGCGCGACGCTCGCCGACGTCGGCCAGGGCGACGTCCCGTGGATGGTCCTCGCCGACCCGGAGGGCAACGAGTTCTGCGTCCTCCGTCCGGCGGCAGCCTGACGCGGAGCCTGTGTGCCGGAGAGCGGCAAGCCGCTCGACGTAATCGCGTCGGAGACCGGCCGGCTCTCAGGACGACACTCCGTAGCGGGTGGCGAGCGCGGTGGCGCGGTTACGCAGGGAGTCGCGCAACCACTGCGGGGACAGGGCTTCCGCGCTCGTGCTGAGCTGCCACAGCGCCCATTCGGCGTGTCTCGAATCTTGGAAGGCCACCTCCATCCGCAGCCAGCCGTCTGAGTCGGCTTCCTCGGCGCGGACGGCCAGCGCGGTGCCCAGCAGGTCCTCCCGTCGCGCCGGGTTCACCCGTAGCAGCACGGTGACCTGGTCGCCGCCGGTCCGGAACCGCGTGCTGCGTTCCTGCCAGGCCCGGTCCAGATCGACCCGGTCCGGTCGCTGCGCGGGTTCGTCGAGTTCCTGGGCGGCCAGGACCCGGGACAGCCGGTAGGTGCGGTCCGCGCCAGACCTCGTGGCCAACAGGTAGCCCTGGTCGCGTACGGTGACCAGGCCGATCGGGTCCACCGTGCGCCACTTCGGGCTCTGGTCCAGAGCCGCGTAGTGGATGCGCAGCTTGTGTCCGGCGAGCACCGCGCGCCGGACCTCGGCCACCACGGTGTCAGGCACCTCCTCGGCGACCAGCCGACGCGAGAGGAGGTCGGTCTCCGGGTCGATGAGCAATCGCTCGGCCGCGCCGGCCGCAGTGTCCCGATAGCTTTCGGGCAGCGCGTCAACCACCTTGAGCATCGCCGAAGCGAGCGCCGAGCCGAGGCCGAACGCCTGCGCGCCGCGCCGCGATCCGGCGATCAGCAGGGCAAGGGCCTCGTCGTGGTTCAGTCCGGTGAGCTCGGTCCGGAAGCCGGGCAACAACGCGAAACCGCCGTGCCGGCCGCGTTCGGCGTAGACCGGGACGCCGGCTGAGGACAGCGCCTCGATGTCGCGCAGCACGGTGCGGGTGGATACCTCCAGCTCGCGGGCCAGCGCGACCGCGGACAGCCGACCGTGCTGCCGCAGCAGCAGCACCAGCGAGACCAACCGGTCGGCACGCACACGGAAACATTACAAGCAATACACGACACAGGATGTCGTGATTTGTTGGGAGGCTCATCAGCGCGACCAGGAAGATGACGGCTACCGAGCCGATCTACGTGCATCAATCGAACGGAGCTGATGTGGCAATGGAGCGAACGGCGGTCAACCCGTGGGCGTGGTCGGTGGAGATGGGCTACAACCAGGGTGAGGTCGTCTCCGGGCACACCCGGACCCTGTACTGCTCCGGGCAGACCGCGATGAGCGGCGACGGCAAGCCCCAGCATGCCGAGGACATGGCGGCGCAGCTGGCGCTGAGCCTCGACAACCTGGAGGCCGTGCTCGGCGAGGCCGGCATGTCCCTCGCGAACCTCGTCCGGCTCAACGTCTACACCACCGACGTCGATCGGCTCTTCGAGCACTACGGCGTGCTGGCGTCGCGGTTGGGCGCCGCCGGGGTGGCGCCGTCCACCACGATGCTCGGGGTGACGCGGCTGGCGATCCCCGACCTGATGGTCGAGCTTGAGGGAACCGCCGTCGCGTGATGGGCCTCGCCGCCTCCCCCGGAGGCGGCACGAGCCGGCAGGCAGGTGGGTGATTTCCGGTGCTCAGAATGGTGACAATCGGCGTGTACGGCTTCGACGGGGAGTCCTTCCTGCACCGACTGCGACACGCGGACGTCCGCCTGCTGCTCGACGTACGCCAGCGCCGCGGTGTCCGCGGACCCGAGTACGCCTGGGCGAACTCACTCCGGCTGCAGGCGGCCCTCGCCCATGCCGGGATCACCTACGAGCACCACCTCGAGCTCGCCCCGACCACCGAGTTACGTCGGCTCCAGTACGCCGACGACGACCGCCAAGGACCGAGCGGCACCGCGTCACGATCGAGCACCTGCGCCCGTTGTGACGCGTGCAGCGCAGGAGCGCCCGTACGATCACGGCGCCGCGGAGTGACTCACCTGCGCGGCGACGTCTCCGTCCGCGATCCACGCGCAGCCGCTGGCCGGGCTTCCGGCGAAGGCGATGACCGTGTCCAGCTGGTCACGGGTGCGGGTCAACGCGGCGATCTGGGCATCGATGCGATCACGCTCGGCGGCCAGCCGGGCGCGCGATTCGGGGGTGCTGACCTTGGCATCGACGCAGGGCAGCAGCTCGGCGATGGTCCGGCTGGACAGGCCGGCGGAGTAGAGCATCTGGATCAGCTGAACGCGGTCGGCCGCCGCTTCGGGATAGTGTCGCTGCCCGGAGCCGCTCCGGCCCGCCTCCAGCAGCCCCTGCTCCTCGTAGTAACGCAAGGCCCGCACGCTGACGCCCGACCGCGCCGCCAACTCGCCGATACGCACCGTGACCTCCATCACAACACTTGCCTCTGACGTCAACGTCAGGTTTTAGGCTATCCGGTATGCAGATCAACGGAGCACATGTGCTGGTCACCGGCGCCAACCGGGGCCTGGGCCGGCAATTCGTCCTTTCCCTCCTCGACCGCGGCGCCGGCAAGGTGTACGCCACCGCCCGCCGTCCCGACCTCATCGACGTACCGGGAGTCATCCCGCTGCGCCTGGACATCACGGACCCGGCGTCGGTCGCCGCCGCGGCCGCCGCGGCACCCGACGTGAAGATCGTCATCAACAACGCGGGCATCTCCACCGGCGCGAACCTCGTCACCGGCGACCTCGACACGATCCGCCGCGAGATGGACACCCACTTCTACGGCACCCTCAACGTGATCCGCGCCTTCGCGCCCCAACTGGCCGACGGCGCGATCCTCAACGTCCTGTCGGCGATCTCGTGGCTCGCCTTCAACGGCGCGGGCGCCTACCACGCGGCCAAGGCCGCCGAGTGGGCGCTCACCAACAGCGTCCGCCTGGAGCTGGCCGACCAGCGCACTCTGGTGACGGGCCTGCACCTCGGCGCCGCGGACACCGACATGATGGCCTGGTACGACGGCGACAAGACCGCCCCCGAGACGATCGTCGCGGCCGCCCTCGACGGCATCGAGGCGCACCGGGCAGAGGTGCTCGCCGACGCCTGGAGCCACCAGGTGAAGGCGTGGCTGTCCGAGGACCCGAGCGTCATCTACCGGGAAGCCGCGGCCGCCCTCACGGCCTGACCTTTACTGGGCCAGGGTCCGGTCAGCCCGGCGATGCGTGAACGGGCTTCTCTTACGACGGTGAGCTGATTCGTTCCAGCTCATGTCGGTAGGCGTCGAGGACGAGGCCGTGAAAATGGTGGACCGCGTGCTCGGACAACCCGGACTCCTGGGGGTTATAGACGATCTTCCCCTGGGTGAAGGCAGGAGTGCGCATCCCGCGCTGGACGCTCTCCACCAAGGCGATGTCCTCCACCTGGAGAATCTCGTCGATGTAGCGGATGCTGTCCAGCTCGGCCTCGTTCGGCTCCGCGGTCTCCAGGTAGAAGTCCCAGATCTCGCGAGTGCGTTCCGGCCCGTCAGGGACGATCTGCAGCACCATGAAGTTTCCGCGGCCGGGATAGCGCAGCAGGCAGGTGTTGGGCCACAGCCACCAGACCGCGTGCTCGGTGACCGTCGCCCCCGACACGTCGTAGGCGGTGTTCTCCGCTTTCCCCGCCTGGGCCATATGACTGGAGTAGATCCCGTACGTGGTGACCTTGTAGGTGCTCATGTCGACCAGGGACACAAAGTCCTTGTGGGCCACGTGGCAGTGGTAGCACTCCAGGAAGTTGTCGACGACGTTCTTCCAGTTGGAGGCGATGTCGTACGTGAGCCGGCGGGCGAGGGTCAACTTCGCCACGTCCGGCGCCCGCGCCTCGATCTCCGCCTCCAGGCCGCCGGCCTGCTCCGGCAGCGGGGTCGCCCCGGGGTCGAGGTTGACGTAGACCATGCCGCCGAACTCGGCAACCTGGATCTGATCCAGGCACACCGCGGAGGGGTCGAAGCCCGGCATGGCACCGGTGTTGCGTGCTCGCCTCAGCCGGCCAGTCAGGTCGAAGTTCCAGGCGTGGTACGGGCACACGATGCTGCGCCGGACGCCGGAGCCGGACAGTAGTTCGTGCGCCCGGTGCTTGCACACGTTGTAGAACGCCCGCAGCGTGCCGGCCTCGTCCCGGACGGCGACGATCGGCATGCCGGCCACCGTGCCCGTCACGTAACTGCCTGCCTCCCGCAGCTTCTCCACATGGCACAGCCACTGCCACGTACGCGCGAAGATCGCCCGCTGGTCGACGTCGAACCACTTCACATCGGTGTAGGCATCGGCATGCAAGGACATCGACAGCGCGGGATCGGGGTCGTATCCGGCCGAAATGTGATCAATTTCGGGGGCTGAGTCCGAGGCCACCGTACCTCCAATGCAGGCACCGAATAAGAGCCTAATGATCCTTCCGATGGGGATTCAAGGCTCCCAGCCCCGCAACGCCGGCATCGTCGCGCCGGTCACGTATGCGACCTCATCGCGGGCCGACAACAGCCACCCGATCACGACGAGCGGCCGGGGATACCTGACAAGATCGCGCCTCCAGGAGCGGCAGGCCCGCCGCGTACCGGCGGAAGAAGCCGGCGGTCGGGGTGTCCGCCGTCGCGACGACGTCCGGGGTGCCCTCCGCGATCACCGCACCTCCCTTCGGCCCGGCCCCCGGCCCCAGGTCGATCACCCAGTCCGCGGACGCGGCCACGGGGATGTCATGCTCCGCCACGACGACGGTGTTGCCCGATTCGAGCAGCACATCGAGCGCGTCCACCACCCGCTGGATGTCAGACGGGTGCAGGCCCGAGACGGGCTCGTCGAGAACGACGAGGCCGGCCCTGCGGCTCGCCGCACCGCGTTGGATCGCGGACGCCAGCTTCAGCCGCTGCGCCTCGCCGCCGGACAGCTCTGTCGCACTCTGGCCGAGTTGGAGATAACCGAGCCCGACCTGGTTCAAGGCTCCCAGGGTCTCCGCGAGCTGCCGGGGCTCGGAGAACTGCTCCACGGCCTCGGCGACGGTCAGCTCCAGCACCTGATCGATGGCCAACCCCTGATACCTGATCTCCAAAGCCTCCGGCTTGTAGCGCCGGCCCTCGCACGCGTCGCAGACCACCCACACATCCGGCAGGAAGTGCATGTCAACCAGCTTGCGGCCATAGCCGGTGCAGATCTCGCAGCGGCCACCACCCGCGGTGTTGAAGCTGAACCAGGAGGCATCGACCCCGCGCCCGCGCGCCGCGCCGGTTTCGGCGAACAGCCTGCGGACGATGTCGAACGCCTTGCTGTAGGTAGCCGGGTTGGACCGCGGCGTCCGCCCGAGCGGTTCCTGATCGACGACGGCGACCCAGCCGAACCCCGCGAGGCCGGTCACCTCCCGCACCATGTCGGTCGCCGTCCCGTTCAGGGCGGCCTCCACGCTCGTCCCGAGCGCGCCGAGCAGGCTGCTCTTGCCGCTGCCGCTCACCCCGGTCAGGCAGGTGAGCCGACCGGCGGGGAAACGTACCAGGTCCGCGGTCACGTTCTGCGCACGCAGGCCGTGCAGCTCCACCCAGCCGGTGTCATCCCCGACCGGGCGGCGGGTCCGGCGTAGCCGCGGCCCCTCGCCGGCCAGATAGCGGCCGGTCAGCGACTTCGGGTGGGCGGCCGCGTCGGCGGGCGGCCCCGACACCAGCACCTCACCGCCGAGGCGGCCCGCGCCGGGCCCCATGTCGATCACCCAGTCGGCTCGGGCGATCAGCTCAGGGTCGTGCTCGACCAGGAGCACCGTGTTGCCGGCCGCGCGCAGCTCCAGGGCGATGTCGAGCAGGTGCGCCTTGTCCGCCGGATGCAGCCCGGTTCCGGGCTCGTCCAGGACGAAGATGATGCCGCTCAACTCGGTGCTGAGCTGCGCGGCGAGCCGGGTCCGCTGCAACTCACCCCCGGACAGCGTCGCCGCGCTCCGGGACAGCTGGAGATGGGCGAGGCCGAGCCGGTCAAGGATCGCGAGCCTGCGGCCCAGGTCCTGCAGCAGCGGCTCACCCACCTCGCGCTGCCGGGCGCCCAGGTCGCCGGCCACCCGCTCCGCCCAGCTGCGCACCTCCCGTACGTCCACCTCGAGCAGGTCGGGGAAGGCCAGCCCGCCGAGCCGCACGGACCGGGCCACCTGGTCGTACCCGCTGCCGCCGCAGGTGCCACACGGCTGCTTGCGCATGTACGGCAGGTAGCGCTGCTTGGCGCTGGAGGTCTGGGCGTTCACGAACACCCGCTCCACCTCGGCGAGCGCGCCCCGCAGCGGCTGGCTCGAGGTGTAGGTGACCGAGACCGTCTCCTTTTTGCTGGTCATGTCGACGGTCGCCTCGACCTTCTCGTCACCCGTGCCGTACAGCACACAGTGGCGGAACTCCTCAGGCAGCGACCGCCACGGCCGGCCGAGGTCCACGCCGCGTTTCTCGGCGAGCGCCGGTACGAACGCGTGCTCCCCCGACCGCCACTTCGCGTACCAGGGCGAGGCCCCCTCGAAGAGCGGAAGCTCCGGGTGGGTGATGACCAGGTCCTCCTGCGCCTGCCAGCGCCCGCCCACGCCGTGGCAGTCCGCACAGCTCCCTTCCGGCGTGTTGCGGTCGAAGTGAGCGGTCGTCAGCTGCCCGTCTCCGCTCTCCGCAGCCGGGTCCGCGCCGATTCCCGGAAGGCGCGAGTACAGCAGCCCCAGGTGCCCGTCGATACCGGTGATCGTCGCGACCGTGGAGCGGGGGTTGCGGTTCAGGCGGCGCTGGTCGACCGCGAGCGTCGCGCCGAGTCCCAGGATGCGGTCGACCTTCGGCCGGTTGCGCTGGGTGATGTACTGGCGTACGAACGGCGAAAGCCCCTCCAGATACCGCAGTTGCGCCTCGTTGTGCAGGGTGTCGACGGCCAGCGAGGTCTTGCCGCTGCCGCTCACTCCGGTGAAGGCGACAAGCCGCCCTTTGGGGATGCTCACCGACACGTCCCGCAGGTTGTTGGTACGAGCCCCCACCACCTCGATGGTCTCGACGTCCCGTACGAATGCGGTCAACCTTCGTCCCCATCGTGCGACGCCGCAGTGAGCTTGGCGATGTCGGGGGCGTAGGCGGTCATCCAGTGCGGATGCAGCCGGTAGTAGACCACGTCGTTGTCCCAGTCGAAGGCGTCGTCGCCGTAGAAGTCCTTGAAGTACGCGAGCAGGTCCGGCCAGTCCGCGGCCGGCTCGCCGTTCCGGGGGTTGAGGATCTCCACCGTGCCGTGCGTGAACACGCCCAGGTCCTCGCCGCGCATGTGCGCGACGCTGACGGCGGGGCGGGCGGCCAGGTGGCGGGCCTTGGCGGCGCCGGGCGCCGTGCCGAAGTGCCACTTGCCGTGCAGGAAATGCCCGTCCGCGCCACTGATTCGCGGCTCGCCCTTGGCCGTCACGGTGGACAGGGCCAGGGTGCACATGCCGGTGAGGAGTCCGGTGAGTTGCTCTGCGGTCAGCGTCCTCTCGGTGTTGATGATCGAGCGGAGGTGCGCGTTGGAGCTGGAGAGGGAGGCGTCCAGGAGGACCTGGAGCCTTTTGAGATCTTCTGGTGTTTCGCGCATCGAGGCCCTGTCTATCCGTCTATCCGTGTCACCGGTCCACGTCCGCCGACCGGTGACACGATCCTCGACCAAAAACCCGACACCTTCTGTCGTATTTTCCGGCGTTCTGCGGACGCCATGTCATCCAGGTGCGCGGAGCAGCCGGACGGCGTCGGCGATGACCACGCCGTTCGCGTTGTTGCTCAGCTCGACCCTGCCCACCCCTTCGCTGATGCGGTACGTGCCGAGCGAGACCCAGGACCCGCCGCGCGGCTCCGTCACACCGCTCCTGCGCTGATCGACGCGTACGAGCGTTGTCCCACTGGCATGACGGACCGTGAAGGGAGCGTTGCTCGCGCGGTTCTCATGCGCGGTGTACGAGACCTGTACCTCGTAGTCGCCGGTGAGCGGGACCACGGGCCGCCACCGGACGACGTGCCCGCCCGTGCCGGCGGGGGCGTAGTGGTAGTTGCCGCCCCGGTAGCCGGGCACGCTCGAGCTGGCCGACCAGGTGCCGCTGATGACTTCGTAGCCGAGTTCGTCGTTGTCGACCACCGCCTCTTCCCGTACGTCGGGTTGGGAGGGCGCGTCGATCAGGCTCAGCGTGTCCAGCGAGACCAGCCTGCCGCCGCCGCGGCCCACCCCGGAAGCGGTGAACCGGATCTTGTGCGAGCCGGCCGTCAGAACGAGGCTGCCGAGTTGCGCGACGTCGTGGCCGTCAGCCCGGTCGGCGGTGGTGTCCACCAGCGCGGCCCTGGGTTTGACGCCGTCGACCGAGACCGTGACCAGACCTCCGTCAGCGGTACGGAAGTAGCGCAGCAGCAGCTCATAGGTTCCCGGTGCCGGGACGTTCACGGTGTATTCGAAGTACGTGCCGGTCTGGGAAGTGGTGAACGCCACCCGTTTCCCGCCGCGGGCCAAGGGGTCCTGGACGACGGACATGGTGCCGCCGGACGTGGCGGCGCCGGTGGTGAGGTCGATGAGACGTTCGGTGTAGCCGGGGCCGCCGGACAGGCTGTCCCGGCCGCCGCTCAGCCATTCGAGCGAGAACCGGCTCATGACCACGCGGCGGGGGAAGCTCGGGTCGTCGCCGTCACGGCCGTAGAGGAGCAGGATCCTGCCGTCGGAGAGCCGGCCGAGTTCGGAGTAGTACGACCGGCCCTCGTTGATCACGCGGCTGTAGCGGAATGAGTGCGCGTCGTCGTAGCTGATCGACACGGTCAGGTTGGTACGGACGGGGGAGTCGGGGCGGCTGAACAGCACCCGGCTCACTTCGGACGTGCCCGGCCCGCCCGTGTAGCGCAGCAGGCTGGCGTCCACGGCGTTGAACGTGCCGGTGGCCCCGTCGAGCTGCGGCGGCGACCAGCTGAGCCCACGATCGGCGCTGACCGACACGATCCGCTGCCGGTTGCCGCCCGCCGCGGCCCGGCCGTTGATCAGCACCGTGCCGTCGGACCTCTGGATCAGCCTGGCCTCGTTGATGGGGTAGTCGGCGGAGACGGGCACCTCCCCGGTGGCGTGCCAGGTCTTGCCGTGGTCGTCGCTGTAGATCGACGCCACGCCGTAGCGGCGTTCGGCCACGGTGTTGCCGGTGACCTCGCGGCGGTGGGCGCAGTTGAGCAGCAGCCGGCCGTTGTCCAGCTGGATGCCGTGTCCGGGGCCGGGGCCGTGCAGCGTCCATTCGTAGGGGAACTGGCTGAACAGGCCTGACATATCGCGCGGCGCGCTCCAGGTGAGACCGCCGTCTGCGCTGGAGATCATGAAGAGGTCGCCCTTGTCGCCGGAGCAGCCGGTGTTCTCCGGCAGCCGGGTGGAGAGCATGTAGAACAGGAAGATGCCGCCGGTGAGCCGGTCGACCACGAAGGTCGGGTTCCCCCACGACTGGCCTCCGACCGAGGCGACCAGCGTTCGGGTCGGCTCCCAGGTGTCGCCGCCGTCGGGGCTACGGCGTACGAGCAGGTCTCGGGGGCCCGCGTCGCACACCTCGTGGCGGCCTTCCGTGACGACCAGGATGGTGTCGTCCGGCAGCACGGCCAGCCCGTGGACGTGGTAGCTCTCCAGCGGATCCACGGTGTTGTCCCACAGCGTCGTCTCGTCGAAGGCCGTGCTGTCGGACCGTGTCGCCCGCCGCCTGGACGTCGTCGCGTCCGCGGACAGGGCGGGACCGAGTGCGACGGTCAACGAGGCCGCGGCGACTCCGAGGCCGAAGGCTCTGCGCCCGATGAGGGGGTGATGGGGATCTGGCTGTGGCATGTGCTGCCTCCGGAGTGGGGGGTGGGGGCCGGGGCCGGCGATCCGTCACGAGCAGGTACGGGGGCGGGAGTCTGAGGGTCGCCGCGGAGATCATCTCACCGGATGGGTGAGATGACGATCACCTACGGCACTGCCGACGAGCCCGGCGCGACTCAGCTGGTGTCGGCTGTCGCCGGTCAGGTGACGGGGGCCGCGTCCCAAACAGCGTCCAAACGGCCGGCAGACTCCCTTCGATCACCCTTCTGCGCGCTCAGGCGTGAGATCGCGGTCGGCCAGCAGGCTGACGGCGACGGTGTTGCCCAGATGGGCGTGGGCGCGGAGCACGGTGATGGCCTCCTCCTCCCGCCCCAGCCTCGTCAGGAGATGGCTGAGCAACGGCAGGACGGCGTACGCTTCGACGGATTGAACCGCTGGGACGGCGTGGTGCAGGAGCAGGGTGACCGCATCCTCCAACCGCCCCTGCTGGGCAAGCAATCGGGCGAGGCTGTGGGCCGCGTGCGGGTCGCCTGCCGTGGCGCGGGCCCGCAGCTCTTCCACGCGCCCCTGTTCGGCCAGCAGCCGGGCCAGCCGGTCGCCGGTGGCCCAGTCGCCCTGGTCGGCGTGGGGGCGCAGCAGGGTGATGGCGTCCTCCACGCAGCTCTGCAGGGCCAGCCGGAAGGCGGCGTCGGGGTCGCCTGCCGTGGCGCGGGCCTGCAGTTCTGCTACGCGGCCCTGTTCGGCGAGCAGTTTGGCCAGTTGGTTGTCGGCGGCCCGGTCGCCCTGGTCGGCCCGGACGCGCAGCTCTTCGGTCCGGCCCTGCTGAGCCAGCAGCTCGGCCATCATGAGAGTCCAGTTGTCGTCCTGGTCGGGGTGGGCGTTGAGCAGGTCGATCGCCTCCTGCGCACCATCGTGGCGGGCGAGGAGCCGGGCCAGCTGCGGGGCGGAGCCTCGGTCCGTGTGGGGACGGAGTACGGTGATGGCCTCCTCGATCCGGCCCTGTCGTTCCAGCCGGTAGGCCAGTATCGCGACGGCATGCCCGTCGCCCGCGTCGGCACGGGTGCGCAGTTCCTCGACGCGGTCGTGCTCGGCCAGCAAGGCGGCCAGTTTCAGGCCGGCTGACGCGGCGGTGCCGGAGGCGTCGTGGTCGGCCCAGGCGCCGAGCATGGCGATGGCCTCATCAAGCCGGTCCTCTTCGACCAGCCGGTCGGCGATGCGTCCAAGCGCGCCCGCGTCACCTTGGCGGGCGCAGGCATACAGGTGCTGGGTGTATGGGGTGGCGGCGAGGTGGTGTTGAAGCAAGGCGTGGCGAAATTGCCAGGCAGTTCCAGATTGGCGCAATGTCTGGCGTTGGTGCTGATCTTCGAGGAATGTCCACAGTCTCCAGGGGAGCCGGCCCTTGGCGGCGAGACGAAGATGGGTGATCTTGTAATCGATCCAGGTCCACAGGCCCGCACCGCAGGCTGCGACCCATCCGTAGACGGCGGCCGCGGTGACAGCGGGGATCCAGAGGGTTGATGCTGGGGCGAGCACTGCGACAGAGGCGGTGAACACCGATGCGCCAGTGATGCCGTGCTGGGCGGCGGCGATGGCGGTGGCGCGGTGATTGGCGTTCAGCGTGGCGCGTGGAGTGGTGCCCCGAGGCCGGGTCCTGGAGGGCAGGGCGGGCATGACCAACGCGAGTAGCCCGGTGACCAGGGCACCGGCCGCTCCGATCAGCGGATTGCCGAGAATGACCCCGGTCAGCAGCCCTGGCGCGACACCGAATCCGGCCCGCAGCGCCAGGACCCGGCGACGACGTTCGCGAGCCAGCGAGTAGGACGTGGGGGTGTACGCCGGGTAAGCGTGCGGCCACAGCGGCCGCAGCAGGCCCGCCGCCGCGGCCAAGGCCGCGGCGGACACGGTGAACGCTGCTGCGCCCCCCGACACGGGTCCGGCCGCGGCACTGACACCGGCACCCACGCCGACTGCGACAGCCAGCACGGTGCGCATCCTGATCACCTCCGCATTGAAGGTGAAGAGGTCGGGGGACAACTGCCACCACACCAGTTCCGTCCTGCCCACCAGCTGCAGGTGCAGGGCCAGGCAGCCGAGCCAGCGCTGGGCGGCGGCGGGACTGTAGCGGCGCACCGGCCGGCCTTCGGGCGGCGTCGGCCGGTCGGGGTCATGAACACTGGCCACGAACGTGTCCAGAAGCGTCGCGGCGATGGCGTCCTGGCTGTCGAGGCGGGTCAAGGCGATGGGGTCGGTGTTCGAGGATCTGTAGGCGGTACGGGCCAGTGACACCATCAACGGCGTGGACAACACCCGCGCCAGCGGACCCTCGCGGTCGTGGCGGAGGTGGGTGAACACCGGTTCCCAGCGGTGCCGGAACGGCTCGGGGTGGGACAGGAACGCGATCGCCTGTTCCACATCGACCGGCATGATCTCCACGACCGCGGCCCGGGAGATGATCGAACGACTGGCGTCCACGGCTCGCTGGTATTCGCGGGCCCGGCAGGTCACCACCAGCGGCCGTCCTGTCGCGGCGAACTCATCCAGCCTCCGCAGCGCCCGCTCCTGCGACTCGGCCGGGAGCTCGTCCAGTCCATCCAGCACCAGCAGTATCCGGCCTTCGCCCATCAGCAGCTCCGCCACACATTGGCCCTCCGACAAACCGGCCGGCATCGGATAATCCTCAGCCATCCGCCGAGCCGCGAACCGGCGTACCGACTCGTCCTGCGGGTTCCAGGAAGTGATCGACAGGAGCACCGGCACCGGGTCGTCCCCCACCGACCGCTCGATCAGCCCGAGGGTGAGCAGCATCGCCAGGACGCTCTTGCCCGCGCCCGCCTCTCCGAGCACCACCAACTGCCGATGGGGCAGCTCGCAGAACTTCTCGACGACCTGCGTGACGTCGCCTTCCAACGGCCTGTCCTGCCACGTGGTCTCCGGCTCGTCCAGCACCACCTGACGCGTCTCCGCGACCTGCCGATCGGTCGAGGACCACCGCACCCGCAACGGCACCGGCTGCCGAACGCCCCGCAGCACCGTCTCGTGCTCCCACTGCTCCCGGACCATCCGTCGCAAACCCGCCGCAGCGCTGCGCATCGCCGCCTCCCGGCTCTGCGGCACGGCGCGCGACTGCACGATCTGCGACGCGGTGGCGACCACGACCAGCACGCCGGTCAACACCCACGTGGCCGGGGTCCACCACCAAGCCTTCACCTCAACGGTGCCGGTCGCCAGATTCCCCACCAGCCCGATCCCGACCGGCACCACCGCGAGCGCGACCGGCGACACCACCCAGCGGCCCCGACCTCCACTGCCCATGCTGCCAGCATCGCTACCAGGCGTCACCAGTGCAACACTCAGCGGAAAACCACGGTCCGAAGGGTCAGGAGATCTCCGCGATCAGATCCCCTTCATCCAGGACGTCACCTTCGCTGACGGGCAGCGCGGTGACGACGCCGGACGTCTCAGCCTCGACAGGGATCTCCATCTTCATGGATTCGAGGATCACCAGCGTGTCGCCGGCGGCGACGCTGTCACCCGTGGCGACGAGCACCTTCCAGACGTTGGCCGCCAGGTCGGACGTGATCTGCCGGCCCATCTCAGCTTCCTTTCCTTGGGGTGGCCCGCATCCGCGCGACCAGCGCGGTGCTGTACGAGCCGTCGGCGAACTCGGGCTCGTCGAGGAGCTCGGTGAAGAAGGGCAGGTTCTGCTTCGGACCCGCGATCGTGAAGGCGGCCAGCGCCTCCCGTGCCCTGGCGATCGCGGCCTCCCGGGTGCCCGCGTGCACGACCAGCTTGGCCATGAGGGAGTCGTACGCGGGGGTGACCCGATTGCCCTGCCGGTAGGCGGAGTCGACGCGGATGCCGTCGCCGGACGGCTCGTTCCAGGCGTTGATCGTCCCCGGGCCGGGCAGGAACCGCACCGGATCCTCGGCGTTCACGCGGAACTCGATGGCGTGCCCGCGCGGGCGCAGTGCGGTGAGGTCCGCCGACGGCGGCTCGCCCGCCGCGACGCGAAGCTGTTCCTCGACCAGGTCGACGCCCCACACCGCCTCGGTGACCGGGTGCTCGACCTGCAGTCGCGTGTTCATCTCCAGGAAGACGAACCCCTGGGCGCCCGGTTCGCCGTACACCAGGCACTCGACGGTGCCCGCGTTGCGGTAACCGACGGCCTTGCCCACCTGCACGGCCGCGGTGAGCATCTGCTCGCGCAGGTCCGGATCGAGGCAGGGGGACGGGCTCTCCTCGACGAGCTTCTGGTTGCGCCGTTGCACCGAGCAGTTGCGCTCGCCGAGGGCGATGACGTCACCGTCGGCGAGCCCCAGGATCTGCACCTCGATGTGCCGTGCGCCGGCGTAGTAGCGCTCCAGCAGGATCGCCGGATCGCCGAACAACCGCTCGGCGAATCCGGACACGGCCGCGTACTGCTTGCGCAGGTCGTCCTCGTCGTGGGCGACGGCCATGCCCATGCCGCCGCCGCCCGCCGCGGCCTTGACCATCAGGGGGTAGCCGATGGCCGCCGCGGCGTCGAGCGCGGCGGCCTCGCCCGCCACCGGATCCGGCGTGCCGGGCGCGACCGGGACCCCGGCGGCGGCGACCGCGTTCCGGGCGTTGATCTTGTCGCCCATCAGCTCGATGACGTCCGGCGCGGGACCGACCCAGACCAGCCCCGCCTCCTGGACGGCGCGGGCGAAGCCGGCGTTCTCCGACAGGAAGCCGTAGCCGGGATGAATGGCCTCGGCTCCGGTACGGCGGGCTGCCGCCAGCACCTTTTCGGCGTTGCGGTAGGACTCGGCGGGAGCCGCGGGGCCGAGCTCCACCGCCTCGTCGGCCTCGCGGACGAACGGCAGGTCGGCGTCGGCGTCGCTGTACACCGCGATGGCGCGCAGGCCGAGCCGCCGCGCCGTGCGGATGATCCTCCGGGCGATCTCGCCGCGGTTGGCGACGAGCAGAGACTCCATCACCGGCGGCCTCCCTCCGCTGAGCTGCCGAGCAGCACGGCCAGCGGGGCCAGCTCGATCCCGTTGCCGGTCAGCGCCCTGTGCACCGCCTCGGCGATCTCCGGGCCGTTCGGCGCGTCACCGTGCAGGCACAGGGACACCGCGTCCACGTCGAGTTCGGTGCCGTCGTCGGCGGCGACCTTGCGCTCCAGCACCATGCGGACCGCGCGGCGGGCGACCAGCTCGGGGTCCCACGCCTTCTTGACCGGCTCGATGACGAGCTTCCCCGTACGGTCGTAGTGCAGGTCGGGGAACGCCTCCACGACCAGCCGCACCCCTTCGGCGGCCACGGCGTCCGCCGTGGCGGGGGTGAGCAGCATCAGCGGCAGCGACGCGTCCACCTTGGCCACCGCCCGGGCGATCGCGGC
Organism: Nonomuraea sp. NPDC052116; assembly: GCF_040680035.1. NCBI lineage: Bacteria > Bacillati > Actinomycetota > Actinomycetes > Streptosporangiales > Streptosporangiaceae > Nonomuraea > Nonomuraea sp. NPDC052116. The sequence goes on along the minus strand of NZ_JBFAWA010000037.1, from coordinate 120,579 downwards.
CGCGACGGCGGCGTCCTCCGAGGCCATCACGTACAGCGCGCCGTGCGGTTTGACGTGCGCCAGCCGGCCGCCGGCGGCCCGCACGAACGCCTGCAGGGCGCCGAGCTGGTAGAGGCAGTAGTCCTCCAGGTCCTCGGCCGGGATCACCATGCGGCGGCGGCCGAAGCCCATCAGGTCGGGGAAGGCCAGGTGCGCGCCGATGGCCAGCCCCTGCCGTACTGCGGCGGCCACTGTGCGCCGGATCGTCGGCGGGTCACCCGCGTGGTAGCCGGTGGCGATGTTGACCGAGGTCAGGTACGGCATCATGCCGAGGTCGTCGCCGAGGCTCCAGCGGCCGAAGCTCTCGCCCATGTCGCAGTTGAGGTCCACGCGCGGCATCACAGCTCCTCGTAGTGGTGGGGGTCGGTCGTGTAGTCGACGCGGGCGGCGAGCGCCAGCGCCTCGTCCAGCGACACCTCGCGGAAGCGGATCAGGTCGCGGCCGGGGCGGAGCTGGCCGACCTTCCACAGCCCGGCCTGGACGACGGTGGCGATCACGGTGAAGCCGCCCGCGGTCGGGCCGTCGGGGCCGAGGATGACAGGCACGTCCCCGTTGGTGTTGATGCCGCCGATCGGGTAGCTCCCGTCCAGCACGTTGGACGGGTGCCCGCCCGCGACCCCGCCGGACGGCCTGGCCCACTGGAAGCGATGCGACTCCAGCCGGGTGCCGACGCGGTTGGAGTTGAGGTCGACCTTCCACTCCCGGCCGACCAGATCCTTCCAGTCCTGCTCGGTGAGGAAGTCGGGGTCCGCGTGCGGGCCGCGCATCACCTCCACCTCCCAGACGTTGGCCAGCGCGGGCCGCAGCGACGCCGGCACCCGTAGCCGCGGTGGCGGCGCGGTCACCGCCCGCGCCCGCAGGACGTCGCCCTTCACCAGAGCCCGGCCCTCGACGCCGCCGATGCCGCCCATGGTGTACGTCGCCCGCGACCCCATCACCATCGGGACGTCGATGCCGCCCGCCACCGCCAGGTACAGCCGGAACCCCGGCCCCTTGACGATCGAGCAGGTGATCTCGTCCCCGGGCACCACCCGGACGGTCTCGCCCAGCGGCATGGGCGCGGAGTTCAGCCGGAGGCCCGAGCCCTCGGCTCCGGTGACGGCGACCCAGGTCTCGGCGAGGGCGCGCAACGCGAGCCGGCCCATCGGGATCTCCAGCGCGGGCGCCCCCGGTTCGTTGCCGACCAGCGCGTTGGCGATGCGGAAGGACACGTGGTCCATCGGCCCGGAGGGGAAGAAGCCCTTGGACTGCAGGCCGCGGCGGCCGGGGTAGTCCTGGATCAGGGTCTGCAGCCCCGGCATGACGATGTCGAAGACCGCGTGCGTGTCGGTCATCACGGCACCTCCGTCCCGGCTGCGGCGGCCTCGCGGGCGGACCGCAGCGTGTCGGCCTCGGCGCGCACCTCGGCGGCGCGGGCGAGGTAGTCGGTGACCGAGAACTGGTCGTTCTCGATCACGTACTCGTAGCGGTTCTCCAGGACGTCCCTGCGGGCCGCCAGGAGCTGGTCCTCGCTCACGGGCTCGAAGCGCACCCGGTCGCCAGGCCGAATCAGGATCGGATCGTCGCGGAACACCTCGTGCCTGGCCAGGACGTCGTAGACGGGTACGGTCCGGCCGAACAGCTGGTAGCCGCCCGGCGCCTCCACCGGGTAGATCGCGACGCAGGGGCCCCCGATGCCGACCGCCCCCTCCGCAGTCCAGGTGCGGGTCGGGTTGTACTTCGGCACGGTGATGGCGTTGCGCGGATCGAGCGGGAACATGAACGGCAGGCCGGGGAAGAAGCCGGTGTACGCGTTCCACCACTCCGTGCCGGTGACCGTCGCGTACAGGGCGTCCCTGCCGGGCAGGCCGTTGTACTCGACGATGTAGTCGATGTTGGAGTTGTCGCGGATGTTGGGCGCCTCCTGCCGGATGGTCGTCGCGTAGCGGCGGACCGCTTCGCGGCTCTCGGAGTCGTCGAACGCGATCGGCAGCGTGATCAACCGGCTGGGCAGGACGAGCGAGCGTACCGACCGCTGCGCCCGGTGAGCCTCGTTGACCGCGTCGATGAGCGCCTTACGGTCGATGATCGCGGGCTCGTGGTGCAGCAGCAGCGAGCGGAAGCCCGGCGCGGCCTCCACCAGCCCCGGCACCGGATGCTCGGCGAGATGGGCCGTGACGGCGGTCACGAAGAAGTTCAGCTCCAGGTCGAGCGCCATCTCGCCGTACTCGACGAGGACGTGGCGGTCACCGGCGGCCCGGTAGACGATGGCCGGCCGGTCTCCTTCGGCCGGACGGCGGTTGATGATGGCGGTCATGATTCCTCTCTCAGCGGCCGGCCGGCGCGGTGGCACCGGCCGGGGCGGTCGAGTCGGCGGCGCAGGCGGAGCAGACGGCGGCTCCCCCCGCGTCCGGGTCGCGGTCCATCTCCACGGCCACGTAGGACCGGTCGCAGGAGTGGCACCTGATGCGGGCCTCCCAGATGTCCTCTACCTCGTCTCGCGGGTCCTCCCCGGCAGGCCGTACGGCGCCGGGGGCGGTGACCAGGGCGGCGTAGTAGAGGCCCGCGGCGACGGCGACGGTGATCAGCGGCGCGAGCTGGGCGAGCACGGGGCTGGCCGACTGCTCGGTGAGCACGATCCCGACGGCGGAGGCCGTGAGCCAGGCCCCTGCGCCCGCGGTCACCGGCTTGAGCCGCCGTGGCCTGAACTCGGGCAGGCCGTCACGGTCCGCGCCCCGCACCGCGATGTGCACCATCGCGATCGCGACCCACGCGGTCACGAAGACGCCCTGCCAGGCGAGCGCGCGCAGCAGGTAGCTCAGCACGTCGGTCAGCATGAACAGGTAGGCGAGCACGCCTGCCACGACGGTCCAGACGGCCCGCGGCAGCCTCAGCCGGAGCACCCGCGTGGCGAACGCGTCCAGGTTGGTGGAGGCGAGGTAGTAGTTGGCGGTGTTGATCCGCGTCTGGGAGACGAAGATCACCAGTACGCCGGCGAAGCCCAGCGACCTGATGAACGCGGTGACCACACCCGTCTCGGTGCCCGCGATGTCCCAGGCACGCAGCAGATAGATGCCGATCAGGCCGTTGACGGCGAAGGTGAAGGCGTAGAAGACCCAGCCGAAGGTGACCGTGCCGTGGAATTTCTGGTCCTCCGCCCGGCCGAAGCGGGCGTAGTCCACGGTGTACATCATCATGATGTAGACACCCATGTAGATCAGGTACGCGGTGAGCCAGCCGGGCAACTGGCCGCTCGGCGCCGCCGACTGGAGCCAGTCCTGCGGGTAGCCCCGCTGGACCGTCGCCGCGATCACCACGGCGACCAGGCCGACCACGTACAGCGGCAGCAGCACGCCGTTGAGTTTGTCCAGCCAGGTCCGCACGCCGCCGATGACCAGCGGCAGCGCGTACACCACGACCACGAGGTACCAGATCTCGATGGCGCCGCCGAAGTACTGCTGGAAGGCCACGGCGACGATCGAGCCCTCGAACACCGCGTAGTACAGCGCGGTCGCGGCGAAGATGAGCGGTGCGAGTGCCGAGCCCAGCATGCCGAACAGCCGCCGCGACAGCAGCGCGACGGTCAGGCCGGTGCGGGCGGCGTACCTGGACAGGACCAGGTTCACGACGCCGAAGGTGGCCACCGTCAGCACCATGCCGACGATGGTCGCCGGGGTGCCGACGGCGTCCGCCGCGGCCACGGCGACGTAGAGCCAGAACATGGCCGAGAACAGCGCCCACCAGGCCATGGCGAGCGACCACCGGCCAGATCGCCAGGACCTGGGCACGACATGGTTCGAGTAGTCCTCGGTGGCGGCCTCCTTGACGACCTTCGGGTCGTCGGTGAAGGAGACCTCCAGCGCCGGGGGGCGCGCGGAGGTGAGGGACATGCGGGTCTCCTGCGAGCGTTGGGGGTGACGTCGGCTCAGGTCAGGATGTGTCACGACGGCACGCCCGCCCCATCCGCGATTCGGGCAACCGCGCGAGCTGTTTGCGCCATTCGCGTAATCCGTCGTTCATTCACCTGTCTCGTACGGTGAACGCCATCCACAGTTCCGCGCGCAGTCCCGGGTCGGAGAAGCGCCTCCCCAGCAGCTTCTCGGCGCGTCCGAGCCGGTAGGTGAGCGTCCGGCGGTGGACGCCGAGCGCAGCCGAGGCGGCCTCCGTGTTGCCGTTGTGCGTCAGGAAGGTGCGTACGGTGCCGAGCAGGTCGATCCTGCGGGCCTCCTCGCTCTCCAGCGGGGCCAGCATCGCGATCGCCCATCCGTCCGCCTCGGCCGGGCCGACGTGCGCCAGCAGCCCGACGTCGGCGACGTCCCTGGTGGTCAGCAACGTGTACGGCGCGGAGGCCGGCACCGTGTCGGCGAGCGCGGCCACCCGCGGCCAGACCCGAGCCAGGTCGGTCCATTCGACAGCCGCGCCGATCACGCCCCGGCCGCCGTTGACGGAGCTGAGCACCGACTGCAGCACCCCCACGTGCCCCTCCACGGCGGGCAGCACCACCACCATGCGGCCCCGCGGATCGCTCGCGACCAGCGCCGACACGATCTGCAGGCTGCGCTCGTTCTCCAGCGCCACCAGCAGGTCGCCGGGGTGCCCCGGGTCGGCGGTGACGACGGCGATGCGCACGAGCCCTTCGGGCAGCGGGATGCCCAGCGATTCGGCCGTCTGCTCGGCGGCGGCGTACCGGCCGGCCAGGACCAGGGCGAGCACCGTCGCCCGCTCTCTGCGTTCGCTGGCGAGCAACTCCGCCGCCCGAGCGACCTCCAGCGAGAGCAGATCGACGGCGATGTCGACCACGCCGCGATCGTGCCCGGTCAGCGGAGCCGGCCTGCCGACCGCGAGCACGCCCGCGGGCCGGGTCGGCTCGCTCACCGGCAGCAGGGTGACCCGGGTGTCACCGAGGTCGAACATCGCCGAATGCCAGGAGCCGGTGCGCGAGACCTCCAGCCGTACGCGTTCGGCGTTGCGCCGGGCGTGGTCGGGAGCGCCCGCGAGCACGTGACCCTCGCGCGAGAGCAGCAGCACCCACGCGTCGAGGTGCGCCGCCAGGCTGGTGACGATCGAACGGTGCGCGGGAGCGGTCAGGGCCGCCTTCACCAGGGTCCGGTAGCGCTCCATCGCCGAGGTCTGCGCGGCCCGCTCGGCGGCGGCGATCCCGTCGGTCACGGCGCGCACCACGGAGCTGAACCGCGTCGGCTCCGACACCTCCACCACGCTCACCCCGAGCCGGTCGGCCGCCTCGACCAGCGTCGGCGGGACGATCGCGTGCCGCAGCCCCACCCCGAACCCCAGCGCGGGCACTCCCACGCGCACCAGCCGCTCGACGTACTCGGGCCACTGGCTGCTGGTGCGCCCCAGGCTCAGCCCGGTCGTCAGCAGCAGGGTGCCCTCGTCAAGGTACGGGGTGGGGTCGAGGAGCTCGCTGATGTGCGCCCAGCGCACGAGGACGTCGCCGCGCCCGGCGCGCAGGGTCAGGCCGAGATCGCGCCTGGCGACCAGACTGGCGAGCGTCTCCGGCATCTGCCCAGGTTAACGGCTCGACGACCTGGCCAGACAGGGCGTCGGCCCCGCCCGGTGCTGTCATGACAGCCGCGGCGCGCGGTTCTCACTCAGGAGGCGGAACGAGGCCTTGACCATGGCGCCGAAAACGATCAGCCAGACGGCGGCGGCACCGGGCTCGGGCTGCCGATCGCCCGGCACATCGCCCAAGCCCACGGCGGAACCCTGACCGCCCAGGACGGTCCCCGCGGGGCCCGGTTCGTGCTGCGTCTGCCCGAGCACGGCACGCCTCGGCCCCCATCGGGGTTCCCACATGACTGAGTGGGCTTGGCCGGCGGTGCTCAGCGTCGGCGCCTGGACATTCTCCCGAGCGAGGCGCACGCCACGCCGATCACCAAGATGGCCGCTCCTGTGGCGACGTTGTTGGCGATCGTCGAAGCGCCGGCTCCGTGTGGGGGCAGCACCCACGGCGTGATGATGGTCCAGACCCCGATGATCGGCAGGACCCAGGCGAGACCGTGGATACGGCCGTTGGCCGAGGCGATTCCGGCCGCCAGCAGGGCCACCGCTATCCCGGTGATCAGGTTGCTGACGGTCAGGGTCGTGTGGCCGAAGAAACCCACCACCCATGGTGAGATGGCCAGGTAGAGCCCGCTCAGGAAGGCGAGCCCACTGACGGTCTGCCCCGACGGCCGCTGCACCGCCCAGTCGTAGCGTGCGCGGAGCGCGGCGATGTCGGGATGCTGATCTATATCGGAAATCGGGTGCGTCGGCCGTTCGGCCATGGTGTACACCACCTTTCCTCTCGCAGGGAGGAGCATTCACTGACCCCATGCCCGCCCTGTCGTCCCAACACCGCTGTTCAGGTAAAGGGTCTCTTTAGCCCTCCGGCAGCGCGCTCATCGCTGCGCGCCGCCCTGCTCCGGCGGACGCGTTCGCTGCGGCGTGCCGCTTCGGCGCCCGCTGCTGGTGCCCAACATGATGGCCCACACCGAGTGGACCCTGCGCGCACTCGACGAGCTCGACCTGCCCATGGACATCCGGATCCGCGAGGCCCTCACGCTGCCCGCACTGGTCATCACCGTGGCGCCGTCCCTGGCCCAGGAGGCCGAAGCCGAGCAGGAGACCGGCATGACGCTCCACGGGTGGTGGCTGATCCAGCGCAAACGCGCCGACGCGCTCCTCAACAGCGGACGATTTCCACTCCTGGCCCTGATCCCCGAGGAGACGGCGTCAGACCTGGACGCCATGTTCGACTACCTCTTGACCTGCCATCTCGACGGGTTCGCCACCATGCTGGAACGGGGTGCGGGTCCGCGCTGACCTGTCCAAGGACGTTGAGCCGGCGCTCCGTCATCCAGCATCCCCACGGTCTCTGCCGACACGTTGCCTTACGGCAGCATGCCCACCAGCGCGGCCAGCTCGGGGTCGCTCTCGTACCGTCGCCGGTGCAGGTCGGCGATCCTCGCCCCCATCTGCGGGTCGTCATCGTCGGTGATGTCGTACGACTCGTACTTCTCGACCAGGGGCATACCGATCCGGTCGGTGTGCGCGTGCGCCGGATGCGTCAGGTACTCCCAGTAACCGTCGAGGTCCTCGATGACGAACACGCCACCCCAGTCGAAATCGCCTCCGAAGTCGCGACCGACGACGAACGACTTCACCGCAGAGATGACCCGGCCCTGGTTGCGCATGCTCTCCAGCGCCTCCTCGACCTGCTCCTGCGTCACGCCCGCCTTGGCCTTCATACGGATGCTGTGGTAGATCATCGTGCTCCTTTCGTAGGTGCTGAACGTAGAGATATGGCGCATACGGTGCTGAGCACCCGACTATGAACTGGCCTGGTTTCTCGTCGCATCGGCAGGACCTGCCTATTCGACGGCAATGGCCCGTCGGCGAAGGCGCCCCCCGCCGACCGCAATTCAAGCTCGCTGTTCCGCAATCTCCCGCATCGACTTCATGTCCCACCCGCGCCTACGGTTGCCGCTTGATCGGCATCGCTTGTGGCGAGGCGAAGGCCCGCTGCCGCCGACTTCGCGCATTGCGCCTTTTCCTTCTCGTTCCCACGCAGGTATTGGAGTTCGCGTGTCCACTGCGACCATGTCACGGGCCGTTCGCCGCCGCTGGTGGTGGACCCTGTGGAGTCTTCTCTCCGTGTCGGCGATCGGCATCACGGCCTACTTCGTTCCGCCGTACCTGGTCGGAAGTACGAACATTCCGAATCTCGACATGAGCATCCCGGGGTACTACACGAGTCTCGTGATCCATGGGGTGCCGGCCGGCCTGGCACTTCTCATCGGGCCGTGGCAGTTCGTGCCGCGGTTGCGGGCCCGTTTCCCCCGGGCGCACCGGATAGCGGGGCGGGTGTACCTGATCTCGGTCTTGGCCGCCGCGATGGCGGCGCTCTACTCCGCCGCGGTGACGCCGAGCGGCTTCACGCTGCAGGTCGCGTTCTTCGGGCTGGTCGTGGTGTGGTTGTACACGGCCGCCAAGGCGTACCGGGCGATCCGGCGCCGTGAGGTGCAGTTGCACCGGATCTGGATGGTCCGCAACTACGCGTTCACGTTCGCCGCCGTGACTCTGCGGCTCTACCAGCTGGCCCTGCTGCCGCTGATGAACGTCATACCGTCACTGGAATACAGCTCCGTCTACGAGTCGGCCGCGTGGCTGTCCCTGCTGGGCAATGTGCTGGTCGCGGAGTACTTCATCGTTCAGCGCACGCTGGCACCGCTGGCGCGGCGGCAGCCATCGGAACAACCGGCCGAGGTTCTACTGCCGCAGTGAATCGACTTCGTCGGCGTACAGCAGCGCGACGTCGATGTCCATGCCGGTGAAGTGGCCGGCGAGTTCGAGGGACAGCACGCCGTGCAGCCGGGTCCAGAACGTCATGGCCTGGCGCAGGACGGCCGCCGGCACCGTGGGATCAGGCGACCAGTGCCGGTGGCTGTCGAGGTGAGCGGCAAAAGGGGTTTCCGGCGATGGGATGTCCGCCGTGCGGTAGGCGGCGATCAGCACGGACATGATCTCCTGCGACATCGCGACGGTGTCGGCGGGCGCCTGGTACCCGGGCACGGGGGTGCCGTAGATCAGCAGGTACCGGTGGGGATCGCTCAGGGCCCACGCGCGTACGACGTGAGCCAGCGCGGCGATGTCGGCGCCGGAGCCGTACGCCTCGCGAACGGCGTCGGCGAGGCTGCGGTAGGCGTCCCTGATGAGCGCCGTGATCAGATCGTCGCGACTGGCGAAGTACCGGTAGAGGGCCGGGCCGCTCATGCCCAGGTGCTTGGCGATCGCCTTGAGGGACAACGCCGACACGCCCGTGGTGGCGATCTGCTGCCAGGCGTGTTGCTTGATCTCGGCTTGCACCTGCGCCCGGTAGCGCTCGCGCGGGCTCACCACATCGCCGTCCATGGGTCAGCCTCTCCGGTTCCTGTGCGCTAACTGGAGTTAGAGGCTATCACCATTGCGATTGACGAAAATGGAGAGCGAGTTATATGGTATAACAGAAGTGAGTCAGCGTAACGCATCGACTACGCGTGCGCCGCTGCTCGTCCCGTACCGGAGAAGTGGTCTCGCTGATGCAGAGGGAATCGCGCTTCGACATGGGCGGCTACGCCGGCCTGGACCTGGACCGGTTCGTCCGCCGATCGTTGTGCAGCTGGGAACGGCCCGGATGGCGCTCGCTGCTCGTCCAGAAGTTCGAGCACCTCGAGGCCGCCGGTGAGATGGTCATGCCGGCCTCGGCCGACACACACCTGTGGCTGATCACCGGCGGCGCCGGCAAGCTGCACATCGACACCGGCGAAGGCTGGCGGACCACACCCATCACGCCGGGCGAGATCGGCATGGCCACGCCGGGCGTACCGACTCGCCTGCGGTACGAGACGACGGCGCCGATGCACTCCATCCACGTCCATCTCCCCGCTGACGTGGTCGGCCGGACGGCTGCCGAGCTCGGTGGCCCGGCACCCCCGGCGCGGGAGCCGGCCTCGGGCAGCGGCGAACTGATCGGCGCGGTGCTCAGGTCGCTGGCCGCCGCCACCGCGGCGGGTGCGGACGAGCTCTATGCCGATGCGGCCGCGCGATTTCTGGTGGTGCACCTGGCGATCCGCGACGGCCGGCGAGGCTCGGCGGACCGTACGAGGCGTGAGGACGTTCGCGTGCGGAAGGCCATCGCGTACATGCACGACCGGTTGAGCGAGCCGATACGTCTGGCGGAGCTGGCCGAGGAAGTGCGGTTGAGCCCTTATCACTTCCTGCGGGTGTTCAAGCAGGCGACGGGAGAGACCCCGGGCCGGTACCTCACCCGGCTGCGCATCGCGCACGCGACGCACCTCCTGGAGACGGGAATGACGGTGAGCCAGGTGGCTCGGCGTTGCGGTTTCAGCAGTCCCGGGCACCTGTCGTCGGCGTTCCTGCGGGAGACCGGTGTACGGCCCTCAGCGGTGCCGGCCAGGTAGCACGTGACAACAATCCAACCGAGGAGCTTTCGATGACCGGCACAGCCCTTGAGATCGTCATGCCCGGCAAGGTCGAGCCGGACGGGTTGCAGATCCGCACCCGGCCGCTGCCGACACCGGCCGCCGGCAACGTCCTGCTGCGGATGGAGGCGACCGGCATCTCGTTCGCCGAGCAGCAGATGCGCCGTGGCCGGTATTACGACCAGCCGAGCTTCCCCTTCGTGCCCGGCTACGACGTGGTCGGCACGGCGGTCGCGGCGGGCCCCGGCGTGGACGCCACGATGATCGGCAGGCGGTACGCCGCCGTGACCAAGATCGGCGCCTGGGCCAGCCACGTCCAGGTGGACGCCGCCGACCTGGTACCCGTTCCGGACGGCCTGGACGCGGCCGAGGTGGAGACCCTGGTTGTCAACGGGATCACTGCCTGGCAGATGCTGCACCGGATGGCCAAGGTTCGCCGCGGCGGGACGATCGTGGTCCTCGGTGCCAACGGCGGCGTCGGCACGACGCTGGTGCAACTGGCCCGCCACGCCGGGATCACGGTGATCGGCACCGCGTCGGAACGTCACCATGAGACGGTGCGGAAGCTGGGTGCGACCCCGGTCGACTACCGCGACCCCGGCATGTACCACCGGATCCGGCAGCTCGCCCCGAACGGCGTGGACGCGGTGTTCGACCACGTCGGCGGCACCGGGCTGCGGCAGTCGTGGCAGTTGCTGCGCCGTGGCGGAACCCTGGTGTCGTACGGGACCGCGGCCACCAAGGACGGCGAGGGCAATGCCCGGATTCCGGTCCTCAAGTCGTATTTCCGGCTGATGCTCTGGAACTACCTCCCCAACGGCCGCAACGCCCACTTCTACGACTTCTGGGCCGGCCGCCGGCACGCGGCCGCCTTCCGTACCCGCCTGCGCGACGACCTCACCGAGGTGCTGCGACTGCTGGCCGACGGCACTCTCGCCCCGCAGATCGCCGCGAGGCTCCCGCTCTCCGACGCCGCGGCGGCGATGACCCTCGCCGAGTCACGAACCGTGACCGGCAAGGTCGTCCTCGTGCCCGACGCCGGATAGCGGTTCCCTTCCGGGGAGCAGTCTCACCGGCCGTCGGGTCTGTCCTGGACGGCGAGGTCGGGGTGATCCTTGAGCTGCCTGCGTGAGTTGATGCCGAGCTTGCGGAAGATGTTGCGCAGGTGGGCGTCCACGGTGCGTTTGCTGATGTAGAGCTGGACGGCGACCTCGTTCGAGGTGGCGCCCGAGGCCACGAGGCGGGCGACGGCGACCTCCTGCATGGACAGCTTCCCGTACGTTCGCCCGGACCGGGCCGGGACCTTCTCGCCGGTGGCGCGCAGTTCGTCGGCGGCCCGCCGGGCGAATGCCTCCGCTCCGGCTCCGGACAGCAGCTCGTGGGCGGTGCGCAGGTGCTCGCGGCAGTCACGCCGTCGCCCTTCGCGCCGCAGCCATTCCCCGTACAGCAGGTGCGCCCGGGCCAGGTAGGGGATCAGCGGGCCCTCGGCGAGCAGGTCGACGGCTTCCCGGTAGTGATCCTCGATGCCGGTCACCAGCCCTCGTGAGTAGGCCGCGACTCCCCGGCCGGTGATGGTTCCGCCGGCCTGTGTGCGCTCGGTGAGGGAGTCCAGTGCCTGCGCTGCGGTGAGGTGGTCGTCGCAACGGACCGCGGCTTCGATCAGCTCCGGCAGGGCCGCTCCGGTGAGGAACAGGTCACCGTGCTCGGTGGCCTTACGGGCCGCGGCCAGCGCGGCCGGGTAGTCGGCCAGCCCGTTGTGAAGCATGGCTGTGGTCCAGTGCAGGTTCGTGACCTGCCCGGGCCATCCGGCGGTCGGTGCCGCGGTGGCCGCCTCGCACAGCTCGAGAGCCTCGTCGCGGCGGCCACGCAGCGCGGCGAGATGCAGCCGGTGATGGAGCAGCGGGGGAGCGCCGGTCGCGTCGGCGATCGCCGCCTCCTCCGCGGTGGTGGCGATCGCCTGCCCGATGTCGCCGATCAGGATGGCCTCGACCGCCTTCTGCGCGAGGCCGAGCCTGAGCAGCAGCGGCGAGCCCGACGTCCGGCCCGCCTTCACCAGCCATGCGGCGATGGCGGCCAGGGTGTCCGGGTCCCACAGCTCGACGGCGATCATCGTGGCGAGCGCGGGACGGCGCGTCCAGAACCGCTCGCCTCTGTCGTAGAGGGCGTGGCGAAGCAGCGGAACTGCGGCCTCGTACCCGTCGGTGGCCAGCACGATCAAGGCGTCAAGGGCGTCCGGCGAGCTCGGCGCCGGCGCCGTGGACCGGGCCGCGGTGAGGACCCGATCGATGACGACACCGCCGCGGCCGACGGACAGGCTCATCTCGACGGCATCGAGGAAACAGTCACGTGCCCGGTCCGGATCCAGACTCGCCAGCCGTTGGGCGGCACGCACCATCAGCATCGGTCCGGAGCCGTCGCCGTGCCGGGTGAAGGCGATCCGGCCCTGCAGCAGGTCGACGTCAGCGTGCTGGAACTCGTCCAGCGGGGTGGTCTCAAGGATCGCGAGCAGGCTCGCCGCCTTGCCGGACGCCCCCGCGTCGAAGCTGGCCTGGGCGGCGCGCAGAGTTCGTACGATCCGGCGTTCTGGATCCAGCGACAGCGCCACAGAGCGCTCGAGGAAGGCCGCCGCGGCTGCCACGCCCCCGCGTCCCTGAGCACGCGTCGCGCACCGTTCCAGCTCGTCGGCGACGTCGTCATCGGGGCCGGGGCTTGCCTGGGCGCGGTGCCAGGCCCGGCGGTCCGGCGCCGCGATCGGGTCGGTGACCGCCGCCAGCGCCTCGTGCGCCGCGCGGCGTTCGCCGGCGTCGGCGGCGCGGTAGACCGCCGAACGTGCCAACGGGTGACAGAAGCGGATGCGGGCACCGAACTCGACCAGTCCCGTCGCGTCCGCCTCCGCGCTGGCCGGTGTCACATCGAGGTTCAGTTCACCGGCGGCCGGCCAGAGCAGGCCAGGGTCGCCGGTCGGGTCGGCGCTCGCCACGATCAGCAGCAGCCTGGCCTCGGCGGACAGACCGGCCAGTCGGGCTTGGAAGCCGTACTCGATCCGGGTCGGCACCGAGGACCCGTCAGGCGGGACGAAGCCACCGGCGCGGGGCAGCTCCAGCAGTGCCAACGGGTTCCCGTGGGCCTCGGCGACGAGCCGGTCCCGGACCTGATCGTCGAGGGGGAACGGGCTTCGCGTCGTCAGCAGAACCTTGGCGTCCTCGTCGCTCAGACCGCGGACGGCCAGCTGAGGCAGCTCGCCGAATCCATGCGCCGCGTACGTCGGCCGCACCGCGAAGATCATCGCTGCGGGGTCGGCGGCGACCCGGCGGGCGAGGAAGGCCATCGCCCTCGCCGACGCGGTATCGACCCACTGCGCGTCATCGATCAAGCACAACAGGGGCCGCTCCCGGGCCGCCGCTGTCACCAGCCCCAGCGCCGCCAGACCGATCCGGAACGGGTCGGGCGTGCCCTCGGCCAGCCCGAAGGCCACCCGCAGGGCGTCGCGATGCCGGTCCGGCAGCTCGACGAGGTGCTTCAGCATCGGCACACACAGCTGGTGCAGCGCGGAGTACGGCAGTTCCTGCTCGAACTCCGACCCGGACGTCCGGACCACCCGGAACCCGGGCGCCGCATTTCGGGCGTATTCCAGCAGGGCACTCTTGCCGATGCCCGCCTCGCCTTCCAGCACCAGCGCGCCACCCTGTCCCGTACGAGCAGCGCCGGTCAGTTCGTCGACGCGCTGCTGTAACTCGTGCCTGCCGACGAGCACATCGGTTGTGAGCGCAGGCGTCCGCATAACGGGAACCGTAGGTGATCGCCGCTTACCGGGCACGGGCTTCCGTCAGGAGCGCGGTCAACTTCTCGCCGCATGCCGTTCCGTTCGTGCGGCATCCCGCCCAGCCGGCCACTCGACACTTCCTCAAGCGTGGCGTGTCAAAGGAGCCAGTTGTCCGGCTGCTGTAGCGGCACCGCGGCCGGCAAAGGGGTGGCTGCGTCGGGAGCCAGGGCGTCGAGGATGAGTGAGAGGTAGCGCCGCCAGCCGTCGCTGTGGGGGTCCATGGTCCACATCAGTCCCACGAGCATGACCATGATGCGGGGCATGTCATCGGGTACGAGATCGGCGCGGATGAGGCCGGCCTCCTGGGCCCGGCGGGCCAGCAGGGTGAGTGACTCGAAGGAGCGGGTTCCGGCTTCGCGGGTGATGGCGCCGGAGTCCCTCGCGGCGGCCACGGTGTTGTGTTCGCGGGCCGCGACGGACAGCGTCGCCTCGAGCACGGTGATCAGGCCATGCTTGGGGTCGTCGTCGCTCATGGCCTGCTCGATGGCGGGAGCGATGTCCTCGGTGAAGCTCTGGTCGAGAGCGTTCCGGGCGAGCACCGCCTTGTCCGGGAATCGGCGGTAGAGGGTGGCGATGCCTACCCCCGCGCGGCGGGCGATCTCCTCGAGGGGTGCGTCAGGCCCTTGTTCGGCCCAGACCTGCCGGGCGGCTCGAAGCAGCTTCTCGCTGTTGCGTATGGCGTCGGCACGCAGCGGCCGTGAGCTGTCGGTGGTCACCGGACAAGGATAGCAACCGATAGTTGGCTATCGATTGTTGTTGACTTCCTTTGGCGCGATAAGTAATAGTTGGCTATCAATTACCGGCCGCTGTCTGCCGTTTCCTGCTGCGAGGAGCGCGCCGCCGGAGCTCAACCAAGGAGAGTCAGATGAAGGTGGCAGTCGAGGCCGACAAGTGTGTGGCCGCCGGGCAGTGCGTGCTGATCGCGCCCGAGGTGTTCGACCAGCGCGACGAGGACGGCATCGTGGTGCTGCTGGACGAGACGCCCGCACCTGAGGTGCACGGCGCGGTCCGCGAGTCGGCCGCGGTCTGCCCCGCGGCCGCCATCCATCTGGCCGAGTCGTGAACCGGATAGTGATCGTCGGTGGGTCCGCGGGCGGGCTGGCCACCGCGGAGGCGCTACGCAGGGCCGGGTACGGGGGAGCGATCACGTTCATCGGCCAGGAGCCGCATCTGCCCTACGACCGCCCGCCCCTGTCGAAACAGGTCTTGACCGGCGAGTGGGAGCCGGACCGGCTCGCCCTGCGCGGCAAGGCGGAGATCGACGCGCTGGGCCTGGACCTGCGTCTGGGCGTGCCCGCGATCGCGCTGGACCTGAGCGGCGGGAGCGTGGCGCTGGCCGACGGTGCCGAGGTGCCCTACGACGCTCTGGTCATCGCGACCGGAGTGCGTCCCCGGCAGCTTCCGGGCAGCGAGGTGGTGGCGGGTGTGCACACGCTGCGCACCCTGGACGACGCCGTGGCGCTGAAGGCGCGGCTGCTTCCGGGGCGGCGACTGGTGATCGTCGGTGCCGGGTTCGTGGGCGCCGAAGTCGCCGCCGTCGCCGGCGGGCTGGGTGTGCAGGTGACGCTGCTGGAGGCGGGCCCGCTTCCGCTGGCGCAGGCCATCGGCGAGCAGGCCGGCCACGTGCTGGCCCAGACCCACCGCGACCACGGCGTCGAGCTGCGCACGCACGCCGCCGTCGCCGAGATCGTCAGCGCCGGTGGGACGGTCACGGGGGTACGGCTGGCCGATGAGACGGTCCTGCGGGCGGACGACGTGCTGGTGGCCATCGGCTCGGTGCCGAACACCGCATGGCTGCACGGCAGCGGGCTGCCCCTGGGCGACGGGCTGGTGTGTGACGAGTTCAGCGCCGCCGCCCCCGGCGTGTACGGGGTCGGGGACGTGGCCCGCTGGCACAACCCGCTGTTCGGCACGGCGATGCGCATCGAGCACCGCACAAATGCGGCCGAGCAGGGCCTGGCCGTCGCCCATAACCTGCTCCATCCTCAGGAGCGGCGGCCGTTCGCGCCGGTGCCGTACTTCTGGTCCGACCAGTACGGCATGAAGATCCAGGCCTACGGTCACCTGCGCGACCACGACGAAGCACTCGTCCTGGACGGCGGCGTCTCCCAACGGCGTCTCCTGATCGCCTACCGCACCGGCGACCGGCTGGCCGGAGTGCTCGCCGCCGGCCTGTCACCCAGGATCCTGCGCGCCTGGCGCGCCCTCATCGCGGCCCGGACCCCATGGGCCACCGCCATCGCCGGCGCGACAGCCGCGTAACTCGCACCGTGGCATCGCCCACGCCGGCACGACAGCCGCGTGACTCCCGCCGTGGCGTCGCCCACGCCGACACGACAGCCGCGTGACTCGCACCGTGGCATCGCCGACCCCGCACACGACACCCTTCTGGAGTTTTGCATGAGCATCACGACCGACACCCACGACAACGCCGGCCTTCCGGTCTTCCCCGGCATACGCTCTCAGCGCTGCCCCCTGGACCCGCCCGCCGAATACGCCGGCTGGCGCCAGGCCGACGGCCTGCAGCACGTCCGGATGTGGAACGGCCACACCGCCTGGGTGGTGACCCGGTACGAGGACGTCCGCGCGGTCTTGAGCGACCCGCGCCTCAGCGCCGACGCCCAGCGCTACCCGTCCGTGCTCCCGCACACGCAGGTCCCGGCGTTCCCTCGGATGGACGACCCCGACCACGCCCGGCTGCGCCGCATGCTCACCGCCGACTTCACGGTCAAGCGCGTGGAGGCGATGCGTCCGCAGATCCACGAGATGGCCGAGCGGTTCCTCGACGAGATGATCGGCAAGGGGCAGCCGGCGGACCTGGTTCGCGAATACGCGCTGCCTCTCCCGTCTTTGGTGATCTCGCTCCTGCTCGGAGTGCCGTACGACGACCACGAGTTCTTCCAGCAGCACAGCGCCACCATGAACCACGCCGACGCCTCGCCCCAGGACAAGGCGCAGGCCAGCGGGGCGCTGTTCGGCTACCTGCTCGGCCTGGTGGAGCAGAAAGAACGCGAGCCGGGAGACGACCTCATCAGCCGCCTGCTCACCGAGCGGGTCGCCACGGGCGAGCTCAGCCGCGAAGAAGCCGCCATGAACGGCATGATCCTGCTGTTCGCCGGGCACGAGACCACGGCCAACATGATCGGCCTGGGCACGCTGGCGCTGCTGCAGCATCCGGATCAGGCCGCCCGGATCCGCGACACCGACGACCCCGCCGTGGTGGCGAACGCCGTCGAGGAACTGCTGCGTTATCTGTCCATCGCCCAGGACATGATCGTACGGGTGGCCACCGAGGACCTCACCATCGGCGGGCAACTCGTCCGGGCCGGCGAAGCGGTGACCGTCAACCTGCCCGCCGCCAACCGGGACACGGCGTTCCTCGACCAGCCCGACACCGTGGACCTCGGCCGCAACACCCGCGGGCATCTGGCCTTCGGCTACGGCATCCACCAGTGCCTCGGGCAGAACCTGGCGCGCGTGGAACTGCAGGTCGCGCTGCCCGCACTGCTGCGCAGGCTGCCGGGGCTGCGCCTGGCCGTGCCGTTGGAGGACGTGAAGTTCCGGCATGACATGTCCGCCTACGGCGTCCACGAACTGCCGGTCGCCTGGTGACAACCCCGCTACCTGAAAGAAGTCAGAACCGATGGATGCACTGAACGGCAAGGCCGTGGTCGTGACGGACGCGGGCACAGCCCTGGGACGAGCCATCGCCATCCGGGCTGCGGAAGCAGGAGGCGGAGTCGTGGCGAACAGGCTCGCGCCCGGCGCCGCCGCGCACATCGAAGAGGATGGCGGGACGCTGGTCTCCGCTGACGAGGATGTCACGACGACGCCGGGGGCGGAACGGCTCATTCAGGCGGCCGTGGATCGCCTGGGCGGCGTGGATCTGCTGGTGAACACGTCCCGCCCCATTCACGATGTGCCCTTGGCCGGCATGCTGGAGGAGGACTGGGACGCCGTCGTCAACGGCCACCTTCGCGCGCTCTTCACCTGTAGCAGAGCGGCGACCGCGCTCATGTGCGAGAAGAGGGCCGGTCGCATCGTGAACGTGGCCTCCGAGGAGGGCCTCCAGGGGGTCGGCGGGCAGGCGAATTTCGTGGCGGCGCAGGCCGGAATCGCCGGATTCACCCGCGTGGTCTGCCGAGACGTCGGCAGGTACGGGGTGACGGTCAACATGATCGTGACGCCTCGGCACCCGCAACCCGCAGACGAGGAGACGGCCGCGACACTGGCGATATACCTCGGCGGCGACAAGGCGGCCGACATCAACGGCCGGCATTTCCAGGTCAAGGGCCGGACCATCTCCGTCCTGACCCACCCCGTTCCGGGGGATGCGCTCTTCCATCCGGGGATGTGGTCGTCGCAGGAGATGTCACAACTGATGCCGACGCTGGCAAGAGCGTGACCGCGGAGCGGCGATCCAGAAGGAGCGAATAGAATGGGCGACCTGCTCAAAGGAAAAGTAGCCGCGGTGACCGGTGCCGGACGTGGCATCGGCCGGTCGGTCGCGATAGGGCTGGCCGGCGAAGGCGCAAGTGTCGTCGTGAACGACCTCGGAGTCGACCCCGAGGGTGCGGGAATGGATGACGGTCCCGCCAGTCAGGTTGTCCAGGAAATCCTGGGGCGGGGCGGGACCGCGGTACCGGACACCGGCGACATCGCCACGATGGACGGGGGACAGGCCCTCGTGAAGACGGCCGTGGACAACTTCGGCCGCCTCGACATCCTCGTCAACGTCGCGGGCATCTTCCGCCACAACATGATTTTCGACATGCCGGAGAAGGATTGGGATGCCGTCCTCGACGTGCACCTGAAAGGGCATTTCGCCTGTATCCAAGCGGCGCTTCCCTACATGCGAGAGCAGGGATTCGGCCGGATCATCAATTTCTCATCCGGGGTGGCGACGCATGGGCGTGCCGCAGCGGCCAACTACGGCGCGGCCAAAGGCGCCATCATCGGTCTCACCCGAGCCCTCGCCCGGGAGGCGGCGGAGTACGGCATCACGTCCAACGCCATAGCGCCTGCCGCCGAGACGCGGGTGACCCTCGGCTACGGTCGCCGCGTCAACGAAATGCGCGACAAGTCCGGGGCCGAGCAGACCGGCGGCAAAGCCCACTCCTTGCCCGACCCGGAATTCATCGTGCCGGCCATCACCTACCTTTGCACGGACGAAGCGGCCCGGATCAACGGAGAGGTGTTCCACCTGATGGGCGGCCTCGTACAACGCGCCTTCCCGGAACGGCCCTACCGTTCCATCACAAAGGGCGATGCCTGGACATCGGCTGACCTGGAGAAGGCGCTTCAGCCCGGCCTGCTCTCCGACATACAGAACCCGGCCCCCGCCATGCCCGCCACCGTTCAGGAAGCGGTGTCGGTTCGTATGCTGTCCCGCTCGGAAACACGGTTTCGTGCTGTGAACTGGGATACCCAATATTCGAGCGGTACATGATCCCAACCGGCCCGGGCTGGCCGCTCGCCGCCCTCACCCCTTCGCGCAACCGGACGAAGGGCTCTGCGCTGGTAATGATTCGAGTTATTGAGCCCCACAGCATCCGGCTCGACATGACTGAGATCTTGGAAGGACGGCTGATCGCGGAAAGTGGGCCAGACCCAAAGGCAACCCGCGTCCTGCCGGAAGATCGGCAACGGCGTGGTGCGGTCCCCACAGTTCAGGAGCACCCTTCGGGAGCCGGCAGGGACGACGGCAGCTTGAACCCCGACTTGCCGAACCACTTGCGCAGCAGCCGCGTGGCCGTGCCGTCGTGCCACATCGCGGAGATCGCCTGGTTGACGGCCTCGCAGGTGGCGGTGTCGCCCTTCTTGATGCCGACTCCCCACTTCTCGCTGCTGACGGGGTCGTTCAGCAGCCTGAAGCGGCCCGGCTCCTGCTCGGCGAACCCCGCCAGAATCAGGTCCAGGGTGCTGATCGCATCGAGCCGGCCGTCGGCGAGCTTGCGTACGCAGTCGGAGTAGTTGGCCGCAGGCACCAGCTGCATGGGGAGGTTCAGCTTGCCGTTGGGCGGGGGATCGACGATCCGGCGGTAGGAGTTCGAGCCCTCCGCCAGGCAGAGCCGCTTGCCCCGCAGGTCGGTCACCTTCTTGATGCTGGTGTCGCTCGCGCGGACCATCGTGTCCTGCGGGGTGACGATATAGGGCCCGCCGAACGTCACCATGGACCGGCGCGAAGGGGCGATGCTGTAGGTGGCGACGATGAGGTCCACGCTGCCGTTCTGGAGCAGGGCCTCGCGGGCCGACGAGGCCGACTCCCGCCACGTGATCTGCACCCGCCGGCCCTGGGCGATGTGGTCGACGATGTACTTGGCCACGTCCGCGTCGAAGCCCTCGGGAGGGCCCTCCCCGGTCTTCAGACCCAGGCTCGGCTGGTCCCACTTGGTGCCGACGACGACCCGGCCGGCGTTCCTGATCTTGCCCACGACGGTTGTGTACGAGCCCGCGCCGCCGCACGCGGCGAGCAACGCCGCCACCGCCAACCCCGCGAGCGCCACCCCACGCATGGACACAGTCTGGGGGCTGGGCAAAAGATACGGACCGGCCTTGGGGCGGTTTCAACAGAGAAATGGGGCCTTCTTGGAGATTTGCGGACGTACGGGCGCCACAGCGCCCGTACGTCCGGTCACTCCACGGAACGGTCCGGGCCCAGCCCGGCGTCCCCGGTGTCCTCAGTGGGCAGCCGAGGTCGGCGAAGACATCCAGAATCTGCCGGTAGGCGGGGTGGTCGAGGACCACGGGAGGCGGTGGGGCCGGTGTGATCATGGTGCTGTTTCGGCGTAGGTGTGCCATCGCCAATGACAGAGACGGGTGCGGTACTGGTGCCGTCGCCGCCGGATGGACCAGGCCAGGCGGTGTTCGCGGGCCGTCGTGGGTCAGGAATGACAATGCCGCGAAGTTGGCGGAGCAGTTCGGGGATGGCGCTGGCGACCAGGCCGAGGTGTTCAACGAGGGGGCCGTCGAGCTGGCGTTGGCAG
Source organism: Nonomuraea sp. NPDC052116 (assembly GCF_040680035.1). Lineage (NCBI taxonomy): Bacteria > Bacillati > Actinomycetota > Actinomycetes > Streptosporangiales > Streptosporangiaceae > Nonomuraea > Nonomuraea sp. NPDC052116. The sequence goes on along the minus strand of NZ_JBFAWA010000037.1, from coordinate 99,769 downwards.
GCGGTGGCCACCTGGATCAGGCGGGCCAGCGGCGCCGGGCCTGGGCTCCAGCAGCGGTAGAAGGAGGTCTGGCCGGTTGGCGGCGGATAAGCAGGGCGGCGTGCCCGGGGTCATGTCTGTCGGGGGTGTCATCGGGCTGGACGGCCGGCATCGCCCAGTCGGTGCCGCTGCCGGTGCGCAGCCGCATCCACGCGTTGGCGGGGATGAGCCCGGCAGCATCCTTGACGGTCACGGTCCGCCCGGCGTGGGTGGCCACCGTGGTGCTGGAGTGGACCGCCGGCACATAGCCCAGGCCCAGGGCGCGGATGCGGGTGCGCAGCTCCCGCCCGCCGTAGACCTCGTCCCCGGTGACGAAGGCGGCGCGCACTCCGGCCGCGTGCGCGCCTTCCAGCAAGGCGGCGGCGAGTTGGGGCTCGGTGGCGAAGGTGACCTCGTCCGCGATGTGGGCCAGGTGTTGCGCGACGTTCGTCGTGTCCATGACGGCGTCATCGATGCTGGGGTTGGTGGACATGCGAAAGTCTCGCCCCAGTGGGTGTGAGGCGAGGCCGTCAGGGACACGCTGTCGCGGAGGCGCTCACTCGGTAGAGATCACCTCGGTGATGGCGGAGCGCGCGGCGCTTTCGTCGACGATGGCCTTGCCGGCGGCGAAGGTGGCCAACAGGGCCTGAATGGCGAGGTTCGTTGACGGTGCGGTGTTTCCCTCTGGCGGATTCGTGGATGAGGTTTATCGCGTCGTCGGAGAAGAGGGGATCTTGGCGGCCTGCGAGTTGCAGGTGGTGGCGGATCGCCTTGGGGTCACGCCCGCCGGCATCCGCGGTCGCCGACGTACTCGATGGCGGGCGCGCCATGCGGCCGCCTGTTGCGCCCGTGCCGCACGGTAGTCGTGCGGGCCGCAGTTGCGTGCGATCTCGCGGCCGGTATGCCTTCGGCGCGTAGCTCGTTGCGACACGATGCTGAGAGATTGTTGCATTTGCGCTCACTGTGACTGCGCCAATAATTCTCGCTTGACCTGCGACAAGGAAGTTTCCAACTTGCCGAATCAGTAAACGCATCCGTAATTTCCCTGATGCGTGAACGATCGCCGTTCACGCGGAGGGATTCTGACATGACCCAGCCACATCCCGCGCCCACGTTGCCTGTAGAACGCACCACGGATCGCCCCTTCGATCCTCCTTCCGGACTGGCACAACTCCGCGAAGAGCGTCCACTGAGCCGGATGACCTATCCCGACGGCCACGACGGCTGGCTGGTGACCAACCACGCCCTGGTCCGCGAGGTGCTGGCCGACAACCGCTTCAGCCACCGACACGAGCTCCTCCACTACCCGATGCCCGGGACGGAGAACAGCGGGGAGCCCCAGCCGGCACGGCCCGGCGGCTTCACCGCGATGGACCCGCCCGAGCACACCCGCTACCGCCGCCTGCTCACCGGCCAATTCACCGTCCGCCGGATGCGCCAGTGGACCAGCCGGATCAAGGAGATCGCGGCCGAGCACCTGGACGCGATGGAGCGGCTAGGCCCGCCGGTAGACCTGGTGGAAGCGTACTCGGGGCCCATCCCCGGCCTGGTGATCTGCGAACTGCTCGGCGTGCCGACAGGAGATCGAACCGACTTCGTACGGACCATGTCCGTCGTGATGCGCCTGGACACCACTCCGGACGGGCGAGCGGTCGCCATGGCCGAGATGCAGGGCTACATGCGCGATCTGGTGCAGACCAAGCGGGCCGCGCCCACCGACGACGTACTCGGCGGTCTGGTCTCCGACAGCGACCTGAGCGACGACGAACTGGCCATCATCGGCAGCCTCCTGACGGGCGCGGGATTCGACACCACCGCGAACATGATCGCCACCGGCGCGTACGCACTGCTGAGCCACCCCGACCAGCTCGCCGCCCTGCGGGCCGAACCTGACCTCATCACCAACGCCGTCGAGGAACTGCTCCGCTATCTGAGCGTCGTCCCCGGCACGGTACGCGCCGCGCTCGAGGACGTCGAGATCGGCGGCCAACTCATCAAGGCAGGCCAGTCGGTGACAGTCTCGGTCCCGGCGGCCAACCGCGACCCGAAACGATTCTCCGACCCCGACACGCTCGACCTGCGCAGGCCGACCGCCGGACATGTCGCCTTCGGCCACGGCATCCACCAGTGCCTGGGCCAGCAGCTCGCCCGGGTCGAAATGCAGGTCGCCATCCCCGCGCTGTTCGACCGCTTCCCCACGCTGCGCCTGGCCGTCCCGCCCGAGGAGATCCCCATGCGCGATGACATGATCATCTACGGCGTGCACAGCCTCCCCGTTGCCTGGGACGGGCAACGGGGACATCGGCCATGAAAGTGGTCGTCGACCAGGTCAGGTGCGTCGGCGCCGGGCAGTGCGCGATCGCCGCGCCCAAGGTGTTCGACCAGTGAGAGGACGACGGCATCGTCGTCCTGCTCAACCCGACGCCCGGCCCCGGACTAAACGAGCGATCATGCGCAGATCTGTTCCGTAGAGAAGATCAGAACAGCAGTCACTGTGAAGGTGTCCTACCTCGGCCGAAGGCGGCTTCGCCAGCGCTTGGACGAGTCTGAGGTCAAGTCGGGCGCGCCCCGCCCGCCAGTCCGGCCCTTCTCTTGGGCTTCTTGGGAGTCTCGCTTACCTGCGAGGTCTGGGCGGCACACGATGGCCCTAGCAAAGCGCCCATTTCGGCCATGGTGTTCGGCCGCTGATGTGCCGGGCGCGCGCCGAAGAGCATGAACTCAGCCATCTTCGCCTGACAAGAGATGATCGAGAACCGAGAAAGCGCAGGTCGGAATGGGTATAGGGTGGTAGGGCGCCCGGGGCTCGAACCCGGAACCTACGGATTAAAAGCCCTTGACCATGCGCATTCTCCATCCATTGGCTGGCCGGGACGCGCGTGATCCATCCGCAGTCTCGGTGGCTCCGATCGCTGATTCGCAGGCCTGGAAATCGCCGGTCACTCGGCCGTGAGGCCCGCGTCGTTGAGTCGCTTGATGAGGCTGGGCTTGCCCTGGTGTCGTTCCCGGAGGTGGGTGAGGCGCTGGGCGAAGGTGCCGGCATGCTCGTCGCGGATGGCCAGGGCGTGAAGGTCGCGCAGGAGTGCGACGGCTTGGTCGTATTCGCGGGGCTTCTTGGTGTCGATGGATGCCTCCACCCGGTCCCATGCCGCTTCGAGGTCCTGGGCGAGCCGGTTCAGATGGAGTTCCCTGGCCTGCCGTCGCTCCTGTTCCCGGCGGGCTTGTTCTTCGGCGTGCCGGGCCGACTTCTGTTGCTCGCGGGCGCGGCGGCGGGCGGCGGCGGTGTCCAGCAGTTCGGCGACTGTCCGCCCCGTCTCCACCTGCTGGTCGGTGGTTTCGCCGCTGAACTCGCGCAGCAGTTCCCCGCGAACCCTCGTGGCGTCATCCTCGACTACCCGCAACAGCAGCGCGTCCTTGCGCTTGGCGGGCAGCGCGCCGATCCAGGCGGCCAGGGCCTTTCGATCGTGCTGTACGGGTTGCGCCGGCCGGCTGGCCTCGGCGGCGGCCGCGAGCAGGTCGTGGTCCAGGCGCAGGAAGTCGGCCAGGGCCCGTTGCGGCGCGCTGAGCGAACCCAGCCCCGACGGGACGGGCGGCTCCAGTTCGTCCTCCGCCTCGTAGTCGAAGGCGTCCTCGTCACGCTCCCATGTCCCGAACGCCGACAGCCAGGCAAGATAGAGCGGACGCAGGTCGCCGGCGGCCAGCTCGGCGCGGATGCCGACGATCGCCGACAGCGAGCGTTCGACGTCGTCTTCCCAGTACTCCTCTTCTGCCTCGCTGGTGAAGTCGAGGATGAGGTGTTCGCCGCTGGTCCAGGCGCTGACCTGGTCGCCTACGCAATAGCGTTCGGCCTGCTTGAGGTTCAGCACGGCCCGGGGGAAGCGCAGCATGACCCGGTGAGTGCCCCAGTTGGCCAGATACAGGTGGGCATCGTAGTAACGCTCCACCATGCGGGACGGGTCCCCGCGGAAGTCGCCCCAGTGGTACTCGTTGGTAAAGCTGGTGGCGGTGATGTGGGCCCGGGTGGACAGGGCGCGGACCTCGGCCTGCTGCCGGTCGCTGAGCGGCCGGTCGATGGCCAGGAACTCGTAGTACTGGTATTCGCTCACGCTCTCACCCGGCCCAGCGCCGGAACGCGTCGATCCATTCGGCTCCGGCCGGTGGCGGGTCGGGCAGCGGCAGGTCGAGGATGCCGATCGCCTGCTTGTGCTTGCCATGGCGGCAGATCGCCACGATGCCGCTCCCGACCAGGAAGTCGATCGCGGTGACGGTGACCTGCAGGCCGAGCACATTCGTCTCGAATGGCACCGCCAGGTGGTCGCCGATCATCACATGGAAACCGGAGAGCTGCTCATCATCGTCGTAGGCGTCCACGATCGCCTGCTCGATCAGCTCATCCAGATGATCGTCAGGGGGGCGGCGAGTCACAGAAGCACACGATACTCCGGCGAGAAACCCTGGTGATCACGCTTGGGCAGAGGGAATGCCGGACCGTCAGGGCTGTGCGGGGGTGATGTCGGTGTGCGGGAAGTCCTCGCCTTTGAAGAGCAGGGGCTGGTCGAGGTCTTTGGCGAGAGCGTAGGCGAAGCAGTCGCCCATGTTGAGCTTGGCCTTGGAGTTGTTGCCCTTGCCGTAGGTCTGGTACGCCCGGCGCGCGATCCTGGCCTGATTGGGTGTAACCGGCTCGATGATGAGGCCCATCTCATCGATGAGCATGTCGAAGGCATTGCGCATGGCCCCACCGCGGTTGTCCGCCACAATGGCCGCTTCGACGTAGTTGACGGCCGAGATACGGCACAGCGGCGGCGATGACGTGGGCGAACTGGGTGGCCTCGGGCTCACCGTTGATGACGGCGATGATGGCGCTGGAATCGATGATCACGCGGGAAGGCCGGTGTCCGGGTCGTACAGGTCATCAATGGAGAGCCGGTCCTGACCCAGGTGGGTTCGCATGTCGGCGGCGATGCTCAGGATGCGTTCGGCTCTGTCGGCGGTTCCGGTGCGGCGTTCAAGCGCATCCAGACGGCGTTCGAGCACTTGAGTGGCGTGCTGGGTTTCCTCGGCCAACCGGATGACCCGGCGGGCAAGGTCATGAATGGGCTCGTGTTCGAGGTTCGCGCTCACCGTCGCTCGACTCCCTCTGTCGCGGCGCCTGTGTCGCACCTTCAGCGTAACTGGTGACCGAGCCTTACTCGCGCCGATAAACAGCATCTGTCCGCGTCGCAAGGTTCTCGTCGAGTCAGGGGTTCTCCTCGGGCGTGGTGCCAGCGGCGGCATGCCAGGCTTCCCAGATCTCGGGACGGAGCCTGCCGCGGCCAGCGACAGGGAATCCTTGTTCGCGAGCCCACGCGCGCACCTGCGACGCGGTCGGCTGCCGGTCGCTTGGCCGTGCGATCTCTGCTGGCCTCCTCGGCAGGGAGGGGCGAAGGGGAGCCTCGGAGGTCGGTGGGCGCTCATCTGAGCCGGATGTTGCGGTGGTGAAGCCGAGGCGGGTGAGGGTGCGGCGCCGCTTGCCGTACATGCGTTCCAACTGTGGGACTCGTGCATCCAGATAGTCGTGGACCTCGACGTCGTGCTTGGCGGCGGCTTCTCGCATGATCCGGCCAACGTGCTGGATCGCCTTCCCTTTGAACGAGATCGGCATCGCGAGGAACAGGGCGTCCAGCCGGGGAAGGTCGAAGCCCTCACCTGTGACCTTGTCGATGGCCAGTAGCGCCAGCGGTCCTGCCTTGATATCGGTCAGGCGGGCACGGACATGATCGCGTTCGATGGTGCTGAGCTGCCCGTGCAGGAGCGTAGCGGCCACGCCCCGGTCTGCCAGGGCAGTGGCCAGGCATTGAAGGTGTTCCATTCGATTGGTCAAGAGCAGGCTGTTTCTACCCCGGCTTGCCGCGTCCGCGACGTCGGCGGCGATCTGGGCGGTCCGGGTGTTGTCTGCGGCCAGTTCGCCGTAGATCGCTTGGAAGGAGGCGCCGTCGTGTCCTATCTCTTCGGTGCTGAAGTCGGTCGCGTGAACGATCAATCGCTGGGCGAACGACACCTCAGCGGTGATCTCGTGCCGGATCGGTCCGCACTGCATCGTGATGAGCGCGTCCATCTGGTCGGCCCGGTACGGCGTCGCCGATAGCCCGATCCAACGTTTCACGGCCACCTGACGGATCGCCGCCTCGGCGGCCGGAGCACCCACTGCGTGACATTCGTCGACGATGACCATGCCGTACTCGTCCAGCAGCGACGGGTCGGCGTCGCGGTGAGCTACGGACTGCAGCATGATCACATCGACCCCGTGCCGCTTGTCTCTGCCCTTGCCCTTGGCGCGCACCTGCGCTCCGTCAAGGTCGAGGAACGTCGTAAGCCGGTCCTTCCATTGGTCGAGCAGTTCGGCGGGGTTGACGATGATCGCAGTTGGTACTTGGTGTCGGGCGATCAGTGCACAGGCCATCACGGTCTTGCCCGCGCCGGGCGGCGCAACCAGGACTCCCGTGAGGTGCTTGGCCATCGCGGTGACCGCTTCGGCCTGTACGTTCGTCAGCTCGCCGGTGAAACGCACCGTGATCGGGTCATGCCCCGAGATCGTGGTGGCGATCTCTATGGCGCGCCCGCTGCCGCAATCAGGTGTTCCGCTTCTTCCGCCAGCCCTCGCGGGAGCCGTAGCCAGTCGGGGTCACTGTCGTCGAAGCAGCGTACGAATCGCGGGGTGGCGAAGGTCGAGTACCGCATCGAAACTGCCGCCGATAGAACTCAGGGTTGTGAAAGGCGGCCAGGTGTTTGAGAGCGGCGATCAGAGGTGCGGGCAGGCCGTCGGTCGAGATCGCCAGCATGGCGCCAAGCCGCGCGTGCACCTGTTGAGGAGCGACACCCAGCGCGCCCTTGCGTGGCTTGGCCGGCAGCCTTCCCGTCGTCGACGGTCCGGCGTCGATCCGGCCGAATTGCTTTACCAGTGCGTCCACCTCGACCGGGCGTAGTCGGCGCACACCGGACAGGAACGCGAACTGATCCTCATATGGCTGCCAGGTTCGCGGGTCGCAGAACAGTGTTGTGCCCTGCTCCCGGCTGCCACCATGCAATGGCAGCGCGATCAGATTCCCGAACCGGAACCGAGCTGCTGCCTTGACCGGGAGCGTTGAAGTTTCCTATGTCCTGCGACATGAGTTTCCTATGCCCTGAACCAGCACACCGCCATTCCCCCTGCCGATGATGTAGTCCGTGCAGGTCAGCTGGCTTGCCTGTCTGGCCCCGTCTATATCTCAGGTCACCGGTCCCTACGAGGCCCCGTAGCAGTGCGCGGGCTTCGTGAGGCTGGTTACGTCCACGCGATCGTGGTCCCGGAGCGGACTACGGCTCGGCGGAGCCGTACGCGCTCACATGAGCCAGAGCGCCACGCCAGCGGCCAGTGCGACGTAACCGCCGAGCGCGTCGATAAGTCTCTTACGCCCGGTCCCGCTGGTCAGCAGCCAACCCGAGGCCGACAGCGCCGCGAACGTGGCCAGCACCAGCCACGGGCTCCACGCCACCAGGAGGCATAGCCCGACCTCTCTGGAGATCGTCGCGAGAGTGGCGAACACGTTCCGGGGGCTCAGGGGCCCGCTGTCCCACCCGGCGGGCTGCCGGAACTGGCGCGGCTCGGCGGATCCTGTCAGGAGCGCGTTGAGCAGCATCGGCTCGCCGAGCGCCCACGTCAGCGTGATGGTCCATAAGCCGATCCAGGCCGCCTCCACCGCCTGCGCGGACGCCCAGGACACGACCGCGAGGCGCAGGAGCTCCCCGATGCCGACGGGGGACGCCAAGAGCGCCGCCGCGATCACTGGCCGCCGCCTGTTGACGGCCACCTCGCCGGCTAAGAAGAGCGGCATAGGCAGCACCGTCGTGCTGACCAGCAGCGCCAGGCCCCATCCCAGCTCGCTCCAGGTCGGCGCGGCGCCCCAGACGCCCAGACCCGCGGCGACCAGAGCGCACAGGAACAACATGGCAAGCATTTCGCGGAAGCGGCGGACGGCCACCTCGCGTCGGATCGGTTCGTCGTCCATCGTCCCTCTGTTCAGATGCCCACCAGTAAGACGATCTCTTTGTGTGGCTGGTTCCTGACTTGCAGTCGTCGCCAGGGGAGCGTACTTGCGCACGCCCGCCCCCATCTGATCCTCCCGTCGCCGTCGTCCCACCCGTCAGGGGAGCCGCGGGTCGGCGGGTGTCGGAGAACACCGTGTGGGTGCCGAATATCGTGTCTCCTTATGCGACCTGGGCGTATTCATGAAGGAGGCCGCCGAGCCGGTCTCGTCGGGAGACATCGATGTCGGCGTCGACCGGATCGGGTAGCCCGCAGAGGGCTGGCCTGCTTCAGAGCCTGGTGCGGACGACGCATATTGAAGTAGGTCTCGTACTCGGCGAGGACCTTGCGCAGGTGGCGTTCGTTCATGATGAGGATCCGGTCGAGTAGCTCGCGGCGTACGCTGCCGACCCACCGCTCCATGATCGCGTTCATCCGAGGAGCCTGTGGCGCAGTGAGCGCTACGCGGATGCCCTCGGTCGTGAACAGCTCATCGAACACAGTGGTGTACTTACTGTCCCGGTCTCTGATCAGGAACCGGAAGTCACCGATCCGATCGCCCAGGTCGAGTATCAGGTTGCGGGCTTGCTGGGCGACCCAGTCGGCGGTGGGATTCGCCGTGCCCCCCAGCACGTGGACCCGCCGCGTAGCGTGCTCAAGCACGGCGAAGCAGTACAGCCGCGTAAGAATGACCGTCTCCACGCTGAAGAAGTCGCACGCCTGGGCTTTGAGGAACTGAGCCCAGGTCGGACCGCTACGCCGGGGCGCTGGATCGAAGCCCGCCCTCTTCAAGATCGCCCACACGGTGGCCGGGGCCACCTTCCGGCCCAGGCCAGCGATCTGCCCGGCGATACGCCGATATCCCCAGTCCGGATTTTCGGCGGCCAAGCGCAGCACCAAGGCTCGGACGGTAGGTCAGATCGGTGGCCGGCCCGGCCCGTGCTTGGGGTAGGTCCAGCGTCGCTTCACCAGGTCAGCGGGCCAGCGTAGGAGCATGCGCGGTGTGACGAACAGATGACATCGGCGACGTCGAGGCAGGACACGCACGAGCGCAGAGATGATCGCCCGGTCTGCCCACGATGGCCGAGGAGCGGCGACCTGGCGGTGGAGCACAGCCGGCTGATGTCGCAGTACCAGGATTTCTGCGTCTTTGGACGCCTGTGATCGGGCGAGCAGCGCGATCCAGCCGAATGCTCGCAAGACGATCAAGTACAGCAACCGCAGCCGCAGAGCCATCCTGTGATCCTGCCGGAGCTGAGCCGCCGAAGGCGGCAAAACCCCAGATCAAACCCTGTGACACGATATTCGGCACCCACAGGGTCTTCAAGCTTGTGGAATCCACTATGGTCCGCTGGTCCAGCGACGGAGTCGTCCCTCGTCAGGTCGTCCGTATCCGGGAATGTGCATGGTAAGCCAGGTGTCGTCGCCGTGACCACGTACGAATCCGCTGTCTTGTTCATCCGGGACTTGAGTGGGATACGTGATGCGCCCGATCAGTTCCAGGGTGTCGGTGCGAAACAACAAATGCCGGTTCTTCTCGTTGTCGTGACGTCCGACGACGAGCACTTGTTCCGGGTTCAGGAAACAGGCGCCTGGGGTGAATTCCCAATGATCCCATTGCCCGTCCTCGTTCAGTCGGATCTCGCTCCCCGCGAAGTTGCCCACGACGATGTCGTGCCAGGCGCCGCCGAGCCAGTGGCGACCGTCGGGAGACACGCCCAGCGGGAACCAGCGCCCTCGGACGGGAGTACTTTCGACGTTATCGTCCCAGGAGGTCCAGATGCCATCGACTGCGTGACCGTCGAAGTAGGCAAATCCCAGTCGGTTCCGATCGGGAGAGGCGATGATGTCCGTGATCCCCCGATAGCGGGATTCCGCTCTACCGGTGATCTGCCAGTCCGACATCCTGACCACCCAGCGCTCGGCGTCGTCCACCCAGTCCTCGTCGGAGGATGGGCCGAGCACCGGTATGAAAGCCCACAACTCGGAGCCGTCGGAGCTGAACACTCCACAGGCTGGCACCGCGTCGCCGCCGGCATCGCCGAAAGCGGGATATGTGGTGCGCCAGGCCACCTTGCCGGTCGAGTCGACGACCATCATGCGCTCGGTGCCCGCGAGCACCACCCACCGTCGATCAGGGCTCACATCGACCCGAACGTCCCCATCCGACTCCCGATATCGACGCGCCAGTTCCTCCGGGACAGGGAAGCGGGAAACGACCCGCAACGCACGGTCCAGCACCATGACCTCGCTGGCGCAGGGAACCGCCAGGAAGCCGTCCGGCAACATGCGCACCGCGCCGCGTAGTGGTACGGACACTTCTGCGACCAGTCGCGCCGGCACCTCAGGGACCAAGGAGGCACAAAGATCATCAGGCATGCTGGGAAGGATACTCATTCGCCTGCAGGTTCAGCCGGAGGCTGCCTTATCAGCGCTTGGACGGGTCTGTGGTCAAGCCGGGCATGTCTCGCCCGCCAACCCTTCCGCCATGCCCCCCTGCTGGGTGTCGGGTCTGGCTTTACGCTCCGGCCTCAGGCGCCCGATACCCGGCAGCGCAACCCGGTTCATTTCGATCTCGCTATCGGCCCGCCGATGTGCCGGACGCGTGCCGAAGAGCATGTGACGAGCATGAACTCGGCCGGGTTCGCCTCGCTGAAGATGGCCCAGGACCGAGAAAGCGCAGGTCGAATGGGGTGTGGAGTGGTAGGGCGCCCGGGGCTCGAACCCGGAACCTACGGATTAAAAGTCCGCAGCTCTGCCAATTGAGCTAACGCCCCTCGCAACAGCAAGGGTACAGAGATTACCGCCCAACCCGCGACGCCTACATCACCGGTAAGCGGCCAGACCCGTCAGCGCCTCCCCCAGCACCAGCGTGTGAATCTCTTGGGTGCCCTCGTACGTCAGCACAGACTCCAGGTTGTTCATGTGCCTGATCACAGGGTACTCCAGGGTGATTCCGTTCCCGCCCAGGATTGAGCGGGCCTGGCGGGCGATGTCCAGGGCGGCGCGTACGTTGGCCAGCTTGCCGAAGCTGATCTGCCGGGGCTCCAGCTGGCCGGCGTCTTTCAACATGCCCAGATGGAGGGCGGTGAGCTGGGCCTGGGCGGCGCCGACGTACATCCAGGCGAGTTTCTCCTGCGTCAGCTGGAACGCCCCGATCGGCTTGTCGAACTGGACCCTGGTCTTCGCGTAGACCACCGCGGCCTCCAGGCAGGCGAGGGCGGCGCCCACGACGCCCCAGACGATGCCGAAGCGGGCCTCTGAGAGGCAGGAGAGCGGGCCGCGGAGGCCGGTGACGCCCGGGAGGGCGGCGGAGGCGGGCAGGCGTACGTCGTCGAAATAGAGGGACGAGGTGACCGAGGCCCTAAGGGACAGTTTCCTGTGGATCTCAGGGGCGGAGAAGCCGGGGGTGGAGGTCGGTACGACGAAGCCGCGGATGCCTTCGTCGGTCTGCGCCCAGACCACGGCGACGTCGGCGATGGAGCCGTTGGTGATCCACATCTTGGAGCCGTTGAGGATCCAGTCGGATCCGTCTTTCTTGGCATAAGTCCGCATATTGGCGGGGTCGGAGCCGTAATCCGGCTCCGTCAGGCCGAAGCAGCCGATGGCCGAACCGGCCGCCATCCGCGGCAGCCACTCCTCTTTCTGCTCGTCGGAGCCGTACCGCCAGATGGGGAACATGGCCAGCGAGCCCTGCACCGACACGAAGGAGCGCAGCCCCGAGTCCCCGGCCTCGAGCTCGCGGCACGCCACCCCGTACGACACCGCGTCCGTCCCGGCGCAGCCGTACCCCTGCAGATGCATCCCCAGCAGCCCGAGGGCGCCGAGCTCGGGCGCGAGCTCGCGCGCCGGGAAGACCGCCTCCTCGAACCAGTCGCCCACGTGCGGCAGGACACGGTCGGAGACGAACGACTTGACCGTGTCGCGGATCAGCCGCTGGTCGGCGTCGAGCCGGTCGTCCAGGCGGAGCAGGTCGTCCATCGCGGGTCCCTTCATCACATAGGGGGCTACCAGGGTTCTACCAGGGGGAATCCTGATGTGCTAACACCGGGCCCACGGGCAGTCTTGAGACATGAGCGAATACAACGTCAAGAAGCTGCGTCGGACCCACAAGGGCAGGATCATCGGGGGCGTCTGCTCCGGCATCGGCGAGTTCGTCGGGATCGACGCCAACCTGGTGCGCATCGCGCTTGCGATCGCCACGCTGTTCGGCGGGCTGGGCGTCGGCGTGTACGCGATCGGCTGGCTCCTCATGCCCGAAGAGGACAGCGACACCTCCATCGTGCAGGACCTCATCAACAAGCAGCAGGACCGCAGCAGGACGGACTGGAGCGGCGAGCAGAAGCCTCAGTCGTGATCAGGCTGTGGCGGGCACGCGTTCGCGAGGCTCGGTCCAGAACAGGGCCAGCACGGCCGCGCAGATCAGCCCGGTGAATCCGGCCAGCGCGACCACCGGCTCAGGACCGAGTCTCTCCGCCGCGAACCCGCCCACCAAGATCCCGATCCCCTGTACGGACATCAGCCCCGACTGCACGAGGCCGAACGCTTGGCCGCGACGTTCGGCCGGCACCTGCTGGACGAAGGCGGCATTGGCCGCGAGCTGGTACGCCCCGCCGACCCCCGACAGCACCCACGCGGCGAGCACCACCTCCAGCGGCGGATACAGCGCTGTCACGATCAGGGGCGCGCAGCTCAGCATGGCCAGCCACCCCATGAGCCGCAGCCGCCGCGGCGGCGGCACGAACCTGCTGAAAAGGAACGCCCCCAGCACCGTCCCGGTCGGCATCGCCGCCATCAGCAGCCCAGTGATCACCGGGACCGGCAGCGTCCACGTGGCGAACAGGGTCCCCGTGGACAGCTTGGCCGCGTACGGCACGGCGATGCCCTCGGGCAGGATGTAGAAGCCGCACAACCACGCGAACAGGACGAGCGTCCGCAGCTTCCGCGACCCGAACACGAGCCGGGCTCCCGCCGCGGTCATCGTCCACATGGACGGTTTCGAGGCGTCGTGGCTCGCGGAGGGCCGGCGCCGTACCCCTGACACGAGGATCAGCGCGGAGCCGAGGAACGTCGCCGCGTCCACGGCGAGCGCCCGGTAGGGGCCCATGGTCGCGATCACCGCTCCGCCCGCCGCGAAACCGAGCATCTGTACGGCCTGATTCGTCATGTTCTGAATCGCCGAGCCGATGACGTACCGGTCGCCTTCGAGCACCTCGGGCAGCAGCGCCGCCCGCGCGGCCGAGAACGGCGCGCTGAGCAGCACCACCAGGAACACCAGCGCGCACAGCGCCCAGAACGGCATGCCCGGCACCGCCATCGCGGCCACCAGCGCCGCCCGGATCAGGTCGCAGGTCAGCATCACGGCCCTGCGCGCGAACCGGTCCGCCAGCCCGGCCAGCAACGGCCCGCCCACGATGGACGGGAGGTACGTCAGCGCGTAGACGGCCGCCGTGGCCAGCGGTGACTGCGTGCGGTCATAGACGAGTACGGCGAGTGCCACCTGGGCGAGCTGGTCGCCAAGGAGGGAAAGGCCCTGTCCGTACCAGAGTGCTCTGAACTCCCTGAGTGCGATGACTTCCCGATATGTGGCGTGCCCTTCAGCACGGCGATGCCGTCCCGGCGGACGACCTGCCCGCATGGCCCCCATTGGACTCCGCTGTGCCTGACTTACAGTGTTCGCTACGTCACCTAAGGTGCCCGATCATTATGGCAAGCCGCAACCCAAAGAAGTCAACCAAAAGCAAAGGGTTACCAGCCGAGCTCGTGAAGTCTAGCGTCGTCGATGCCGAAGTGATGGCCGACCTCGTGGACGACCGTGATGCGCACCTCGGCGACGACGTCTTCCTCCGTATCGCAAATCTGGCATATCGGATTGCGGTAGATCTCGATGCGGTCGGGCAGGACCCCTGAGTACCAGTCGCCGCGTTCCGTGAGGGGGACACCGGTGTACAGGCCGAGCAGGTGGGGCTCCGGCGGGTCATCGACGACCGTGACGACGACATTGCTCATGGCGCGCGTGAGGGCCGGGGGGATCGTGTCCAATGCCTCGGCCACGAGTTCCTCGAACTTCTCCCGCGTAACCTCGATCACACTTGCCATTCTGCCCCGTCCCTCGGGTAGGCAAGAAAGCGTATGAAGTTCGTTCACAGGTCAAAGGCAGTCATTCAGTCCAGGGTGGCGAGGGGCGCGGCGGTGCTCCTCGTGGCCGCGGTGGGTGCTTGGCTGGGCATCTTCCTCAGCGGCACCGTACGAGCCCAGATCGGGCCCGTGGAGACCGGCATGTCGCTCCGGCCGGCCTGGAGCGGCGAGACGATCGTGGACGCCAGTCCGCTCGGCACGCTCACGTTCCGCACGCACGACGCGCCGCTGCGGCTGCGCATCACGCTCGAGAACATCGACCAGGAGCGCGCCAAAGCCCTCATAGAGGACCCGCGCCTGGCCGACCGCCTGCCGGGGCTCATCGAGGACGACCTCCTCGACGGCGTACGCGCGCTGGTGATCCGCTCGCTGCTCTGTGCGGGCGCCGGGGCGCTGATCGCGGTCCTGATGGTCTTCAGGCGCCCCAGAGTGGCCCTGATGGGCCTTCTGGCCGCCTCCGTGGCGCTGGCGGGCACGGGGGTCCTCGCGGCCGTGACGTTCCGCCCCAGCTCTCTCGTCGAGCCCCGCTACTCGGGCCTCGTCGCCGCCGCGCCGTCGCTCGTGGGCAGCGCCGAGTCGATCGTCTCCCGTTTCGAGTCGTACCGGTCGCAACTCACCAAACTCGTCACGAACGTCTCCAAGCTGTACGACACGGTCTCCACCCTGCCGCTGTACGACGCCAACCCCAAGACCATCCGGGTCCTGCACGTCTCCGACATCCACATCAACCCCATCGCCTGGAACGTCATCCGCTCCCTCAAGGACCAGTTCAGCGTGGACATGGTCATCGACACGGGCGACATTTCCGACCATGGCACCAAGGCCGAGAACAAGTTCGTGGACGAGATCGGCCGCCTCGGGGTCCCGTACGTGTACGTACGCGGCAACCACGACTCGATGACCACCCAGAAAGCGGTCGAGAAGCAGAAGAACTCCATCGTCCTGGACGACACCACCGAGACCGTGGCAGGCCTGAAGATCTACGGCCTGGGCGACCCCCGCTTCACCCCGGACAAGTCCGTGGCCGCCGACTCGGACCCGACCGTGCTCGGGGACTACGCCCGCTCCCACCTCGCCAAGGTGAACCAGCCGGACGTGGTCGCCGTACACGACCCGGACGTCGGCAAGGGCTTCTCCGGCGCGACCCCCATGATCCTCGCCGGCCACACCCACGCCCGTAAGACGTCCATGCTCCCCTCGGGCACCCGCCTCCTCGTCCAGGGCTCGACCGGCGGCGCCGGCCTGCGCGCCCTCGAACACGCCCAGCCCACGCCGGTCCAGGCCTCTGTCCTGTACTTCGACAGGGAGACGAAGCGCATGCAGGCATGGGACGACATCACGCTGGGCGGGCTGGGGGAGCAGTCGGTGTACATCCAGCGTCACGTGGAGCCCGACCCACAACGTATGATTTCCCCGGAGCCAACGAACGCCCCGTCGCCAACGGGACCGATCTCTGGCACACAATCGCCGTCCGCCGGTAAGCCACTTTGGCATCAGGGGCAATCGTCCCCTATGCTTCAGAGGTCTCCGACGGAAGGCGACAGGGAATCCTGAGCCCCCATCGTCTAGCGGCCTAGGACACCGCCCTTTCAAGGCGGCGGCACGGGTTCGAATCCCGTTGGGGGCACTGCGAGCGGTTAGCGCACCGGAAAACGGCTGGTCGAAGACCACCGAAAAGCTGGTAAGCTAAACGAGCGCAAACGGCAAGAACAGCAAGAAACGCAAGGTCCTGTAGAGCAGTTTGGAGTGCTCGCCACCCTGTCAAGGTGGAGGTCGCGGGTTCAAGTCCCGTCAGGACCGCTCTGGGTCAGGTAGCTCAGTTGGTACGAGCGTCCGCCTGAAAAGCGGAAGGTCGGCAGTTCGACCCTGCCCCTGACCACCATTATTTACCAGCACGAATGCCCCGCTCATGATCACATGAACGGGGCATATTTGTGTCTGCGTGTCTATCTGCGTGACTACGGTTCCGGAGCGAGCGGGAAGATCTCGTCCATCACCGTCGCGCCTTCCTGCATGACGGGCCGGATCTGCTTGCGGTAGACCATCTCGGTCACGAGGGTGTTCGTGTGGCCGACCAGCCGTGAGATGTGCTCGATCGGGACGTCATGAGCTGAGAGCAGCGAGACGAAGCTGTGCCGCAGTTCCCGGGGAGTCCATTCCGCCGGGTTGATGCCCTCAGCGCTGTTGAGGGCAATCCGGAAGTCCCGCCGAACGTTCTCCGCAGTCATGGCAGTGCACCGGGCGGTTGGCGTTGAAGCCGTGGCGTGCGGCGAAGCCCGGCCGGCGGGGTCGTCGCGTTTGCCCTCGGCGGAGGGCAGCCCGTGGCGAGCGCTTGGTCGCGGGTGAGCAGGGCCCGCTCGGCGTGGGGCCAGCAGCCCGTCCGGGTCACCCAGTCGCGTTCGATGTCGTCTTCGGGACAGTCGAAGTCGCCGACGTACATCAGCACCGCGAGGCGCGGTGCTCCCTCATGGAGCTGGAGGGCCCGGATAGTCCCGGCATCCAGCTGTTCCGTGACAGCGGCGGCCCCGGGCTGCTGGTGCCGATCGCCCAGCGGGGGCGGGGAGCCACCGCCTTGGACGCTCTGCGGGTGCAGCGTGCGCTGGGCAGCAGGACACCGTCGCTGGCCGTGGCCACCATCTTGCACCACTTCTCGGTGGCCACCCTGGTCGGTCTGTCCACCACCGACGATGGCCAGGAGTCGATGCTTGTCGCGGGGGTGGCCGCCGGCAACCAGCTCGTGGCGTTCGGCTTCGCCGAGGAGCGCCCCGGCGCCGGAATCCTCTCCCCGATGACCGCCACGGCGGGGCCCGACGGGCTGTCGGTCAGCGGGAGGACGCGCCCGTGCAGTCTGGCCCGGTCGATGGACGTGCTCGCCGTCAGTGTCATGGTCCCCGGCTGGGGCGACGACGGCGGCGAGGTACCGGCGGTGGCGCTGGTGTCCGCAGAAAGCGAGGGTGTGAGCGTCGGCGGGGCGGGGGTGGACAGCGAGCAGGTCACTCTCGACGACGTCCTGGTGCCGCCGGAGCTGCTGGTGCAGGCCTCGGCCCCCGACGGGCGGCCGGAGGTCATGCTGGCCGCGGGCTTCGCCTGGTTCCAGCTGCTGATGACGGGTGGCTACCTCGGGGCCGCCAGCGCACTGGTCGAGCGGGTGCTGCTCGACAACCGGGTGCCCGAGTCCGAGAGGGTCCGGCTGCTGGTGGAGGCCGAGGGCGTGATGTCGGCCGCCGGATCGACGACGGGGACCCGGACGAGTCGACGCTCGCCGACTCGCTGTACGTCCGGTACTGCGTGCAGGACACCCTCTCCCGGGTGGTTCCGCGCGCGGTCGAACTGCTCGGCGACCTCGACTCCATGGCCTCCGATGAGGTCGGCCACCTCGCCACCTACGCCAACGAGTTGGACCTGCATCCGCCGACACGGGACCGGATGACCGGTCCGCTGGCGGCGTACCTGGCCGACGGACCTCTCACCATCGCCTGATCCCAGGCGTCCTCGCCCCGGACCGCGACCCCACGAACTGACCGGTTGCGGAGCCTGGGCCGGTCAGTTCGTGGGGTCGTGGATGATGCGATGGATGGTGGAGCGGCCGATGCTGTAGTCGGTGGCGAGCCATTGTTTGCCAAAGCATCCATTCGTTCAGCGACAGTCGGCCATCGCTGTCAAGGTCTCTCACATCAAAGAGCGCAAGCTGGAACGGGATGGCGAACCCGTCGATAAAGCCGGGGGCCTGAAAGGCCTCAATGCACCCTTGCTTGCTGATCTTCCCATCTCCGTCAGCCTTCCTGCCGAGCTCCGGCCACATCTGGTTGCTCGCGGAGATGAGCTTGCGCGCCTCCTCGAGCTTGCCGGCGTTCCATGGGTCCATGCACAACCACATGATCTGCAGGTAAATGTCGGTCTGGTCGAACATGCCGTCGCCGTCGTTGTCAAACTGCTAGAATTGCTCAAACAGCTTCTCGGCGCGCTCTTCTGCCAGCGTCACGATTGTCACCCGTCCTTTTCTTCTGAGGGGTCGCTGTAGTACTCAAACTAAAATATCGCGCGGCTACTGCTGCCGGCACTCCTCTGACAACCTCGCCGGACTCGCACGATCTCCGCCCGTGACCGCGCTGATGCGAGCGCTCTGGCTTGCGTCTACGCGTGGCCAGAATCGCGCGCGAGCGCTTCCAATCGCGCGTCGCGCGCCGGGAATGGGGTGGCAAAGCTCCTCGGAGCGCTTAGAAGTGCTCTCAGATGCCCGTTTCTCAACGTGAAGGGGTCGTGGAACCGGCCGGTTCGGAGCGCCTATGCTATGCGCATGCCCACGAGTAAGAATCAAGGCACACGGCTCAAAGCGACAGTGCGTGACCGGGAGCTCCGGGACGGCTTGACGTAAAGCACTTAGCGGGCAACGCGATGTGGGAAAACGCGCCCCGCAGCGTTGTCACGGCCGCGACCGCCGGACTCATCCCCCGACTGTCCTGACCGAAACTCGTGTCTCCGCTGGGCCCAAGTCACCTGCTGTGACCTGGGGGCCTGCAAGACTGCTGTCAGGCCACCCGGTCGTGATCACAACGTGAGCACGGCCGGGTGGCGTCGGGGAGTCACAGACCTCCTCCGCGGGCCTGTGCACGACGTGAATGCTTACATCGGATTCACTCGGTCGGGAAAGGCGGATCATGCCGATCGCTCATGCCGGTTGACACCCGTCCGACCATCAAGTAAGACTCCCATTATGCAAATAACCCAAGTTTGGGAAGAACAGTGGACGACAGGCTGGACAACGCTCACTCCGTCTGAGCTATACGGCGAGTATTATCTCCTGTCGTACAAGAATGGGTCGGGAAACGCGGATCTCAGCAAGTTCCACAAGGACGGCTCATACAGCGGGGTATGGCAGCAGGGGTGGACGACGGGGTGGACGACACTCACTCCGTTCGAGCTATACGGCGAGCCGTACCTCCTGTCGTACAAGAACGGGTCGGGAAACGCGGACCTCAGTAAATTCCACAAGGACGGCTCATACGGCGGGGTATGGCAGCAGGGGTGGACGACGGGGTGGACGTCACTCGTCCCCTTCAAGGCGTACGGCGAGTATTATCTCCTGTCGTACAAGAACGGGTCGGGCGAAGCGAGTCTTGACAAGTTCGGCAGGGACGGCTCATACAGCGGGGTATGGCAGCAGGGGTGGACGACGGGGTGGACGACACTCACTCCGTTCGAGCTATACGGCGAGCCGTACCTCCTGTCGTACAAGAACGGGTCGGGAAACGCGGACCTCAGTAAATTCCACAAGGACGGCTCATACGGCGGGGTATGGCAGCAGGGGTGGACGACGGGGTGGACGACAGTCGTCCCCTTCAAGGCGTACGGCGAGTATTATCTCCTGTCGTACAAGAACGGGTCGGGCGAAGCGAGTCTTGACAAGTTCGATCAGGACGGCTCGTACGGCAATGTGTGGCAGCAGAACTGGGCGACGGGGTGGACGACGCTCGCTCCGTTCGAGCTGTACGGTAAGTGTTATCTGCTGTCCTACCAGGCGGAGACGGGGACTGCGGAGCTGAGCAGGTTCGATTTCGCCGCTGAGGCGGCGTCCGGTCGGCCGGTGCCGTCTATGACGGCGAAGGGGATTTACGAAACGCTGAAATAGCGGCGAGGGTGTCGCGGTGACACGGCAAGATGGTCACCATGAGTAAGCATTCACGGCCTGTGCTTTTCGGGTTCTGTTGATCGCGCTGTGTGATCGTTCAGAGGTGTGCAACGGTACGACCGGCTCCGGAACGTCAGGCGGTGAATGCTTACCCTCTTTGGTGGAGTGACTGAGTGACAACCGCGGCAGACGATCAGGGACGTTGACGGACGCGTGTGGATGGTCGGGGCCTGGTCAGCGGCGTCATGACCCTGGCGGGAACGGGTGCTCGGCTGCCTGAAAAGCGGAAGGTCGGCAGTCCGACCCTGCCCCTGACCGCCAGCATTGAACAGCCAAGATGCCCCGTAGCGAGAAACGCTCCGGGGCGTTTTCGTGTTTGCGACGGCAACGTCGCCACCTCCGCTGGCAGGCTGATATTCGTGTGGTTACTTCCCTGGCCTGTGGCGAAAGATCCTGATCATGGCACGGTGTTGCCCAGGGTGCTTCGGACCGTTCGTGCCGTCGACACGGCCACGATGATCGAGTTGTTGCGAGAGACCTCAGGTTCCGCCAAGCCGCAGGCCACCGAGCTTCTGGCCGCTCACCTTGCTCCGGGAGGAACGCACTATGTGATCCCTTGGCCACGTAGGCCATGGGATGTGCCCGTCGAAGGCTGTATCTCTGCGGCCATGGTGCTCAGGATGAACGACGGTGCGCTCATCAAGAGCGGACTTCACAGGTCTGTGCCCATGACGCGGTTCCAGCAGCTTCCCAGGACGCTGTCACAGTGGGAGGAGTATCGGGCAGCGCGACGTGCGAAGGGCATTGGGCGGGACTTTCATCGGTGGTCCCGTGATCACCGGCACGACCACAGCTGCAAGCACCCGCACTGCGTTGAAGCACGTGCGGGCCACTGCTCCTGCTTCACGTTCATGGAAGACATGCGGACAGCGCGTGACCGGCCCGCCGGATTGGAACGCGGTTCGGCGCAGGAGGCCATTAGGGTCTTGATGGCCATGGGGTTCATGGAGATCCGAGCCGACAGCCACCTCGTGAAGCGCGCGTTGGCTGCCGGGGAGACGGACACGGCCCTGAGACATCTGGAGCACATGCGCATGATCGCGGACGTGTGTCACAACCTTCCGCAGGATTTGTTCCCCAGGAGGCGCAAGATCCGTGAGCGAAAGGCGATCGAGAGCCTCCGATTCCACTTGCGGGAGCTTGATCCGGACGATCGTGCTGCTCAGTGGGTCGTGGGCCAGCTGGACGCTCAGGGATTCGACTACGTTCGTGTGCTCCGAGATCGGATCAAATGGAAGCATGCACGGTGACGGCGTGCTGCCCCAGTCGGGAAGCGGTTGGCTGTCCGAGGGTGTCGCCCAGGTTGCACGGGGCGGCATGAGCGCTGGGACTGCGGAGCTGAGCTACCGCCCGAAACCGACTGCCGTCAACCGGGCACAGAGCTGAACGACTGAGGCGCCACCCTCAGAGGGCGGCGCCTCAGCTCGTTTCCGAGGTTCCTTGCTCAGGCCATGACGGCGCTCCCACGCCTTCGCCGTTTCGGGCACCCCGTCATCGCGAGGACCGCTCCGCGTCCGCAGACTCGAGGGCCATCGTGGCGAGGTGGCGGCCGATGCCGTACGTGTCGGTGTCCTGCACGTTGCTGAGCACGACTACCTCGATGTCGTCATCGGGCAGGTACATGTTCATCGCCGCGTAGCCCTGGAGAAGTCCGTGGTGGTACCGGAGCCGGTGCCCGTGGAGCCGGTCGACGGCCCAGCCGAAGGCGTACGCGGTTGAGGGCAGGGTGAGGCAGCCGTTCGGGGGACACGGGGCCTGTGGCGTGAACGCCTGCTTGACGGTGGCGGGCGGCGCGACCAGATCCGCGCCGAACGACCGGTCCCAGCGGGCGATGTCGTCCACGGTGGAGTAGATGCCGGTCGCGGAGAATGCCTGGGAGCCGTTGGTGGGCGGGGCCGGTGATCCGACCGTGAAGTAGCCCTTCGCGTACCCGGCGGGCGGATTGCCCCGGCTGTAGCCGGTGTGCCGGAGGTGGAGCGGGCCGGTGATCTCTTCATGCAGTACGGTGCCGTACGGCTGGTGCGTCACCGCCTGGATGATCGCCCCGGCCAGGACGTAGCCGCCGTTGCTGTACTTCCAGTTGGTCCCGGGCTTGAAGTCCAGCGGCCTGTGCACGAACCGCTGGATGAGCTCCCGGGTCGTGGTCGGTTGTGAGAGCTCGGCATAGAAGCCCGGCAGATCCTGGATGTTGACGATGCCGGACGTGTGCGTGAGGATCTGGCGGATCGTTACGGGCCGCCACGCCTGCGGGCAGGTCTCGATGTATGCCGGGATGAGATGCGGGCAGATCGGGTCGTCCAGGCCGAGCAACCCGCGGTCGCGCAGCTTCAGCATGAGCATCGAGGTGAACTGCTTGGTGACCGAGGCGATGCGGTAGACGGTGTCCGGCCGGTTGGGGATGTGCCTCTCCGCGTCGGCCGCGCCGGCAGCGGTACGCAGCAGCACCTGCCCACGTCGTACTACCAGCACCGAGCCGGTGAACTGCTCCTTCCGGGCCAGGTCCCGGACGTACTCCCGCATCGCCGCGGCGGTCCGATCGTCCCGCGGCGCCGGCATGGTGGCCAGCGGATCCGGATTCTGAGGTGCTCGGCTCGTGACGGCGGATGCGGCGATGGCAGGAGCGCCCGCAGGCATGACCCCACCGGTCAACGCGGTACTGACCGCAAGAACCCAGGCGATATTAGGAAACTTGGGCATATTATCCCCCCGGAACGTATCAAAGTCCCGAAATATGGGCGTTTCTCCGAAGCGGGTGATTGTCGGTAGAGAGCGCCAGGTGGACTATTTTCGGGGGGTTGGTTTCCGTGCGCTGGAGCCGCAAACGGCGGTCGAAGTCTTTTTCCTTATGCATGTCCCTTCGCTCAGGCGGCGATGGTGCTGCGGCGTTCGAGCGGTACCACGTCACGCCATGTGTCGTGGTGACGGCGGGGGCGCATCAACCGTTCGGTGGATTTTCGGGTCAGCAGCATTCACCGGAGAGCATGGCCGGCAGATCGATTCGGTCCTGGGGCGGGAAAACGATGCTTGAGCCATGGCAGTCATCGAAGTCACAGACCTCCGCAAGAAGTACGCGGATCTGACGGTTCTGGATGGGGTGTCGTTCTCCGTGGAGGAGGGCGAGATCTTCGGCATCCTCGGTCCGAACGGCACCGGGAAGACCACCACCGTGGAGTGTGTGGAGGGGCTGAGGCGGGCCGACAGCGGGTCGATCAAGGTGCTCGGGCTCGACCCGGTCAAGGACGGGCCCGGGGTGCGTGAGCAGATCGGGGTGCAGCTCCAGGACACGCAGCTCCCCGAGAACATCAAGGTGTGGGAGGCGCTCGACCTGTACGCCTCCTTCTACGCCGAACCGCGCGACTGGCGGGAGCTGCTGGAGGAGTGGGGGCTGGCGGACAAGCGCAACGGCCGGTTCGGGAAGTTGTCGGGTGGGCAGAAGCAGCGGCTGTTCATCGCGCTGGCTCTGGTAGGCAATCCGCGGGTGGCGTTCCTCGACGAGCTGACCACGGGGCTCGACCCGCAGGCTCGCCGTACCACCTGGGAGCTGATCAAGCGGGTCCGGGCGAGCGGCGTGACGGTGGTGCTGGTCAGCCACTTCATGGACGAGGTGGAGGAGCTCTGCGACCGCGTCGCCGTCTTCGACCGCGGCCGGGTGGTCGCGCTCGACACCCCGGCCGGGCTGGTCGACGGGATCGACGCCGAGCACCAGATGCGGTTCACGCTGATGGCGGGGGACATGGTCGAGCTGGGTGGGCTGCCCGGGGTGACCGGCGTGAACAGGACGGGGGATCGGGTGGTCGTCACGGGCAGGGGCGACTTCGCCACGGCGGTCACCGCGCAGCTCGCCCGTCACCACGTCCTGGTCAGCGATCTGCGCATCGACAAGCGCACCCTTGACGATGCGTTCGTCGCGCTGACCGGCCGTTCGTTCGACGGCCCCTGACGTCCGTCTCCCGGATGTCCGCCCCCTCACCACGCCAATGTCCAAGGCCCGCCGACGCCCTGGCCGATGAAGGTCCTGGCTGATGGACGCGTGACCCGCCGACGACCGAACGTCTCATCCACCGACGGAGGAAGATCATGACCAAGCTCGCCATAGTCGAACTGAAGCTGCTGACCCGCGAACCCGGAGCGATGTTCTCGCTGCTCATCCCGCTGTTCATCATGGTGGTCTTCGGAAGCTCGATCGGCCCGGGCGACACCGTGCTCCTGCCGATGGCGCTGGCGATCGCCGTGGGGCTCGTGGGCCTGTACATGCTGCCCACCACCATGGCCACCTACCGCGAGCGCGGCATCCTGCGCAGGCTCTCCATCACGCCGGTACGCCCGGTGAACATGCTGGTGGTGCAGCTGCTCCTGCAGCTCGTCCTCGCGCTGACCGCGTGCGCCCTGCTGGTGACGGTCGCCGGCACCGTGCTGAAAGCCCACCTGCCCACCCGGGTGCTGCCCGGTGCGCTGGTCTTCCTGCTCGGTACGGCGGCCATGTTCGCCATCGGCCTGCTCATCGCGGCCCTGGCCAAGAACGGCCGAAGCGCCAACGGGATCGGGGTCCTGCTGTACTTCCCGATGGCCTACCTCGCCGGACTCATGCAGCCCGCCGAACAGATGCCCGCTTTCGTGGCCCGCATCGGGGAGTTCACCCCTCTGGGCGCGTTCCGGCAGAGCCTGCGGGACGTCTGGGAAGGCGGCGCTCCCAGCCCGCTGCTGCTTGCCGTGATGGCCGCGTACGCTGTGGTCGTCAGCATGGCTGCGGCCAAGTTCTTCCGCTGGGAGTAGTGGGGTATGACCGGGCGGCTCGACCGATGGGAGCGGCTGCTGGAGCGCCAGATGGCGGCCGCTCCGTACGTCCTGCTCGGGACCTCCACAGTGCTCTCCCTGCTGACCGGCGAGACGGGTGGCAGGCCGTGGGTGATGCTCGCCCTGGTCGCGCTCGCGGCCGTCTGGATCTGGCTGGTGCCCCGGGGCGTGGCGTACGTGGCCGGGCTGGTGGTGCTGATCGGAGCGCTCTGTACGCAGGGGCTGTGGTTCGCGAGCTTCTTTGGTTTCGCCGGATATCTCCACTCGTGGCAGTACCTGAAGGGGAAGTGGCGGTTCGCCGGGGTGACCGCCACGGCGGCGATCAGCGTCGCGACCTACAACGGCGGTCTGCCCGAACCCACCCCGACCGGGATCCTCGCCTTCCTGTTCTTCACCGCCGCCATCGTGGCCCTGGTCGGCCTGTTCAGCTTCGTCGGCGAGATCACGGCCGAGCGGAGCGCCGAGCGCAAGCGGATGGTGGCGCAGCTCGAAGCGACCATGAAGGAGAACGCCGGGCTGCACGCCCAGTTGCTGGTCCAGGCCCGCGAGGCAGGCGTTTTCGACGAACGGCAGCGCATGGCGGCCGAGATCCACGACACGCTCGCCCAGGGTCTCACCGGCATCATCACCCAGCTCCAGGCGGCGCACCGGACCGAGGAGTGGCGGCGACACGTGGACAACGCGATCCGGCTGGCGCGGGAGAGTCTGGCCGAGGCCCGGCGCTCCGTGCACGCGGTGGGGCCGGGGCAGCTGGAGGCGGCGCCGCTGCCCGACGCGCTGGCGGAGGTCGTCGGTCAGTGGGGGGAGCTCAATGGGGTACGCGCGGATCTGACCATCACTGGTACGGTCCGTCCCATGCATCCGGAGGTCGAGGAGACGCTGCTCCGTACCGCGCAGGAGGCCCTCGCCAACGCGGCCAAGCACGCCGGCGCGTCCCGGGTCGGGCTGACCCTGTCGTACATGGAGGATGTGGTCACCCTGGACGTGCGTGACGACGGCGTAGGGTTCGACCCCGAGCGGGTCGGCGACGGCGGCGGCTTCGGCCTGACCTCGATGCGGAAGAGGGTGAGCCGGGTGGCGGGCACGCTGGAGATCGAGTCCGAGCCCGGCTTCGGCACGGCGATCTCCGCGAGCGTCCCG
This sequence comes from Nonomuraea sp. NPDC052116, assembly GCF_040680035.1. NCBI lineage: Bacteria > Bacillati > Actinomycetota > Actinomycetes > Streptosporangiales > Streptosporangiaceae > Nonomuraea > Nonomuraea sp. NPDC052116. The sequence goes on along the minus strand of NZ_JBFAWA010000037.1, from coordinate 73,952 downwards.
GCGGTGGCCCGTGCCTGAGATCCCCGATTCCCGTGTGGGTGAGGCTCCGATTTCTGCGAGCGTCCCGGCGGTGGCCCGTGGCTGAGACCGTGATCCGGCTGCTGATCGCCGACGATCATCCCATCGTCCGTGACGGCATCCGTGGCATGTTCGCCGGCGACCCCGACTTCGAGGTGCTCGGCGAGGCCGGAGACGGTGCCCAGGCCGTCGAGCTCGCGCGGGCGCTGGATCCCGACGTGATCCTCATGGACCTCCGCATGCCCAGGATGGACGGCGTCTCGGCCATCAAGGAGCTCGCCAGGCTGGGCATCGCGGCCCGCGTCCTCGTGCTCACCACCTACGACACCGACAGGGACGTCCTGCCCGCCATCGAGGCCGGAGCCACCGGCTACCTCCTCAAGGACACCGGCCGCGACGAGCTCGTCCGCGCGGTCCGTACGGCGGCGCGGGGCGAGGCTGTGCTCTCCCCGTCGGTCGCCACCAGGCTCCTCGGCCAGGTCCGCGCGCCCGCCGACCCGCTGAGCGCCCGGGAGCTGGAGGTCCTCCAGCTCATCGCCGACGGCGCCACCAACCGCGAGGTCGCCACGCGCCTGTTCATCAGCGAGGCCACGGTGAAGAGCCACGTGCTGCACATCTACACGAAGCTCGGCGTCAACGACCGTGCCGCCGCCGTGGCCGTCGCCTTCCGCCGCGGCCTGCTCACCCTCGAGAGCGGCTGACCAAAAGTCCGTTCGCGAGAGAGCGCTCTCTTGACAATGGGCGTGATGTTGCCGGATTGTTTCCGTAAAGCGACAGCCGTGGATCGGATGAGGTAATCAGTATGGTCCGCACCCCCCATTTCAGAGTGTTATTCACCGTCGGCGCCGTTCTCGTCGCGCTGCTCGCCCCTCTGGTGGGCACCGCCGGCGCCGCCCCCGCCCCCGGGCCGCTGGTCTGGTCCGACGAGTTCAACGGAGCCGCGGGCAGTGCCGTCGACCAGTCGAAGTGGCGCTTCGACATCGGCGGCAGCGGCTGGGGCAACAACGAGCAGCAGTACTACACCAGCAGCACCCGCAACGCCGCCATGGACGGCGCCGGCAACCTCGTGATCACCGCCCGCCGCGAGAACCCGGCCAACTACCAGTGCCACTACGGCACCTGCCAGTACACCTCCGCCCGCCTGCTCACCGCCGCCACCTTCACCAGGGCGTACGGGCGGTTCGAGGCGCGCATGAAACTGCCCCGCGGCCAGGGCATCTGGCCGGCCTTCTGGATGCTCGGCGACAACATCGGGTCGGTCGGCTGGCCCGGCAGCGGCGAGATCGACATCATGGAGAACATCGGCCGCGAGCCCAGCACCGTGCACGGCACCATCCACGGCCCCGGTTACTCCGGCTCCGGAGGCATCGGCGCCCCGTACTCGATCGGCGGCGTCTTCGCCGACGCGTTCCACACCTTCGCCGTCGACTGGTCCCCGAACCTGATCATCTGGTACGTCGACGGCGTCGAATACCAGCGCCGGACGCCGGCCGACCTCGGCGGCAACCGCTGGGTCTTCGACCACCCGTTCTTCATGATCATGAACGTGGCGGTCGGCGGCTACTGGCCCGGCTACCCAGACGGCACCACGACCTTCCCGCAGACGATGTCCGTCGACTACGTCCGCGTCTACGCCCCGCCCACCAGCGGTTCCGGCGGCCGGATCACCGGTATCGGCGGCAAGTGCGTCGACGTGGCCGGCGCCGCCACCGCCAACGGCACCGCCGTCCAGCTGTACGACTGCAACAACACGGCCGCCCAGAGCTGGACGTGGAACGCCGACGGCTCCGTACGCGCGCTCGGCAAGTGCATGGACATCACCGACGGCGCCACGGCCAACGGCGCGAAGGTGCAGCTGTACGACTGCAACGGCACCGGCGCCCAGCGATGGACCTACGACTCCGGCACCGGCCGGATCGTCAACCCCCAGTCCGGCAGATGCCTCGACGCGACCGGCGCCAGCTCGGCCAACGGCACCCGGCTGCAGATCTGGGACTGCGCGGGCAGCGCCAACCAGACGTGGACCCGCTCCTAGGTTAAAGGGCTTCTCCCGGCCGGGGAGGAGCCCTTTATAAATGCCGGAATTGATGAGAACGCGCTCTCCCGACAGGCGCGCTAGGCGAAGATGCCGGTCACTCCCCAGTCTGGTCCTCCCCGGGAGGACGGAGGGAGCCGGTGGAGCTTCGGGAGATCGAGATCTTTCTGACGCTGGCCGAGGAGCTGCATTTCGGCCGGGCCGCCGAGCGGATGTACCTGTCCCAGTCGCGCGTGAGCCAGACCATCCGCGCCATGGAGACGCGCGTGGGCGGTCGGCTGTTCGAGCGCTCCTCCCGCCGCGTGCGGCTGACCCCGTTGGGCGAGCGGCTGCGCGAGCGGCTGCGGCCGGGGTTCGAGCAGATCCACCTGGCCCTGGCCGAGGCCCGGGAGATCGCGTCGGGGATCACCGGCGTGCTGCGGGTCAGCCTGCTCAACTTCGCCGCGGGCGGCCCGGCGTTCTCGGAGATCGTACGGGCGTTCACCACGGCCCATCCGGGCTGCGAGGTCGTGGTGTACGAGGCGTTCCCCGGCGAGGCGCCGCGCTGGTGTGGTCGGCCGAGCGGGAGACGGCGGCGGTCCGCGCGTTCGCCGAGGTGGCCGGGCGGCTCAGCGGGGCCTCCAGCGCCTGGCCGGCCACGGGCTCGCCGAGCTGAAGCACCAGCCAGATCCGCGTACGGTCACGCAGCACCGCCGGCTCGGCCAGCGGGTCGCCGTCCACCACGACCAGGTCGGCGAGCTTGCCGGGTTCGACGGTGCCCAGATGCTCGTCCAGCCCGAGGGCGCGGGCCGCCGTGGCGGTCGCCGCGACCAGCGTCTCGGCGGGGCTCAGGCCGTGCCGGACCATGCGCACGACCTCGACGGCGGCGTCGGAGAACGGCTGCCAGTCGTGGCCGAGCGCGATCGGCACGCCGGCCGCGCGGGCCGCGGCGAGCGTACGGCCGGCCTCGACCAGGTTGTGCTCGGCGAGCTCCACCAACGGCGGCGTCCACGCCCCATGAGAGCCGTCCTCGGAGAGGCCCGCGACGCCGTAGTAGCACGACAGCGTCGGCACGAGGATCTGTCCGGCCGCGGCCATCATGTCCAGCAGGTCAGGCCGCCGGTGGAGGTACATGCCGTGCTCGACGGTGTCCACGCCATGCCTGATCGACACCTCCGTGCCGGGCAGGCCCTCCGCGTGCGCCGCCACCCGGTACCCGAGCCGGTGCGCCTCGTCCACCAGCGCGGCCATCTCCTCCTCGGTCACCTGGGCGGGCCGCGGGTCCTCCAGCTCGACCGAGCGCGCCCCGGTGGACATGATCTTGATGAAGTCGGCGCCCCGCCGCATCTGCTCGCGCACGGCCTTGCGCACCTCGTCCGGCCCGTCCGCCTCCCGGTACATCCCGTCGAAGAACCGGCCGCCGGGCGCGGTGGCCGACACGATCCGGCCGCAGGTCAGCAGCCGCGGCCCGCGGAAGGCCCCGTACCGCATCGCCTGCCGAGCCGTGACGACCGCGTCGCCGTACGAGCCGACGTCGCGCAGCGTCGTGAACCCCATCCGCAACGTCTCCCGCAACCGCGCGGCCAGGAAGTGCGCGGTCACGTCCGGCCACAGCGGCTCGGCCCCCTCGGCGGGCGCTGGCGGCGTCGCGAACACGTGCGCATGGGCGTCGATCAAGCCGGGCAGGACGGTACGGCCCGCGACGTCGACGACCTCCGCCCCGTCGGGCGCACCGTCGCCGGCCTGCCCGACGAGCCTGATCATGCCGTCCTCGACGAGGATCCCGGCGGCCGGCCGGACGGGGCCGCCGGTCCCGTCGAACAGCCGGGCGTTGGTCAGCCAGAGACGGCCGGGGCGGCAAGGGGGATCTGAGAGTCTCATGCCCTTCATCGTTCGCTGATGCCCGCGCCGGAACAACGACGGACCGCTCACCCCATCCATGAGCCAGACTCATCGCTGGCATGCGGAGATAGCCTTTGTCCGCCTCCTGCGCGCCTGCTCACAATGACCGGCATGAACAGAATCAACTACTGGGCCGTCGGGGCCGCGGCGGTGGTGACGCTCGTCGCGAGCTCCGTCTACTACATGGTTTTCGGCGGGGTGTGGGCGTCGCTGCGCGGCGTGGCCACCGCCGCGCCGCAGCCCTGGGAGCTCGCGGGGCAACTCGGGAGGAACCTCATCGAGGTGCTGGTCATGGCCGTGCTGTTGAGCCGGTTCCAGATCCGCGCGCGGCGCGAGGCCGTGGGGTTCGGACTCCTGGTGTGGCTCGGGTTCCAGGCCATGATGATCGCGGGTTCGGTCCTGCATGAGTCGTACCCGGTGGGGCTGTACGTCCTGCACGTCGGCGATGCCCTCATGACCACCCTCCTGGTGGTGTTCATCCTCTCCACCTGGCGCCCCGCGACCTCCTGAGATCCGGGGCCACCGAAGCGGCCCCGGATCGCGCTGTCACCGGGTCGTGCAGACGGACCCGTTGAGGGTGAAGACGGCGGGCAGGATGTTCGGGCCGGAGTAGTTGCCGACGAAGCCGACCGTGGCGGTGGCCCCCGTGGCGAGCGCGCCGTTGCCCGCCTCGTTGACGACCTTCACGTCCGAACCGGTCTGCGTCCAGACGCCGCCCCAGCCGCTGCCCAGGCTCTGCCATGACCTGGGCCAGCCGAAGTTCAGGGTCCAGCCGCTGACCGGAGCGCCGTTGTTGGTGATGTCGATGGCGCCGACGTAGCCGCTGGCCCAGTCGGTCGTGACGGTCAGCCGTACCGAGCAGGAGCTGGTGGCGGGCGTGCCGGTCGTGAACGTCAGCGGCGGGGAGGCCCACGACAGGCCGCCGCCGCTGTCACGGGCGATCACGTTGATCGTGTAGCGGGTGCCCGGCTTGAGGTTGTTCACGGTGAACGAGGTGCCGGAGGTCTCGCCGAGCTGCTCGCTGACGGCTCCGTGCTGGCGGTGGAGCTCGTACTTGGCGATGGGGCGCGAGCCGGGGGCGGCGCCGGGCCAGGAGATCGTGGCGGTCGTGTCCGTCACCTGCGTGGCCGCCGGCTGGCCGGGGGCGCCGGGAAGGCCGGTCTGCGGGGACGCGGGGTGCAGGACGAGGGTGGTCAGGGAGAGCGGCGGCAGCGTCTGGCCGGCTGCGGTCCCGCCGGTCGAGGTGGTGATGGCCGTGGCGCCGTTGGTGTGGGTCAGTACGGTCGGCGCGCCGGCCGCCGGGGTGTAGCCGGAGTAGTCGATCGCGACGGGGTACGACGTGTCGTTCGAGGTGTTGATCAGCATGACCGCCAGGTCCCCGTTGGGCCGGCGGGCGGCGTGCGCGACGACCTTGGCCTGGTCGGTCGCGGCGCGGACGAACTGGTCGCCCGGCCGGGCGAACTTGCTCACCATCTGGAGCGCGTAATAGGGGGCGAAGGGCGTGTTGAGCGCCGGCTCGCAGACGCTGTTGTCGGAGGTGCACGTGCCGCTCGACAGCAGGCCGAAGTCGCCGTAGTCGGTGTGCCCCTCGACCTGGGTGACGGTGCCGATGCCGTTGTGGACGTTCCACCAGTCGACCGTGAACACCCCGTTGGCCAGCAGCGTCGCGTACGCGTCGGCGGCGGCCAGCGCGCCGGGCTGGGTGTTGGTGCCGTTGCTGCTGGACCCGGTGTTGAACTCGGTCATCGCGATGCCGATCCGCTCCGAGCCGGGCCCCACGTACTTGGCGATCTGCTGGCGGGTGAGCTGGATCATGTCGGTCACGTGGCCGGCCCTGTCGAGGGCGCCGGGGTACCAGTGCAGGATCACGAAGTCGATCTTCGATCCGGCGTTCGCGAGGACGACCTTGTTCCAGGTGCCGCTGTCGCCGTCGGCGGTGATGGCGTCCGGCCAGTTGGCGGCCGTGGTCAGCACCGCGCCGATCTTGATGGTCGGGTCGACCGCCTTCATCGCGTCCGCGTAGGCCACGACGTTGCGGGCGTACTCGGCCGGGCTCTTGTCGGCGTGGTCGTCGGCCTCCCAGGCGGAGCCGTAGTGGCCGTTGCCGTAGTTCTCGTTGCCGATCTCCCAGTACTTGATGCCGTAGCCCTTGGTGACGTTGGCCTGGCGGACCCAGGCCGCGGCCTCCTCGGCGGTGCCGGTGCCGTAGTTGGCGGTCACCATGGCCTGCGCCCCGGTACGGCGGACGCCGCGCATGAACGTGTCGAAGTCGGTGTTGGGCGCCACGTAGCCGCCGGGGGCGGTGTGGGTGGACCAGTGGTAGATGTCGGAGTACGACCCGCCGGGATAGCGCAGCATCTTCACGCCGGCGTCCTTGAGCCGGTCGGCGGTCTCGTCGGTCCCGAGATTGGTGTCCCAGATCGCATGGTTGGAGCCGATGCCGGTTCCCGGGACGGTTGCGAGAGCGGCACGCGCGTTGACGGTCACCGCTACCGGGGTGACGTCGTCGGCGTGGGCCGCGGGGGCGTTGAGGGCGGTCAGCGTCAGCAGGAGGGCGGACGCGGCTCGTAACAGCGGTGTGGGCATCGGCGTTCCTCGCCATGGATAGCGGAATTCACTCGACGCCTCCTCCTGACCAGGAGGCATCATGATCATGAGGTGCGCCGCCTCGCCCGTCAAACACCGTTGAAACTTTCATGGGGGGCGATCGTGGATCTCTTGCTCGTACGGCTGCGGGAGGCCGGGTTCGACGCCACGGCCGCCGGTGCTGACGCACGGCGACCTGTGGCGCGAGAACATCCTGTCCGGCCGTGCGGGCGGGCGCGAGCCGCTGAGCAGCCTCGCCCACGACGACAACCCGCGGCCGTACGGGAGATCATCAGGCCCTTCGCCTAGTTGTACTTGTACAGCCTGGTGGCGACCCGCCGGTTGTGGTCGAAGAGCGAGGCGCGGTACATGCTGACGGCGAGATCCCCGTGCTCGGCCTTGCCGCAGGTGTTCACCCCGGCCAGCTGGTGGATCTCGAACCGCGTGGTCGGGTCCCCGGCGATGAAGTACTCGGCGCGGGCCTGGTACTGGTCGGCGCTCGTGTCACAGGCGAACACCACCGTGTTCCGCTCATTGAAGCACAGGGTGGAGGCGCCCTTCGTGGAGGTGCACACCTTGGACCGGGACCGCGCGGCGGCCGTCGTGACCCGCGTCTCCCGCTTTATCGGATATTTCGTGATGTTGCGGACGGTCTTCCACCGCCCGAACCGCACCCGGTGGTTGCCCTCGTAAACCGCCGCCCGGAACGTCACGATCTTCCCGATCTCTCGGTTACCCCGGACCTCACCCTTACGCCCCAGGTTGTGGATGACGTACTTGGTGCCCAGGTAACCGTTGAGGTAGTACTCCACGGTGGCGTGGAGCTCGTCGTTCGCCGTGTCCTCGATCGTGATGCCCGGACGGTCGCTCCCGTCCGGCCCCACGCAGGCCTCCGCGCCCTTGATCCGGACGCACTCGGGCTCCGCCGCGACCGCGGCGGCGGGCGTGGACACGGCCACCGCCGGAACGGGCGGCCGGGGCTCCGCCTGGGGCGCGGGCTCCGTCTTCGCCGCCGCCCCGTCAGCGCTGAACACGGTGGCCGCCACCGCGACCGCCGCTATGAATGTACGACCTAATGCCACTCGAACCTCACCAGCCTCATGAGTCACACGCGCTTTGTCTGGGTGTGACGCGAAAGGTGGGGGAAAGGTTCCGAACCGGGAACGTTCAGCCGCCGTTCACGGACGATCGGTCTTGGACGTCAGCGTGGCCAGCGAGAGCAGCAGCGCGCTCTGGGCGAGCATGCCGGGCGCGAGCGGCGGCGCCTGGCCGACCGACTTGGTGAGCGCGTACCACCATTGGGTGAGCGGAGAGAGGGTGTCCCACGTGGGATCGGCCGCGCCCGCGCCGTGGTTGACGGACACGTGCATGAAGACGCCGTACGCGGACGCGAGCAGCACGACCAGCGCGACCACCCGTACGACGGTGACCGCCCGGGAGGTGTCGCGCAGGGCGAGCAGCACGAGCGCGAACCCCAGCAGCGCCAGGGCCACCCACGGGATCAGCTGCACCGGGCTCTGCCAGTGGCGTTCGAAGGCGAGCTCGAGGGCGGCGCCCATGATGCCGATCGCGACCAGCCCCAGGAGGCCGAGACGCACCACCGCGCGGCCCGTCGAGCGGGCAGCGGGCTTCACCGAGGTCGAGGTCGAGGCCATGCGGGACCACCGTCCGATACGAGCGAGGGGGGAATCTCCGGTCCCCTCAACGCTCTCCGGGATCCCTCAGAGCTTCCTGTGCGGATTCTGAAGATCTCGTGAGAATGACCGCCTCGAACATCCGCGCCAGCTCCGCCGCGTCCTCCTCGGCGTGATGCGTGTGCGGCAGCCCTTCGAGGCCCAGCCGCCGCTTCATGGTCCTCTTGCCCGTCTCCGACCACTGGCAGCCGGTCTGTCCCATCCAGTAGCTGCGCAGGTCGATACCCGAGCCGGTCACCCCGAACGGGCTCTTGCCGGTGAACCGTACGAAATACCAGTGCACGAACATCCCGTCCCACACCGCGGGCGCGGCCAGGAACACCGGGCGGCCGACCTTCCGCAGGCCGTCGACCCAGCGGGCGGCCGCCGCCATGGCCACCTCGGGCGCGGGCGCCTCCCGCAGCAGCCGGTCGCGGTCGAGCCCCGAGACGGCCAGCGCCTCGGGCACGAAGTGTCGTGACACGGGTGAAAGCGTAGCTGCACGACATCTGCACCACATCCGCACACGGGGCTGGTGGATCCGGCGGGGCCGCACGCGGTGTGCTCGGAGAGCAGCCTAGTGGGGGAGGCGTCGCGTATGGACGAACCGATCGTGGATCCCGCCGCCTCCCGGCGGGATCGGCGGCGGATCCGCGGTGTCCGGACGCTGTTGCTCGGCCGCCGGGAGCCCGCGCCGCCGCCGTGGACGAGGCGCCTGCTCGCCGTCGCCGCGGGGGTCACGGGGCTGAGCGGCGCGCTGTTCGGCGCCGCGGCCCTCAGGACCGACCACGAGTCGGCGGGGATGGCGGGGCTGATGGTCTTCCTCGTCATGGTGCTCTACATCGGCGTCTCCCGGCCCGAGCCGGGGCGGAAGGGCGGCGAGCGGCACGTCCACCCCGCCGAGCTGGACTCCGAGGCTCTCACCCTGCTGGCCCGGGCCAGGCAGGCGATCCTGGAGGTGACCGACTCCCGGGTGAACCGCCTGGGGCTCCTCGACACCGTCGCCAACGACGTCGTGCTCCCCGATCGGCTGTGGCACGTCGCCCGCCTCCTGCGTACGCAGACGGAGCTGCGGGCCGAGCAGGCCGAGGCGCGGGCCGAGCTGATGACGCCCGAGCTGGCCGCCGTGCTCGAACCCCAGCAGGAGGCCCTGCGCCGCTCCGTGGCGGCGGTCACCGAGCGGGTGTGGGAGCTGGAGGTGTACGCCGGCCGCGTCAAGGCGGCCGACTCGGCCCTGCGCGCCCAGGAGCTGCAGCGCAGCAACGACAGATATCGGGACCTGCTGGCGCAGACCGGCGACGCCGAGGGCCTGCGCGACCTGACCGAGCAGGCGGACACGCTGGCCAGGAGCCTGCGCGAAGCGGTCGAGGCGGGCCAGACGCTGGCCTCAGAAATCACGCCACTCGTCGAACCATGAGCCGGCCTCGCCCGAGGGCACGCCCGCCCGCGCCGCCAGCGCCATGAAGGCGTCGCCCGCCTCCTCCCGCCGTAACGTGTCGATCATCCCGTGCCGTCCGTCGAGGTCGTTGAGCCGCTCCACGAACTCCCGCAGCGTCTGCCTGGCGTCGGCCACCCCGCCCGGATCGTCGGCGCTCAGCCGCCCGATGGCCTCGGAGGCCGTCGAATAGGCCCGGCACGCCGCCGCTCCCGCCCGCCGGTCGTCGTCGACCCAGTTGCGCAGCGGATTGTCGATGTTGGCGGCCAGCCACTTGTCCGATTTGGCGCCGCGCAGCCGGACCCGCACCTCCGAGCCCCGGTAGCGCTGCTTGATCGGCCCGCTCTGGCTGCTTCTGAGCGAGGCGACGCTGACGTGCCGCAAAGCGCCGCCGGGCGGGGGCAGCATCGACGCGTCGACCCCGTACGCGTCGATCAGCTCCAGCGTGTGCAGCTTGGGGAACGCGGTCGTGCCGACGAGCCCGCCGTACGAGCGCAGCCACTGGATCCGCAGCGACTCCAGCTCGGCGAGCCCGTCCAGCGCCGCGAGCCGCAGGTCGCCCGCCACCTCCATCGCCACGTCGCGCACGCCGCTCAGCCCGGCGGGGACGCCGGAGCGGGTCGTCACGCGGATCCACCGCCCGCCGGCGGCCGCCGTCACGAGCTCGGGCGGCGCCGCGTCCAGGCGCAGGCGGGTCAGGGTGGGCGGCAGGACGAGCCGGCGCGGCGAGGCTCCGGCGAACGTCAGATCGTTGAGATGCGTCCCGCCCAGATCGACCTCGCCGGGCGGATCGGCCCAGTGCAGGCTGGTGATGATCGGCCGGGACGAGAGGGCGGCGGCGAGGCCCCGGTCGGGCCCGGACCAGGTCAGCGAGGTCACCCGGGGCAGCGCGTCCAGCCCGGCCCAGCGCACCTCGCCGTGGAGCTCCCGCAGGTCGAGCCCGGACACCATGGCGGGCCTGCGGATCCGCCGGCCGCCGAAGTCGGCCTCGACCTGCCCGGGAGCGGCGCTCTTGTAGGCGGCCTTGACCTCGTCGGGCACCCGCAGGTCCCAGTGCCGCTGCAGGACGACCTGCACGCCCAGGGCGGGCCATCCGCCGTACGCGCCGGTCGAGCGCGGCATGCCGGCGCTCACCGGCAGCGACCCGAGCCGGACGAAACCGGCGGGCAGCGGGGCGGCCGCCTCGACGGACAGGATCTGGGGCACACCCTCCCAGCTGTGGTGGTCGATGATCAGCGGGCGGGCCCCGCGCAGGTCGTCGAGCGCGGGCGCCGCGTCGGAGTGCCAGTCGAACACGCACACCGTCAGCTCGCCGCCCGCCGCCGTCACCTGGCACGCGCCGAAACCGCCGAGCGGCAGGGGCACGGCCACGACGTCACCGATCTCCAGCATGCCCGGCAGGCTAGCAACCGCGGGCGACAACCCCGTGGAAAAGATTTCGCCCGCGCGGGATCATTGCCACATGGACGTACTCGCGGCCGTCGCGGTGATCCTCGCGCTCGTGCTCAACGGCCTCATGGCAGGGGTCTACTTCGCGTTCTCGACGTCGGTGATGCCGGGCCTCGACGCCGTCGACAAGGAGCAGGCGGCAGCCGTCATGCGGAGCATCAACCAGAAGATCCTCAATCCGGCGTTCCTGTCCACGTTCACGCTGGCGCCGATCCTCGCGCTGGTCGCCGGGATCCTGCTGTTCGTGGCCGGACCCGGCAGCCTGCCGGGCATCCTGGCCGTCGCGGGGGCCGTCGTCGCCTTCGCCGGCTCGATCATGGTGACGGGAGCGGTCAACGTCCCGCTGAACAACGCGATCGACGCGGGCGAGGTCGACTGGGCCGGCTACCTGCCCCGCTGGACCCGCTTCAACACCGTGCGCGGCTGGGCCTGCGCGCTCACCGTCGTCCTCCTGGGCGCCGCGCTCTACGTCTGGGAGTGATCCGGCTTGTGCCGCTGGTAGTAGCGGGCGACGCGGATCCGGTTGCCGCAGAGCGTCGGTGAGCACCAGCGGCGGCGGGGGTGGGCCGGGAGGAAGAGCATCCGGCAGTCGGGTGCCTCGCAGGAGCGGACCTTGCCCACGTTGGGGTCCGTCAGCAGCTCCACGGCCGCCTCGGCGAGCTGCGTGAGCAGGCGGTCCACATCCGTGCCGTCCCGCCGCGCGACGCTCGTGAAGACGACTCCCCGGGCCTCCAGCCGAGGGTACGGCGGGGAGAGCCGCAGGGCCTCGTTGATCGCCGCGATCGAGTCGGGCGGCGCGGGGACGGCCTGGCGGGCGGCGTCCAGGGCCGCCTCCACGTGACCGCGCAGCCGGCGGACGGCGGCCAGGTCGGCGGCCGGGAAGGGCCCGCCGGGCAGGGTGAGGCGGTCCGACTGCCTGGCCAGCCAGTCGCCGAAGTCGGCGGACCGGTCCAGGGCGTCGTGGTCGCGGGACCGTGTGTTGACCAGGTCCAGGGCCAGGGGCTCACCCGTCAGCAACTCCATGCCGCTAATGCTACATCCATGAGTTGACCCATTAGTGCCATTCGGTCTATAACTAATGCGTCTTCGCAAGAAAGAGGCATGTGAGATGCGGATTCCCCACATCAGGCACGGGTTCGTGGACGTCGAGGGGGTCGAGGTCTTCTACCGGGAGGCGGGGCCGGAAGGCGGGGTCCCGCTGCTGTTGCTGCACGGGTTCCCGTCCGCGTCGCACCAGTACCGGCGGCTCATGGACGCCCTGGGCAGCCGCTATCGGGTGATCGCGCCCGACTATCCCGGATTCGGGCACACGCGGACCCCCGACGGTTTCGCGTACTCCTTCGACCGGCTGGCCGACGTCGTCGAGGGGTTCGTGCGGGCGATCGGGCTCGGGCCGTTCGTGCTGTACGCGTTCGACTTCGGCGGGCCCGTCGGGTTCCGGGTGGCCGAGCGGCATCCCGAGTGGATCGCGGGGCTCATCGTGCAGAACGCCAACGCGTACGACGAAGGGCTGTCCGAGGTGGCGCGCCAGGCCGTCAAGGCGCCGTCCGGCGAGCTGTTCACGCTGCCGTTCACCCGCGGCCAGTACGAGGACGGCACAGTGGACCCGGCACTCGTGGCGCCCGACGGATGGACGCTCGACCAGCACTTCCTGGACCTGCCGGGACGCAAGGAAGCGCAGCTGGCCCTCGCCCGCGACTACGCCGGGAACCTCGCGCGCTACCCGGCCTGGCAGGCATGGCTACGCCTGCACCGCCCGCCCACGCTGGTGCTCTGGGGGCGGGGAGACGCGATCTTCCTGGAGGCGGGCGCCCACGCGTACCGGCGGGACGTGCCCGAGGCGGAGGTGCACGTCTTCGACACCGGGCACTTCGCGCTGGAGGAGAAGCTCCCGGACATCGCGCCGGTCATCGCGGACTTCCTGGAAAAGACGACCACGTGACGAAAGCCCCACGGTTACCCGTGGGGCCCGACGAGCGTGAACGAGAATCCGGCGCGGGCGCCGGTCCTCGTCACGTCAACCAGGAACGGCTATCGACGGCCGGGAGGACGGTCGTCTTCGTCGTCTCCGGCGCCATAGTCATCGGCGTAATCGGCATAGCGATCCGCCAGCTCATCGTTGAGGTCGTCGGCGTCGTCATTGCTGCTGGAGTCTCCGACCCCGAGTTCATCGCGAAGACGGTCAAGATCCGTGCCACCGCTGTTGTACTTCAGCTGGCGAGCAACCTTGACCTGCTTGGCCTTTGCTCGGCCGCGCCCCATTGGCTCGACCCCCTCGTGTGGGGTCGTCCCCGACCCCCTCGTCGCTAACGCACCACACACTGACGCCGCGTCTCTTTGGGCGTCAGCCTATCGTTCGCCTATTACCGTACCTGTTTTGTGCCCAGCTCGGTACGTCGTATGGGCGTGGGCCGTCAGCGGCCCAGCCAAATGCCCCTAATACGCCCGACTTCCGACATTCTGCGCTCGGCTAGCCTATCCGCTGCGACAGCGGGCGGAACGCCCTCATCGGCAGCGATTTGGAAGATCTTCAGGGTCGTGTCGTAGATCTGGGTGGCCTTCGATCTGGCTCGTTCCATGTCGAAGCCCTCGATCTCGTCCGCGACCTGGATCACGCCTCCCGAATTGACGACATAGTCGGGCGCGTAGAGGATGCCGCGCTCGGCGAGTTGCTTCTCGACCCCGGGGTGGGCGAGCTGGTTGTTGGCCCCGCCGCAGACGATCCTCGCCCGGAGCCTGGCGACCGTCGCGTCGTCGAGGGCGCCGCCCAGCGCGCACGGCGCGAACACGTCGATGTCGGATCCGCTCAGCTCGGCCGCGTCGGCCACCACGTCGACCTCCGGGTGGCGCAGGCGCACCCGCTCGACGGCTTTGGGGGCGACGTCGCAGATCACGACCTCGGCGCCGTCCTCGCGCAGGAGCTCGACCAGGCGGTGGCCCACCTTGCCGACCCCTTCGACGCCGACGCGCCTGCCGTGCAGCGACGGAGTGCCGTACACGCGCTCGGCCGAGGCCCGCATGCCCTGGAACACCCCGTACGCCGTGAGGATGGAGGAATCCCCCGCCCCGCCGTAGGCCGGCGAGCGGCCGGTCACGAAGCGTGACTCGCGGGCGATGACGTCCATGTCCTCGCTGTAGGTGCCCACGTCGCAGGCCGTGATGTAGCGCCCGCCGAGCGACTGCACGAACCTCCCGTACGCGCGCAGCAGCGCCTCGTTCTTGTCGTGGGCCGGGTCGCCGATGATGACGGCCTTGCCGCCGCCCAGGTCGAGCCCGGCCAGCGCGTTCTTGTAGGACATGCCCTTGGCGAGGTTGAGCACGTCGGCCAGGGCCGCGCTCTCGCTCTCGTACGGATAGAAGCGGGTGCCTCCCAGCCCAGGGCCCAGGGCCGTGTTGTGGATGGCGATGATGGCACGCAGGCCGCTCTGCTCGTCGGCGCAGAACACGACCTGCTCGTGGACGTCCTTTTGGGACGAACCGAAGACGTCGGTCACGGTAGTGACTCCCTGTCCGGTCCGCCGCACCTTTGCGACGGAGATCACCTCACAGCGTAGTAAGCCACAACGGTGCACGCAGGTTCGCTTCATGACACGATGCCTCCGTGCTGCCCTATGCCGCCTACCTCCGCGTCTATGAGCCACTGACCGCGTTCGCCGAACCCGAGCGCAAGGTGTGGGCCGACTACGCCGACTCACGGGACCGCCCGCGCCGCGCGAACGCGCTCAATGCGGAGCACGGAGAGTCGGTCATGCGCCTTCTCGGTATGCCCCCTCAACCCGTTCCCGCCCAGGAGAGCCCCAACGCCTATCTGCGGCGTGTTGAGGACCGTCTCTATGTCTGTCCCTGGCAAAGCCGTTTGCGCTCGTGGCTGGCGTTCTCAAGGCTGCGTGGCACCACTCCTGTGAAGCTGATGGACCATCTGGTGCCCAAGGCGATCGCGGACCAGGTGGCGGACGACTTCGACCGGTACAAGCGGCAGGCCGGTTCGTCCGCGTTGCGTACGCACATTCGCACCACGGCGTGGCATGTGCCGCCATCGTGGTTCGTGCCGTTTGATGGGAACGAGCGCTGGCTGGTGCTCGGCTCCGCCAACCCGGGACAGGACGTGACGACCGCTACCGGACGCAACCTCATCTACGTCACCTCCATGGCGCAGGCCAGGAGGCGGGCGGCCAGGGCGCTCAACGTGCTGCGCAGGCACCTGGGCGACGTGGCGGCCAACTTCGACGTGGAGGACGTCGCCAGGTGGCTGGAGGAGTTCCACCCGCACTCGCTGGTGGAGCTCGACTACGGCGGCCTCGTCCACCTCATGGACGACGACGCGTTGCAGGCGGACCAGTCGGTGGCGGAGCTGGCGGGCGCCCTGACGGGCCTGGACACGGGTCAAGAAGAACTTGCCTACGCCATGTACCAGAGGGTGATCCTCCGGTGGAAGTCAATGCAACAGCTGGAATCTGCCAACTGAGGCTCAATACGACCGTCTGACCTGCATGAGTAGGTCACGTCTCCCGGCTGCTCTCTTCTGCGAACTGAGTAGTTTGCCGTTTTCACTGCGATACCACGAACCGTGTCGCTAGAATCACCGAGCGTGACATCGCCGCGGGGGCGGGCAGTTGGGTCAAAGAAGGGCTCGCCAATCGCTCTGCGTGGCGGTATGGTCACATCGGGTGATGCCGCATATGGCTCAGAAAAGCCGCACGCTCTGTGCCATAGGGGGACATCCGTGACACGCGCAAAGGCAGTCACAGGATCGCTAAGCCGGTCCACACGGAGGAGAGGCCGCACAAATGTCAGCTCGTACACCCGAGGCCGAGCCACTGCTCACGCCCGCTGAGGTCGCGACCATGTTCAGGGTCGACCCCAAGACCGTTACGCGGTGGGCCAAGGCGGGTAAGTTGACGTCGATTCGAACCCTCGGCGGTCATCGGCGTTACCGGGAGACCGAGGTCCGGGCACTGCTCGCGGGGATTCCGCAGCAGCGCTCGGAGTAAGTGAGGGTCGTCACGGATCCTCAGGGGGGTTGAGGGTGAGCCAGGCCGACGGCCTGGTCCACCGTCGTGGCGACACAACGTCGCATGGGAGAGTTGGCGCCGCCCGCCCGGCGCCATCCTTCTCTCCGCAACGGATCTGAGCGACCGAGCCGCCTCACGCAGTGAGGCGAATTACGCGAGTCGTTCCAACAGCGTGGCCACGGCGCCGTCGTAGGCGGCGGCCACGCCGAGCAGCGCGACCATGTGATCGACGAGCATCTTTTCCAGCGTCGGTCGCTCTATGTCACGGTGCTCGAGCCAGTCGAGGCCGGCCGTCTCCACGGAGGCGATCCATGAGCGCAGGGTCGTGCGCAGCACCGGGCTGGCCTCATCGACCCGCATCTGCTTCAGGATGAGGCGGAAGAGACGCTGGCGTACGCCGTCGACGATCTCGCCGATCTCGCCCGCCCGGTTGGCGGGCCCCCCGCGCAGCAACGCGGCGAACCCGGCCGCGTGCTCCTCGACGAAGTCGAAGTAGCGCCTGAGCCCGGAGGCCAGCTCTTCCAGCGGCCGGCCGCCCTCATGGGGGCGAAGCCGGGACTCCAGCTGCTCCGCCGCGCTCCTCAGCGCGGCCACGTAGAGCTCCTGCTTGCCACCGAAGTAGTGGTAGACCAGGGCCCGCGAAGCGCCCGCCGCCGAGGCCACGTCGTCGATCGAGACGTCTTCCGCGTCACGGGTGCTGAACAGCTCGAGCGCGGCCGCCATCAGCTCCTCGCGACGCCGGTCGACACTGAGCCTGCGCCGCGCCGGCCGTGCCGTCTCGGCTGACTTCCCGGGTGTCACACCTGCACAGTAGCCGACGCCGTGCCGCCCGTTCCCCGGGTTAACCCGCGACGATTCCCTGAGTCAAAGAGTGAGAAGGCCGTACCCTGCCGCGAACTCGATCGTTTGGTGAGACAGGTGCCCATATCCGCATCGCGGGGGAGACACATGTCAGGACCGCCCGTCAACACTTCAACCATTACCGAGCTCAGAGAGGTAGACACACTGCCTCGGCCCAGACCGACCATCCGCAACGTCGCCGAACGAGCCGGCGTCTCGAAATCGCTGGTCTCTCTCGTGCTGCGCGGATCCCCGCACGTGAGCGAGCACCGGCGCCAGGCCGTGCTGCAGGCCGCCCGCGAACTCGGCTACCGGCCGAACGCGGTCGCGCGAAGCCTGGTCGAAGGCCGTACGCATCTGGTGGGCGCGCTCGTCGCCGACCTGCACAATCCGTTCTACGCGGAGTTCCTCGACGGTCTGCAGGAGAGCCTGCACGGCGACGGCCTGCGCATGCTCATAGGGAACAGCCAGTGGGACCCGGCGTTCGAGGACGAGGCCGTCGAGGCCTTCCTCGAGCTCAGGGTGGACGGGCTGGTCCTCCTGGGCATCGCGCCGACCAGCGAGACGCTGATCGAGGCCACCGCCTACACCCCGACCGTCGTCGTAGGGGAACGTGACATCGAGCTCGACGGAGTCGACATCGTGGTCGACGACGACCAGCTCGGCGCTCGCCTGGCCATCGACCACCTGGTCGAACTCGGCCACAAGCGCATCGCGCACATCGAGGGCCGGCGCTCGTCGCGCTGCGAGGGCTACCTCGTGGCCATGCGCAGGCACTCGCTGGCGCCGTACATCATGGTCGAGGCCGCGGACTCGACCGAGGAGGGTGGCAGGGAGGCGGCAACGGCGCTGCTCACCCGCGACCCCAGGCCCACGGCGATCTTCGCCGCCAATGACGTGGTCGCGCTCGGCGTGCTCTCGGCCGCCAGCGACCTGGGCCTGCGAGTCCCGCAAGACCTCTCGGTGGTCGGCTACGACAACACGCACCTGTCGGCCTCCCACCACATCTCGCTCACCTCGGTCGACCAGCCCCGGCGCACCATGGGAAGGTCGGCGGCGGCGCTGCTGAGCGACCGGATCGGGGACCCCGCGAAGGTCTCGCGACTGCGCGAGATCCGCCCTGAGCTGATCGTGCGACGAAGCACGGGTCCCGCCTGAGACGAATAAGAAATCTGCAAAGCCGACTGCCGCTGTGGCGAGGATCGCGCGCACGACGGTAGAGCGGCAGTCTGCTGGAGCAGGTTTCTTGTTCGCAAAGGCTCAAGGCTGGGTCAAGCCGCGCGGAGACGTGGCCGCGCGGCTGTTTACTCGTCAGGGTCATGCTATTTGTGGCCGGATTCGATCCGGCCACGATCTGATCCGGGGGAACAGTCATGCGTGATCCGGAACTAGTGTCTTGCGCCCAGCGCGCGGCGGCCGAGCTCGAGCGCGCCTGGGGCCACTGGCGGGCGGGGAGGGGGCGGGGCGTCGACGGCGCCGCTGAGTCGGTCGCCAGTTACGTCGCCCACTCCCTCGACCACCCGTGGGGCCGGCCCCGCGTCGTCCTCGGGCTCGACGCCGAGGACGCGCGGGAGCTGGCCGCCCTGCTGGAGCGCCAGGAGATCGGTGAGCGTGTCTGGTGAGGGGCTAGGGGCCCGGCCAGGATGTAGGATTCCCCGCCACTCGCCGTAGTTGGCATAAGAAGGGCTTGAGCTCCGGGCGTGCCGTAAGTTGGATGCCATGCGTGCTCTGCCAGCCTCAGCTCTCGTCGTTTGCGGCCTGATCGCCTCCGCGTGTGGCGGCACCGGCACCGGTGGCGCCGCGGCAGGTCAGGCCGCTCCCGCGACCAGCGCGGAGCAGACCGCCGCCGAGCAGACTCCCTCCGAGCAGACTCCCGCCAAGCGGACTTCCGCCAAGCAGTCCCCGCCCGACGCCAAGCCCCTGGAGGGCAAGGTCGTCGTGATCGACCCGGGCCACAACGGCGGCAACTACCGCGACCCCGCGGCCGTCAACCGCAAGGTCAACGTGCTGACCAAGTGGAAGCCCTGCGACACGACGGGCACCCAGACCAACAGCGGCTACACCGAGGCCGCCTTCTCCTTCGACGTCTCCAAGCGGCTCGTCAAGATCCTCGAATCCCGTGGGGCCACGGTCAAGCTGACCAGGACGAACAACGACGGCGTGGGCCCGTGCATCACCCAGCGGGCAGCGATCGGCAACAAGGCCCGCGCCGACGCGGCGATCTCCATCCACGGCGACGGCGCGGCCCCGGCCAACCACGGCTTCCACGTCATCATGCCGAAGAAGATCAACGGCCCCGTGGACAAGGTCGTGGGCGCCTCCAGCAGGCTCGGCATCGACGTGCGCAACGCGTTCGCCAAGGGCACGGGCCTGCCGTACTCCACCTACATCGGCCGCAACGCGCTCGACTACCGCAACGACCTCGGCGGCCTCAACCTGTCGACGGTGCCGAAGATCTTCATCGAGTGCGGCAACATGCGCAACGCCGCCGAGGCGGCCAAGTTCCAGGATCCCGGCTTCCGGCAGAAGATCGCGCTGGCGCTGGCGAACGGATTGCAGCACTATCTCGAAACATGATTCCTCGCCCAGAGCTGCTCAGCGATCTTTCCGGTTCCTTCGAGCTGACCTCGGGCGCGACCGTGTCCGGCGACCTGGTGGACGCCGTACGCCTCGCGCTCCCGCGGCTCGACCTGCGGCCCGGCGACGCCGGTGAGATCGACGTCCGGCGGGATCCGGCGCTCGGCGAGGAGGCGTACCGGCTGACGGTGGGTTCGCGGGGCGTGGAGATCGTGGCCGGCGGGCGGGCCGGGGCCTTCTACGCGGCGCAGTCGCTGCACCAGTTGCTGCCCGCCGCCTCCTACCGGTTCTCCACCGGGGCCTCGTGGCCCGTTCCAGGGGTGCGGATCGAGGACGCGCCGCGCTTCGCCTGGCGCGGGCTGCACCTGGACGTGGCGCGGCACTTCTTCCCCAAGCGGGAGATCTTCCGCCTGCTCGACCTGATGGCGACGCACAAGCTCAACCGTCTCCACCTGCACCTGGTGGACGACCAGGGGTGGCGGGTGGAGAGCAGGGCGTACCCGCTGCTGCACGAGGTCTCCTCGCACCGGCCGCGTACGGCGTCCAACTACTGGCGGGAGCCGGACACGTACGACGACCTGCCGCACGGGGGCTACTACACGCTCGACGACCTGGCCGAGATCGGCGCCTACGCCCGTGCCCGGTGCGTCACGGTCGTCCCCGAGATCGACGTGCCCGGGCACGCGTCGGCGATCCTGGCGGCGTACCCGTCGCTCGGGGCCACCGGGGAGCGGTACGACGTGCTCGACCGGTGGGGCATCTCCTCGGCGATCCTGTCGCCGCTGCCGCCGACCGTCGAGTTCCTGACCACGATCTTCGACGAGCTGATCGGGGCGCTGGGCGAGACGCCCTACGTGCATATCGGCGGTGACGAGGTCGTGCTGGACCATTGGGGCGAGTCCGCCGAGATCACCGCGTACCGCGACTCGCTCGGGCTGGCCACCTCCAACGACCTGCAGGCGTGGTTCCTGCGGCGACTCGCGGACGCGCTGGCCGAGCGGGGCGCGCGGGCCGTGGTGTGGGACGAGGCGTTCGTCAGCGGCGGGCTGCGGGAGGACACCGTGGTCATGCCGTGGCGGGGCATGGGGGTGGGCCGCCGGGCCGCCGCGGCCGGGCACGACGTTGTGGCGACCCCGGTGTTCCCGCTGTACTTCGACTACGCGGAGGCTTCCTCGGCGGACGAGCCCATGGCCATCGGCGACGCCACCACAGTCTCGGACGTGGCCGCCTTCGACCCGGCGCCGGCCTCGTGGACGGAGGAGGAGCGTGCCCGGGTCCTGGGGGCCCAGGCGCAGCTCTGGACCGAGCGCGTGCCCGACGCCCGCACGGTCGACTACCGCCTGTGGCCGCGGGCGTGCGCGCTGGCGGAGATCGCGTGGGCCGGTCCCGCCGACGGCTTCGAGGGACGGCTGGAGGAGCACCTGGGGCGGCTGGACGCGCTCGGGGTGGAGTACCGCCCGCCGGCGGGGCCGCACCCGTGGCAGCGGCGGCGCCCGCACCGGCCGGGCGTGTTGCGCGTCCAGGAGGCGATGGCCCACATCGAAGGCATGACGCACGACGCGGAGTCGACCCGCCCCAGCGTGTGACTCAGAAGGCCGGGCGGTCGTTGAGGATGCGCTGGAAGAGGCGGCAGGTCTGCCACCTGCCGTCGATCTCGAGGTAGCGCTCGGCGGTGCCGTACGGCTCGAAGCCGGTCTTGACCAGCACGTTCTGCGAGGCCGCGTTGTCGAGCAGGACGCTGGCCGCGATCCGGTGCAGCCGCAGCTCCTCGTCGGCCATCCGGCACACCTCCCGCACGGTGCCGGTGGCCAGGCCGCGCCCGATGTAGCCACCGTCCACCCAGTAACCGAGGTCGGCGCTCAGCCAGGGGCCGCGGACGATGCCGCTGAGCGTCGCGCGGCCCACGATCTCCTCGCCGTCCGCGAGCACCCACGCCATCGCCCGGCCCTGCGCCTGATCTTCGAGCAGGCCCTTGAGCCGCTTGGCCTGTCCTTCCAGGGTGAAGAACTCGTCGGGCCTGCGGGGCTCCCACCGCTTGAGGTGGTCGCGGTTGCGGTCGTAGGCGCGTACCAGGGCCTCGATGTCCTGCTCGGCGGCCGGGCGCAGGGTGATGCCGTCCGCTAGTGGTACCTCTTCGATCATTCGCCCCACGATAAGGGATTCAGGCGGTACGGCCGATAGCGTCCGTGATGGACTTGAGGCCGTGGCGGCGCACGCGCCTGGAGAGCTGACGGTGGATGCGCGAGGCCCAGAACGGGCCGCCGTAGATCCAGCCCGTGTAACCCTGGACCAGGGTGGCCCCGGCGAGCAGGCGCTCCCAGACGTCGTCCACGTCCTCCACGCCGCCGACCGACACCAGCGTGAGCCGGTCGCCGACCCTGGCGCGCAGGCGCCTGAGCACCTCCAGCGAGCGGCCCTTGAGCGGGCGGCCCGACAGCCCGCCGGTCTCGCCGTCGTGCCTGATCGTGGTGTTGGTGGCGATGATGCCGTCCAGGCCCAGCTCCAGCGCCAGGTCGGCGACCGCGTCCACGTCCTCGTCCGCGAGGTCGGGCGCGATTTTCACCAGCAGCGGAGTGGGGCGGGGCGTGCCGTCCGCGACCTTCTTGACCGCCGTGAGCAGCGGCCGCAGCAGCGAGACCGCCTGGAGGTTGCGCAGCCCCGGGGTGTTGGGCGAGCTGACGTTGACCACCAGGTAGTCGGCCAGCGGCGCGAGCTCCTTGGCACTGGCCACGTAGTCGGCCACGGCCTCCGACTCGGGCACCACCTTGGTCTTGCCGATGTTCACCCCGACCACGACGGGGACGCCCCGGGCACGGCGCAGCCTGCGGGCGGCGGCGGCCGCCCCGGCGTTGTTGAAGCCCATCCGGTTGATCACCGCGCGCTCTCCCACCAGCCTGAACAGGCGCGGGCGCGGGTTGCCCGGCTGGGCGTGCGCGGTGATCGTGCCGACCTCGACGTGGCCGAAGCCGAGCGCGGCGATGCCCTCGGCGCACGCGGCGTCCTTGTCGAACCCGGCGGCAAGGCCCAGCGGACCAGGGAAGTGCACACCGAACGCGGTCACCCGCAGGGCCGGGTCGCGGGGCGCGAGCGTGCGGTAGAGCAGCCGCTTGACCACGGGCAGCTTTGCGAGGAGCGCGAGGGCGCTCACGGTCTGATGGTGCACGGCCTCGGCGTCGAAACGCCGCAAGACCTGCGTGAACACGAGGCGATACATCACGCGTCAGGCTACCAATCCGGCCTCGTGGGCGATGATTGCGGCCTGCACGCGGTTGCGCACGCCGAGTCTGGTGAGGATGGCGCTCACGTACGCCTTCACCGTGCCCTCGACGATGTGCAGCTCACGGGCGATCTCGGCGTTGGACATGCCCGCGCCGACCAGGGCGAGCACCTCGCGCTCCCGGTCGGTGAGCGGGCCGACGCGGTCGCGGGCCTGCGCCCTCTTGGTCATCTTTCCGCCCGCGAAGTGGGCGATCACCCGCTGGGCGACCCTGGGCGACAGGTACGCGGCCCCGTCGGCCACCGCGTGGATCCCGGCGATCAGCTCACGCGGATCGCCCGACTTGAGCAGGAACCCGCTCGCCCCGATGTCGAGCGCCTTGGCGATGTAGTCGTCCTCCCCGAATGTGGTCAGCATCACCACGGCCGTGCCCGGCGCGACCCGGCGCATCTCGCTCGCCGCCCCCAGGCCGTCGAGCCTGGGCATGCGGATGTCGAGCAGCGCCACGTCGGGGCGGTGGCTGATGGCCAGGTCGACGGCCTGCCTGCCGTCCCCGGCCTCGGCCACCACCTCCAGCGACGGGTCGGAGGCGAGGATGGCCTTGACCCCGGCCCGGATCATGGCCTCGTCGTCGGCCAGGAGTACGCGGATCACGCCCTCTATATTGCCGATATGGCACAGGTGAAGGTGTACGGGCGCAGGGACGTGTGGGCCGGGCGGCAGCGGGAGATCTCCGATCTGGTGCAGTCGTGCCTGGTGAGCGCCTGGGGTGTGCCGCCGGAGAAGCGGTTCCACCGGTTCCTGCTGCTGGAGGAGGACGACTTCGTCTGCCCTGGGCGCAGTGACCAATACCTCATCATCGAGGTGATCTGCTTCACCGGGCGCAGCGACGACGCCAAGCGGGCGCTGATCAGGGAGATCTACGACAAATCCGGCTACGAGCCCGAGGACGTGGAGATCACGATCATCGAGATGCCCAGGGTGAACTGGGGGATCCGCGGGGTGCCCGCCGACGAGCTCACCCTCTCGTACAAGGTCGAGGTCTAGCTGACGGTATGGTCCGACTCATGAGCACTCACTATGACGTCGTCGTTCTCGGCGCGGGTCCCGGAGGGTATACGGCCGCCGTCCGCGCCGCCCAGCTCGGACTGCGCGCTGCGGTCGTCGAGGAGAAGTACTGGGGTGGCGTCTGCCTGAACGTGGGCTGCATCCCGTCCAAGGCGCTGCTGCGCAACGCCGAACTGGCCCACATCTTCAACAACGAGGCCAAGACGTTCGGCATCAGCGGCCAGGTCACCTTCGACTACGGGGCGGCCTTCCAGCGCAGCCGCAAGGTGGCCGACGGTCGGGTCAAGGGCGTTCACTACCTGATGAAGAAGAACGCCATCACGGAGTACGACGGCCGCGGCACGTTCCTGGACGCGAACACGATCCAGGTGAACGGCGAGACGATCACGTTCTCCCACTGCATCATCGCGGCGGGCGCGACCACCCGGCTGATCCCGGGCACGCGGCTTTCCGAGCGTGTGGTGACGTACGAGGAGCAGATCCTCACCGAGGAGCTGCCGGAGAGCATCATCATCGCGGGTGCGGGCGCCATCGGGGTGGAGTTCGCGTACGTGCTGCACAACTACGGCGTCAAGGTGACGATCGTGGAGTTCCTCGACCGGGTGGTGCCGCTGGAGGACGAGGAGGTGTCGGCCGAGCTTGCCAAGCGCTACAAGCGGCTCGGCATCGAGGTGCTGACCTCGACCCGCGTGGACGCCATCGAGGACACCGGCGCCTCCGTCAAGGTCACCGTCACCCGCGGCGGCGAGACCCGGGTGCTCGAGGCCGACAAGGTGCTGCAGGCCATCGGGTTCCAGCCGCGCGTCGAGGGCTACGGCCTGGAGAAGACGGGCGTGGCGCTGACCGACCGGGGCGCCATCGCGGTCGACGGGCGCTGCCGTACGAACGTGCCGCACATCTTCGCCATCGGCGACGTCACCGCCAAGCTGATGCTGGCGCACGCCGCGGAGTCCATGGGCATCATCGCCGCCGAGACGATCGCCGACGCGGAGACCATGGAGCTCGACTACGTGATGATCCCGCGGGCCACGTACTGCCAGCCGCAGGTGGCCAGCTTCGGCTACACCGAGGCGCAGGCGCGCGACCTGGGCTACGACGTGAAGGTGGCGAAGTTCCCCTTCACGGCCAACGGCAAGGCGCACGGCCTGGGCGACTCGGCCGGCTTCGTCAAGATCATCAGCGACAACACGCACGGCGAGCTGCTCGGCGCCCACCTGATCGGGCCCGAGGTCACCGAACTGCTGCCGGAGCTGACCCTGGCCCAGCAGTGGGACCTGACCGTGCACGAGGTCGCCCGCAACGTCCACGCGCACCCGACACTCGGGGAAGCGGTCAAGGAAGCGATCCACGGCCTCGCCGGCCACATGATCAACATGTGACCGCCCGGGAAAGCAAGGTCCTCACATCCGGAGGCACTCGTGCCATGCGAGTGCTCGGGCCCTGCCTCCCAGGGGCTCCGCCCCTTCGACCCCGGGAACCCCCCGCTCGCTGCGCTCGCCGGCGCCCACCCGTTGCGCGATTACCGGGTTGGCCTGCTGGAGCCCGCCCCGAGCGGTCCTCGCCGGCGCTCGGGCTGTCTCCATAGGGATCGGGGCTTCGCCCCGATCCCCGGCGAGGTGGCCTGCCGGCCCTGGGCCGTGTTCCCACAGGTGCGTCGTCGGCCGTGGAGCGGAAACTCGAAGACATGGGGGCCAGACAAGAGACCCACCAGCGCCTGTCCACGCCGGTGGCATGGATGCGGGGACTCACGCGCCGCCGGTCGTTTGTGCAGGCCGGGAAAGGCCTGACCTGCTAGATCGAGCACACCCGGGCCGAGATCGACATCTTGGCTGAGCGACCTCGGAGAGGCGCCGGAGCACCTGCGGATCACCCGCAAGACCCTGCTCTCCCTCGCCGACGAACCGTCGGTCGATAACACCCCGCCAACGTCCGCATGGCCGGACACGAGAATCCCGAAATCCAACCCGGAGCACACCAGTACGTAAGCGATCAGGCGGCGTGTCCTTCAGCAATACACCCGCCATTCCTCATCAGGGACATAGCCCTCTGTCACGTCACAGACACAATCGGCCCACTCGCGGGCGACGAAAACTGGACGCGTCAGGAGGATGTCTCCAGCGCGTTGCGCACGCAGCACGAGCCCAACCTCGTCAGCTCCGAGATCTCCGTACTGCGAGGAGCGGACCGCCTCCGGCAACCCCCGGGACAGCATGTGATCGACGAACACGTCCGCCAACTCGGACGGCACACGTCCAACCAGCGGAAGGCCCTCCATCGTCACCTGAGGACCGTGAAGCGCGTCAACCGCGATGCAGGACAGGCGTCCGGACCCTGCGTAGTACGTCGTCAGGGCACTCCCGTAAGAGGTCGGCAGATGGAACCATGCACGGCGCACTCCCCATCTGTCGGACCCGCTGGAAGGGACATCCGTATCCAGCTCAGCAACCACCTCGTCATGACTCATGCCGAACCACAGTGGTCCAACGCTCACGAGCGGCGTGAAATCCCACTGCAGTCGTTCCACGTCGTCTAAAACGATGCCTGCACGTTTCATGGACCGCGCCCTTCCGATGCTCTCCCAGCTCACCTCAGCCGCACCCTAATGCGTGAGCATTCAACACTTGCTCGGGCGTAACTCAGGCAGTCCGGCCCGTTTGACCATCTGCACCGCGTAGCGATGCGCCATAGGAATCCTTCCTTTTGAAGTGCGACGAAGGCCGTTGCCTTCTCCTGGAAGGTT
Source organism: Nonomuraea sp. NPDC052116 (assembly GCF_040680035.1). NCBI lineage: Bacteria > Bacillati > Actinomycetota > Actinomycetes > Streptosporangiales > Streptosporangiaceae > Nonomuraea > Nonomuraea sp. NPDC052116. Next base: position 47,421 of record NZ_JBFAWA010000037.1, on the reverse strand, counting down.
CTCATCTGGTTATTGACAGCCCACAAATAAGGCGTTGACGGATCTGTTGGCGTGGGCGTGTATAAAGAGGCAGCTAACCGGCTGTATATGTCATGGCCGGTGACCCCGCTCAGTCCAAGTTGTCCCATGTCGGCTGTGCTCAGGATGCCCAGGCACGCAGAACGAAAGGGCTCAGTGAACGTCGCTGGTCCCGGTGTCAGGCCCCGTCCTCCAGCTTTCCGATCGCAGCCACGGCGTGCCCGCCTCCGCCCTTGCATGTCCAGAGCGCCGCCCCGCCCGCCTGCTTCGGATGCAGCCCAAGGGAGTGCGCCGGACAGGTCGGCCAGATCTTCCCCTCCTGCTCGGCGATGACTGTCTGGGCGAGATCGGCGATCAGCACGAGGGTGGCAACTGGCTCATGCGGTTCGTCCTCACGCAGTCCGAGGCTGGAGTATCGGCCCTTGTACTCGACGCGCAGGTAGCCCGGGTCGTCCCACTCCGGGGTATCGAAGCCGAGTCGTCCGGCGACACGGGTCGCGTCCATGTCGCGTTGAACGGCGAGCACCGCGCTATCCAGCACCTTGTTGGTGGTCATGTCCCTCATGCTGGCGGAGTTCTGTGCGTCTCAGGTGGCGAGAGCGAGTTTTGCCGGTTCGAGGCGGGCAGGGTGGCCGGTGCGGGTCGCGAGATTGATCTGGACCGGATCCCCGCGTTCGTCCAAGCCACTTCCCGGTCGGGCAGGCTGATGGGTGAGCCGGGCATGGGCAAGACCACGTTGCTGGGCGCGGCCGGCTCCCTGGCCTGGGAGCTCGGCATATCGGTCGTGTCGATCACGGGCGTGGAGTACAAGGCCCGGCTCGGCTACAGCGTGCTCCACCGACTCCCGGGCGCGGCATGTGAAGAACGGCCTTCTATAGTCCCCGACAGCCTCTTGGCCGTGGTCGTGGGAGGAGATGGCGATCCGGCTCCCGAACGCGCGGCGGTGGCCCGTGCGACGTTGTCGTTGGTCCCCGAGCTTTCGGGCAGCACGCCCACACTGCCGCTCGTGGACGACCTGCAATGGATGGCGCTCCCGGCCTGAGGCGGCCGGTGCCGACGCCACGGCGGCCTGGGGTGATCGATCTTCACCAGCATTTCACCGCATGGTTTCGGATAGTTCTTATCGAATTAGCTAGGCTCCGGGGGCACTATCCTCCGCAATCAATCAATCACACCGTGAGAAGGCGATGTCGCGTGACTCTGAGAACGGATCCGCAAGAGGATGGAGCGGGCGCGGACAGTGTACCCAGGCCCAGTGACGATTGGCCTGGACTTGGCGACCTGGTCAGAGATGGCATTGACGTCGATCGCAAGGCGCTGCGGGAGACGGCCGAGCAGCTCGTGGTCGATCTCAACGATGTCGAAATCCCCGACTGGTGGGGCGGGAAGAGCTTCAATGCCGGAGATTGGGGCAGGGCCGACGATGTCTCGAGGATCTTTCGATCTTTCACGGATGACTTGTACTGCATTACCAGTGATGCGGTGGTCGAGTGCGTCGTGGCCGCGTGCGGCATTGCCACCGCGGGCCAAAATTATAATATCGCCGAAGAGAACAGTTGGCTCAACAGACAGTCCTTCTGGAACAGATATCATGACTCCACCTCCGCGGTGAGTCCTTATTCGGACACTCCGAGAAGCAGCTGGAGCAGTGTCGAAAAGGGCTATGCAGTCAGCACCCAATATCCGTCGGGATACATCGTCGTCGACTGGAACGGCATTGAGCTGCGTCATGACTACGACGGCCTTGACAAGGAACGGATCAGGGAGCTGTTGATGACCGGCGACGAGCAGTCGATGAGAAACTTTTCCAGCTCCATGACGGCGATTTCCGATGACCTGGGGACGATCGCCGGCCGGCTGCGGTTTCATGCGAATGACGTCAGCTATCATTGGGCCAGTGCTGCGGCAGAGCGGGCGCAGCAGGCGCTGAAGGCGATCCACGACACCGTCCGCCCGCTGGCCGAGATCTACAGCACCATCGGTTCGCTCGCCCGCACGTGCGCGGATGACATCGTGGCACCCGCCAAGGCACGCTTCGATCATGCGGTGGCCGACGAAAACTGGTTCACCGACATCTTTCAGGACGACGACGACGTGTCCGCTCGCAACTACCTGAAAACAATCGACCAGCAATTCTGCGACGAAGTGATTCCACGCTTTCCACAGTCCGCCCAGCTCGGCCTTCCAGGCCTGATCCGCTCAGAGGACCGGCTCATATACTCCGTCTAGCACGGTGGTCGCCCATTCGTTGGTTGACCCGGATGCCGTTTGGATAGCGATCCTGCTGGTGGCTTCAGGACCGAAGCGTTCTCGGCCGGTGAGCGCATGCGGGCATGGCGCAGCTGGGTGGTCGAGGGGCCCCTGGGGCAAGGCCGAAGCGTTCTCATGTTGTGACACCGAGTAGCTGAAGGCCGTCGGTGCGGTGGTTGCGGTAGTGGTCGGTGGCGGTGGCAATGTCGGCCCAGCCGATCAGGCGGGCTAGTCCGATGGCCAGGTTGCGGAGGCCGGCCATGATCCGGGGTGGGGTGCCAGTCCGGAGTCGGCAGGCGTCCTCGCGGTAGGTGACGTCGCGGACGTGGTGCAGGGCCTCGACGCTCCAGTGGCCGCGGATCAGGGCGGCGAGCTGGGCGTGTGTGATTCGGCCTGGTGGGGGGCTGGTGATGGCGTAGATGGTGACGATGGCGGTCTTGCCGGTGCGGTGGTCGGTGCGGCGGCGTTTGACGTGGATCGCCTGGGCGGCGTGCGGGAAGGGCAGTCCGGGGCGGATGACGCAGATCTTCATGCGGCGGATCTCACGGTGGCCGTGTCCGGTTTCGTCGGTGCGGTCGTTGAGGATTGTCGGCCCTGGTCCAGCGTCAGACTGTTTTGCCGCCGAGCAAGCCGAAAATCACGCCCAGACCCGCCCATGCGGCTCTTTGCAGCCATTCCGTCGTCGACAGCTGTGACGGAGTGGGATTGGCGATGAAAAAGCCCGAATAAATGGCGCCGCCCACGAAGAGGACCGTGAAGCCGAGCACCACGAAGAACACGAGTCAGAAATTCCGGTCCACGGTCGTCGCGCCGCCGCCTGGGCTCATTCCGGCCCTCCTGCGTACCGGCGGGAGCGCGTCGCCGGGCTCGGCTCGGGTGGGCCGCTCCGGTCCGCATCGACCTTGATGATCAGCTCATCTATGGGGATGACCTCTTCCGCCGTGGCGGGGCGTGCCCCCTGCTGGGACTCGAGCGTGGTCCCGGCTTTCACGATCAGGGTCAGCTCGCCGAGCGGGCGCCTGAATATGGCGCGGAGGGCCGCACGCATGCCGGAGTTGCCGATCATCGTCAGGACCATGGCCGCGAGTCCCGCCGTGGCGAATCCCCAATAGAATCCGTTCATGGCTCCCTCTGGGATCGCAGTGCCCGCTATCGGCGCGATTCCCTTTTTCCGGGCGCGGATTCCGCTGCCGCGGGAATTTTGACTCAGCCTTTCCGGGGGGAGGGCGCCGGTTCGGGGTCTGGCTGGGGCGCGCGTTGGTGGTTCGGCCGGGATGTCGCTTCCGGGTCTGGCTGGGGTGCCGGTCCGAAGTCGGGCTGGGGTGCCGGTCCGGAGTCTGGCTGAGGTGCGGGTCCGAGGTTGGGCTGGGGTGGGGGTTCGGAGTCGGGCTGGGGTGGGGTTTCGGTGCGGAGCGGGATCTCGCGGATGAGCCAGGCGATCGCGAACGAGATCGCCGCGAGAGCCGCGGCGCCGATGAGGAGGGCGTGCAGGCCGCTGGTGACGGCCTCGCGGACGGCGTCGGCCACGGGGGCGGGCAGGCGGGGCAGCGATCCGGGTGTCAGCTCGCCGCTCCGCTCCAGTTGTCCGGCCTGGCCGGGGCCGAGGCGGGTGGTCAGGTGGGTGTGCATCCGGGTCGCGTACAGGGTGCCGAGCACGGCGATGCCCAGCGATCCGCCGACGGTGCGCAGCAGGGTGACGGTGCCGCTGGCGGCGCCCATGTCGCGCGGGTCGGCGCCGTTGATCGTGATGAGCGTGGTGCTCTGCATCACCAGGCCGATCCCCGTCCCGATGACGAGGGTGAGCGCCGAGGCGGCCGGCGCGGGGGTGGAGGCGTCGAGCAGGAGCAGGGCCAGGGACCCGGCGGTCATGAGCGCGCCGCCGAGGATCGGATAGCGGCGGTAGCGGCCGTCGCGGCTGATGAGCCGGCCGGTGACCAGTTGCGCGGCGAGCATGCCGAACATCAGCGGCAGCAGGAGCATGCCGGCCGCCGCGGGCGAGGCGCCCTGGACGAACTGCATGTACTGGGGCAGGTAGTTGGTCACGCTGACCATGGCGGCGCCGACGAGGAAGCTGAGGACCTGGGCCAGGGTGAAGCCGCGGTCGGCGAACAGCCGGGGCGGGATGACCGGTTCGGCGGCCCGGCGTTCGACGGCGACGAATCCGGCCAGGGCGAGCACGGAGAGCGCGCCCAGGGTGAGGACCTGGGGTGAGGTCCAGGCGTACGCGGTGCCCGCCCAGCCGGCCAGCAGGGTCAGGGCCACGATGGCGGTGGTGAGCAGGGCCGCGCCGCCGTAGTCGATGCGGGGCTTGACGCGTTCGGCGGGCGGGAGGTGGATCCGGGTGGAGATGATCAGCAGCGCCACGGCGCCGACGGGCAGGTTGACGTAGAAGGTCCAGCGCCAGCTCAGGTAGTCGGTGAGCAGGCCGCCGAGGAGCGGCCCGCCGACGTACGCGATCGGCATGATGACGCCGATCATCGACTGCAGCCGGCCGCTCTCACGGGGCGGTACGAGCACGCCGATGATGGCCAGCGCCCCGACCATGAGCCCGCCCGCGCCGAGCCCCTGCACGGCGCGGAAGGCGATGAGCTGGCCCATGTCCTGCGACAGTCCGGCCAGTCCCGACCCGGCCAGGAAGAGCGCGATCGCGCTGATGAAGGTCGCCTTGCGGCCGAACAGGTCGCCGACCTTGCCCCAGATCGGGGTGGTGGCCGCGGCGGCGAGCATGTAGGCGGTCACCACCCAGGGCAGGCGGTCCAGGCCGCCGAGGTCGCCCGCGATCGTGGGCAGCGCGGTGCCCACGATCAGGCCGTCCAGCATGGCCAGGAACATGCCGAGCAGCAGGCCGAACACGCCGACGTAAAGAGATCGGGTCATGGCGCGTCACGCCGCGTACGGCCGGACGGCCTTGGCCTCGCGCAGGGCCTGCCCCCACCAGGCGAGCCGGTCCAGCATCACCTTGGCGGCGGGCTCGACGGCCGGGTCGACCGTCCTGCCCTCGCCGTCGAACTGCTCCCAGACGCGCTGGAAGCCGACCCCGTCGCGGATGGTGACCGCGTGCAGCTCGGCCAGGACGAGGCGCAGCTGCTCGACCGCGCGCAATCCGGCGGAGAAGGCGCCGTAGGAGACGAAGGCGACCGGCTTGGCGTGCCACTCGGGGCCGTGCCAGTCGATGGCGTTCTTCAGCGCGGCCGGGAAGCTGTGGTTGTACTCCGGCGTGACGATCACGAAGGCGTCGGCCGCCGCCATCCGCGGTGACACCGCGGCCAGCAGGTCTCTGGCCTCCTGGGAGGCCGGGGGCTCGCCGAGGACCGGGAAGACGGTCGGCAGCGGCGTCTCGACCAGGTCGATCAGGTCGGCTTCCATGTCGCCGCGCTGGTCGAGCAGGCCGACGATCCAGTTGCTCACGACCGTGCCGAGGCGGCCGTCGCGGGTGCTGCCGAGGATGACCGCGACCTTGAGCGGACTGTCTTTCATGAGGGCTCCATTTGTGTACGTCGTATCCAGCGAGATACAACGTACACACGAGAATGTACGTTGTCCACTTCGGATACGCTGTATCGGAACACGGAAGGGGAGCCACATGGCCGTCGAGAAAGACAAACCGCGCGAACCGCTCTGGGCGCGCCTGGAACGTCCGGCCCCCGCCCCGCGGCAGACCCTCTCGCCGCAGCGCATCGCCACGGCCGCGGTTGGGATCGCCGACGCCGAGGGCCTGGACGCGGTCACCATGCGCCGCCTGGCCACCGAGCTGGGCGTCGCGCCCATGGCGCCCTACCGGTACGTGTCAGGCAAGGACGAGCTGCTGGAGCTGATGGTCGACCACGTCTACGAGGAGCTGCGGCTGCCCGAGGGACTCGGCTGGCGCGAGACGATGCGCTCCTTGGGGCACGGCACCCGCGAGATGATGCTGCGGCACCCGTGGCTGGCTCAGCTGTCCCCGCAGGCCATGCTCGCGCTCACCCCGCGCCGCATGGCCGTCACCGAACGCTCCCTGTCGGCCCTGGCCGGATCGGGCCTCGACCCCGACACGACGATGAGCGTGTTCCGCGCCGTGGACGCCTACGCCAACGGCGCCATGGCGTACGAGATCGCCGTGCAGAGCTTCATGGACCAGCAGGGCTGGGCCGACGGGGGCGAGCTGCGCAGTGAGCTCGCCCCGCAGATGACCTGGCACATCCAGACCGGGCGTTACCCCACCTTCGAGGGCTACCTGATGACGGCCACCCGCAAGGACGACGTGCTCTGGCGGTTCGAGACCGGCCTCGAGTACGTCCTCGACGGCATCGCCGCCAAGCTGGGGATCTGAGGAACGGCTACCGGTAGCGGGCGCGGCCCTCGCCCGGCACCACTTCCCCGAGCACCCAGGCGTCCAGCCCGCGTGCCCCCAGCACCCTGACGGCCTCGTCCGCCGAGTCGGCGGCCACGATGGCCGCCATCCCGACGCCGAGGTTGAACGTGCGGTCCATGTCCTTCTGGGCGATCTGCCCGTGCCCGGCGAGCACCCCGAAAACAGCGGGCGGCGTCCAGGAGGCCCGGTCCAGCACGGCGTCGAGATGGCTCGGCAGCGACCGCGACAGGTTGCCCTCGATGCCGCCGCCGGTGATGTGCGCGTAGGCGTGCACGTCGACGGTCCTGGCCAGCTCCAGGCAGTCGAGGGAGTAGATCCGGGTCGGCTCCAGCAGCTCCTCGCCCAGCGGCCGCCCCAGCTCGGGCAGGACGGCGTCGAGCGACAGGGAGGCCTCGCGGAGCACGTGGCGTACCAGGGAGTAGCCGTTGGAGTGGATCCCGGAGGACGCCAGCCCCAGCACCACGTCACCCGCCACGACCAGGGAGGACCCCAGCATGGCGGAGGCCTCGACGACGCCCGTCCCGGCGCCCGCCAGGTCGTACTCGTCCGGCCCCATGGCCCCGGGGTGCTCGGCCGTCTCGCCGCCCACCAGCGCGGCCCCGGCCAGGCGGCAGCCCTCGGCCACGCCGCCGACGATCTCGGCGACGCGCTCGGGCACCACCTTCCCGCAGGCGATGTAGTCGGTCATGAACAGCGGCTCGGCCCCGCACACCACCAGGTCGTCGAGGACCATGCCGACCAGGTCGATGCCGATGGTGTCGTGCTTGCCGTACCGCTGGGCGATCATGACCTTGGTGCCGACGCCGTCGGTGGAGGTGGCGAGCAGCGGCCGCTCGTAACGTAGGAGGGCCGAGGCGTCGAACAGCCCGGCGAACCCGCTGGCGTCGTCGACCACCTCGGGCCGCCGCGAGCGCGCCACCTTGCTCTTCATGAGATCGACGGCACGCTCGCCCGCCGCGATGTCGACGCCCGCGGCCTCATAACTGCTCACGCTTTGCTCTCCAACACGAACTTGCCCACGTTGTCCTGGTCGATGGGGATCGGGTAGGAGCCGTCGAAGCAGGCCCTGCACAGGCGGTCGGCGGGGATGGTGGTGGCCTTGGTCAGGCCCTCCAGGGAGATGTAGCCGAGCGAGTCGGCGCCGAGCGAGGCGCGGATCTCCTCGACCGACAGCGACCCGGCGATCAGCTCGGCCCTGGTGGCGAAGTCGATGCCGTAGAAGCACGGCCAGGCCACGGGCGGCGAGGAGATGCGTACGTGCACCTCCTTGGCCCCGGCCTCGCGCAGCATCTTGACGATGGCCCGCTGGGTGTTGCCGCGCACGATCGAGTCGTCCACGACCACCAGCCGCTTGCCCGCGACCACCTCGCGCAGCGGGTTGAGCTTCAGCCGGATGCCGAGCTGGCGGATGGTCTGCGAGGGCTGGATGAACGTGCGGCCCACGTAGGAGTTCTTGACCAGGCCCTGCCCGTAGGGGATCCCGCTCTCCTCGGCGTAGCCGACGGCCGCCGGGGTGCCGGACTCGGGTGTGGGGATGACCAGGTCGGCCTCCACCGGGTGCTCGCGGGCCAGCACGCGGCCCACCTCGACCCTGGTGACCTGGACGCCGCGCCCGGCGATGGTGGTGTCGGGGCGGGCGAGGTAGACGTACTCGAAGAGGCAGCCCTTGGGCTCGGCCAGCGCGAAGCGGCGCGACCTGACGCCGCGCTCGTCGATGGTCAGCAGCTCGCCCGGCTCGATCTCGCGGACGAACGTGGCGCCCACGATGTCGAGCGCGGCCGTCTCGGAGGCCACCACCCAGCCGCGCTCCAGCCGGCCCAGGACCAGCGGGCGGATGCCCTGCGGGTCGCGGGCCGCGTAGAGCGTCTTCTCGTCCATGAACACCAGCGAGTAGGCGCCCTTGACCTGCGGGAGCAGCTCCGCCGCCGAGTCCTCGATGGAACGGGTGCGGTCCTGCGCGAGCAGCGTGGTCAGGACCTCGGTGTCGGTCGTCGCGCGGGTGGAGCCCGGAGCCAGGCGCTCGGCCAGCTCCGGGGTGTTGATCAGGTTGCCGTTGTGGGCGAGCGCGAGGCCGCCGACGTCGGTGGAGCTCAGCGTGGGCTGCGCGTTCTCCCACACGCTCGATCCGGTGGTGGAGTAGCGGCAGTGGCCGATGGCCAGGTGGCCGCGCAGGGTGCTGAGCACCGACTCGTCGAAGACCTGGGCGACCAGGCCCATGTCCTTGTAGACGAGAATGCGGCTGCCCTCGCTGACCGCGATGCCCGCGGACTCCTGCCCGCGGTGCTGCAACGCGTACAGCCCGTAGTAGGTGAGTTTGGAAACTTCCTCGCCTGGAGCCCAGACGCCGAAGACGCCACAGGCGTCTTTAGGCGCGCGGTCATCGAGGTCCAGGTCATGGCCGAGCCGGCCGTCGCCCTTCAGCACATGCCTCAGTTTAGGTCGGCCGCTTCTGTGCTCGCACACTCGGGGGCGATATCAGGCGACGTGGCTGGATCTGCCCGCATTTGAACCGTCCCGGATGATCTCTCCGGTGAGGTTTCGGTTCGCCGCGGATCCGAGGAAGAGGATCAGCGCGGCCAGGTCATCCGCGGTGGACAGCCTGCGGGTGGGCGTGCGGGCCGCGATGGCGTCCAGCACCTCCTGCGACACCGGGCGCTCCCGCTCGGTCAGCGTGAGCCCGGCGACGGCCACGTTCACCAGGATGCCGTCCTTGCCGGCGTCCCAGGCCAGCGCGCGGGCCATGCCGTGCAGGGCCATCTTGGCGGTGCCGTACGCGCCCGGCCCCGGCAGCCCCTCCTCGCCCGCGCCCGACGAGACGAACACGATCCGCCCGAACCCCCTGTGCCGCATCCCCGGCAGCACGGCCTGCACGAGCAGGGCGTTGGCCACCACGTTGGCGTGCATGACCGCCGACCACTCGGCCGCGGGCACGCCCTCGAAAGGCACGCTGTTGGGCATGATGGTGCCCCAGCGGACGGCGTTGGCCACCAGGGCGTCCACCTCGCCCGCCTGGGCGACCGCGGGCGCGATGGTCGCGTGGTCCTCCAGGTCCAGGTGTACGGCCGCGGCCTGGCCGCCCTCCTCCTCGATCCGCTTGACGACCCCGGCCGCCCGGTCCGCGCCCGTGTTGTAGGTGATCGTGACGCGCGCCCCGGCCTTGGCGTACGCGAGCGCGGTGGCGGCGCCGATGCCCGACGAGCCACCTGTGATCAGTACGTGCATGGAGACGATCCCTTCTATTTAGCCGACTAATTAGCCAGCTAACTGGAGAGGCGGCCCTGGTCGCAAGGGGATTTCGCTGGGAGTGAAACGACTAATGGGTGATGGCGCGTACGAGCCGGGCCAGCAGGGTGCGCTCATCGGCGTCGAAGCCGCGCAGGAGCTCCTCGTCCAGCCGGTTCCAGATGTCCTCCACCGGCTGCTGCAGCGCCTTGCCCGCGTCCGTGAGGTAGACGCGGGTCACCCGCGCCCGGCCGGGGTCGGGCGCGCGGCGGACGAGCCCGGCGCGCTCCAGGCGCTGGAGGGTCTTGGTGACGGTGGGCGGCTCGACGCCGAGCCTGGTGATGAGCTCGCCCTGGCAGAGGCCGTCCTGCCGCCACAGCTGGTTGAGCAGCAGCTCCTGCCCGGCGTGCAGCCCGAGCGGGCCCAGCTCGGCGGCCAACTGGTTGCGGTGCGCCTTCATGACCTTGATCAGCGCGTACGTCAGGGTCTCCTCCAGCATGCACCCATCTTGCCCGCCGCCTGCGGTTTTGGCGCATGGTGACCCAAGTATCGGAAGCCTTTTACCGTGTCGCGTGGTTTAGCCGACCCCTTCCGCGAAAGGGTGAAGTATCCGGCAATTGAGCCGTCGGGGAGACGCATGACCACACCTGAGGACCCGAACGAGCCCCGCCCGGGCCAGGGCCCGCGCGAAGGCCGTCCGGAAGAGGAAGAGCCCGGCCGGCACGCGCCTGAGTGGTGGCGCGACGGCGAGCCGGAGGAGGAGCGGCGGGAGCCCGCCCAGGAGGGCGAGGAGCCGATCGCTCCCGTGCCGCCTGTGGTGCCCCCGCCCGACGTGCCGCCCACGCACGAGCCCAGGCCGGGCGGCGAGCCGACCCATCCCGACCTGCCCACCTCACCCGAGACCCCGCCGCCCACGGGAGGCGACGCCGAGCAGACCCAGGTCCTGCCACCGACGGAGGGCGACGCCGAGGCGACCCAGGCGTACCAGATCCCCGGGGCCACCCCGACCTACCCGGGCTGGGGTGTCGCCCAGGGGGAGCCACCGGCCAGGCCGGCGCCGTCCCGCTACGAACAGGACGACCAGCGGCCCTACCCGCCCCCGCCGCCGGACCAGGGGCCGCCCGCCGGCGGCACCCCGGGCGGGTACGCCGCCCCGCCACCGGGACAGGAGCCGACCGTCCCCGGCACGACGCCGTCCAGCCCGTACGGCGGCCCGCCCGGCTACGGCCCGCCGCCCTACGGCGTCCCCTACCAGCAGGCCCAGCCGGGCAGCGGTCTGGCCACGGCGTCGCTGGTGCTGGGCGTGGCCAGCCCCTTTCTGGTCTTCGTCTGCTTCACGGGCCTGATCACCGCCATCCTGTCGATCGTCTTCGGCTGCGTGGCGCTCGCCAAGCGCGTCGGCAAGGGCCGCGCGATCGCCGGCATCGTGATCAGCGGGCTCTCGCTGGTGCTCTTCGCGATCGTGGCGATCTGGTTCTGGCACGTGGTGCAGGAGTGCGCGCACCTGCCCAGCCCGCTCGTGGACAAGTGCGTCCAGGACAAGTTCCCCTGGATGAGCGGCACCCGCGGCTAGGAAGGCTGGAGCGGCAGATGATCTGACAGGTCCGCCCGCGACCCGCTGGCGGACACCAGGTTCTTCGCCATCGCCTCCGCCCAGGTGAGACGGCCCAGGGCCAGCTCCATCCAGGTGCGGCCGTCCATCTCGACCACGTTCGGCGGCGTGCCCCGGGTGTGGCGGGGGCCCTCGACGGCCTGGACGGCGGCGTACGGCGGCACGCGTACCTCCACGGTCCTGCCGGGCGCGGCGGTCGCCAGCCGGTCGAGCAGGTAGCGCACCGCCTGCCTGGCCGCGGCGCGCTCGGGCTCGAGCCCCCGGTCGTAGGCGGCCAGCACGGCGGCCACGAGCGCGTCGGGCAGTGACGACGCGGGACCGTCGTAGGCGGGCTCGTCGAGGGCGACGAGCTGGGCGTCGAGCGCCGCTCTCAGCTTCTCTTGATCCAGTTTGCGTGGTGGCACCCCACCATTGTCTCCCTGGCAGCGTTCATCGAGATGGAGGTCATCGTTCACCTCCGGTTTTGACAGCGGCCGTAGCCTCCCCGCCGTACAACCGCGCACAAATATGGAGGATCTGTGGCGAACCGGAACGCGGGCGGGCGGCTGCTGCCGCTGATTTCCACCCCGCACAAGGGCGGTCGCTCCGCGATGACGTGTCAGTTCCGCTGCGGGAACGCGTGCGCGCATGACGTGGCGAACACCAGTGGCAACGCTTATTTCGGCGATGTGGTCAAGGAGGCGCTGTCGCGCCGCGGCGTGCTGCGCGCCGGTGCGCTCGGCGCCCTCGTGGCGGGCGCGGGGATCGCGGGGGCCGTGCCGGCCATGGCCGACGACCCCGAGGCGCAGGCCGCTGAGCTCGCCCGGGGCGGGCATTCCGGCGACCTCCGGTTCACCCCGGTCGCGCCGAACAAGGACGACAAGCTGACCATCCCCGATGGCTACCGCTCGTCCGTGGTCGTGCGCTGGGGCGACCCCGTGCTGCCCGACGCCCCCGCTTTCGACTTCAACAACCAGAGCGCCGACGCGCAGGCCAAGCAGTTCGGCTACAACTGCGACTACGTCACGCTCCTGCCGATGGGCCGTGACCGCGCCCTGCTGTGGGTGAACCACGAGTACACCAACGAGGCCCTGATGTTCCGCGGTTACACCGGCGGCGCCGCCGCGACCGAGGAGCAGATCAAGATCGCGCTGGCCGCGCACGGCGGCTCGGTCGTGGAGATCGAGCGGGCCGGCGCGGGCGAGTGGAAACTGGTCACCAAGGGCCGCCGCCGCTACAACCGCCGCATCACCGCCCAGACCAAGATGAAGTTCTCCGGCCCCGCGGCCGGCAGCGACCTGCTCAAGACGGCCGCCGACCCCGAGGGGCGCACCCCCGTCGGCATGCTGAACAACTGCTCGGGCGGCACCACCCCCTGGGGCACCGTGCTGACCGCCGAGGAGAACTTCGACCAGTACTTCGTCAACGGCGACAAGGTGCCCGCGGCGCAGAAGCCGTACATCACCCGCTACACCATCACCACCGGCACCCCGTCGGGCAGCCGCCGGTTCGACCGGGTGGAGGAGCGCTTCGACCTGGCCAAGCACCCGCAGGAGGCCAACCGGTTCGGCTGGATCGTGGAGATCGACCCGTTCGACCCCGACTCCACGCCGATCAAGCGGACCGCGCTCGGGCGCTTCAAGCACGAGGCCGCCAACACCACGCTGGCCCGCGACGGCCGCCTGGTCGTGTACATGGGTGACGACTCGCGCTCCGAGTACATCTACAAGTTCGTCTCCAAGAACCGCTACATCCCCGGCTTCGACCGGCACAACCGGACGCTGCTGGACGAGGGCACCCTGTACGTGGCCAAGTTCACCGGCGACAGCCCCGCCTCCGAGATCGACGGGAGCGGCAAGCTGCCCTCCGACGGCGAGTTCGACGGCTCGGGCGAGTGGATCCCGCTGGTCTCGGGCGACAAGTCGTACGTGGACGGCATGACCGCCGTCGAGGTCCTGGTCTACACCCGTCTGGCCGCCGACAAGGTGGGCGCGACCAAGATGGACCGCCCGGAGGACATGGAGCGCAACCCGGTCACCGGCGCCGTGTACGTGGCGCTCACCAACAACACCAACCGCACCGCGGCCCAGGTGGACGAGGCCAACCCGCGCCCCTCGAACAAGCACGGCCACGTCCTGGAGATCGTGGAGCGGCGCGACGACGCGGGCGAGAAGACGTTCGCGTGGTCGCTCCCGCTGGTCTGCGGCGACCCGAACGACCCCAACACCTACTTCGCCGGCTACGACAAGACCAAGGTCTCGCCGATCTCGTGCCCGGACAACGTGGCGTTCGACCGTGACGGCAACCTGTGGATCTCCACGGACGGCAACCAGCTCGGCAGCAACGACGGCATGTTCGTGATGCCCGTGCGCGGCAAGGAGCGCGGACACCTGCGCCAGTTCCTCACCGTCCCGTTCGGCGCGGAGACCTGCGGCCCGCTGGTGACCACGGACCAGCGCAGCGTCTTCGTCGCGGTGCAGCACCCCGGCGAGACCGACGGCGCGAACCCCGACAACCCCAGCAGCCACTGGCCCGACGGCGACCAGCCGCGTCCGTCGGTCGCGGTGGTCTGGCACGGCCAGGGCAAGAAGATCGGCGCTTGACCTCAAGTTAACTTGAGGCAATACCGTTCCATGCCATGAGCATGGAGATGACCGCCTGGCACCAGCTGTACTCGATGAACAACCAGAAGGAGCGTCGCCCTGTCTCCAGGGCGACGCTCCGGCGTATCGGCGGGTTCGCGCGCCCGCACCGGCGGAAATTGACGCTGTTCCTGGTGCTCAGCGTGGTGATGGCGGGCCTGGCGGTGGGGTCCCCGCTGCTCGCGGGCCGGGTGGTGGACGCCATCTTCAACAGCGAGCCGCTCGACGTGGTCGTGGTGGTGTCACTCGCGATCGCGGGCCTGGCCCTCGCGGAGGCGGGGCTCGGGCTGCTCAACCGGTGGTTGTCGGCGGGCCTGGGCGAGGATCTGATCCTCGACCTGCGTACGGCCGTCTTCGACCACGTGCAGAAGATGCCCGTCGCGTTCTTCATGAGGACGCGCACCGGCGCGCTGGTCAGCCGCCTGAACAACGACGTGATCGGGGCGCAGCGGGCGTTCACCGACACCCTGTCCGGCGTGGCGGGCAACGTCGTGACGCTCGTGCTGACGCTCATCGCCATGATCGGCATCTCCTGGCAGATCACGCTGCTCGCGCTCCTGCTGCTCCCGGTCTTCGTGCTGCCCGCCCGGCGGATGGGCTCCCGGATCGCCAGGCTGCGGCGCGAGGCGGCCGACCACAACGCGGCCATGGGCACGCAGATGACCGAGCGCTTCTCGGCGCCCGGCGCGACGCTGGTCAAGCTGTTCGGCCGGCCCGCGCACGAATCGGCCGAGTTCGCCCACCGGGCCAGGCGGGTGCGTGACATCGGCGTGCGCTCCGCCATGACCCAGTCGGCCTTCGTCACCGCGCTGACGCTGGTCTCGGCGCTGGCACTGGCGCTCGTGTACGGCCTCGGCGGCTTCTACGCCCTGCGCGACCAACTCGCGCCCGGCGCGCTCGTGTCGATGGCCATGCTGCTCACCCGCCTCTACGCGCCCCTGACCGCGCTCGCCAGCGCCCGCGTGGACGTCATGAGCGCGGTCGTCAGCTTCGAGCGCGTCTTCGAGGTGCTCGACCTCGAACCGCTCATCAAGGAGAAGCCCGACGCCCGCGAGGTCCCGGAGGGCCCGGTCTCCGTCGAGTTCGACGACGTCCGCTTCGCCTACCCCTCGGCCGACAAGGTCTCGCTCGCCTCGCTGGAGGAGGTCGCCACGCTCGACTCGCGCGGCGGCGTCGAGGTGCTGCACGGCGTCTCGTTCCGGGCCGAGCCCGGCCAGATGGTGGCGCTGGTCGGCTCGTCCGGCGCGGGCAAGTCCACGATCGCCCAGCTCCTGCCCAGGCTGTACGACGTCGACTCCGGCGCCGTCCGGCTCGGCGGCGTGGACGTACGCGACCTGACCGCCGACTCGCTCCGCGACACGCTCGGCATGGTCACCCAGGACGGCCACCTGTTCCACGACACGATCAGGGCGAACCTGCTGCTGGCCAGGCCTGAGGCGAGCGAGGACGACATCTGGGACGCCCTCACCAGGGCCAGGCTGGCCACCCTGATCGAGTCGCTGCCCGACGGGCTCGACACGGTCGTGGGGGAGCGCGGCTACCGCCTGTCGGGCGGCGAGCGCCAGCGGCTGACGATCGCCCGGCTGCTGCTGGCCAGGCCCCGGGTGGTCATCCTGGACGAGGCCACGGCGGCGCTCGACTCCACCTCCGAGGCGGCCGTGCAGGCGGCGCTCGGGGAGGCGCTCGAAGGCAGGACCGCCGTGGTGATCGCCCACCGGCTCTCCACGATCCGCGCCGCCGACCTCATCCTGGTGATCGAGGACGGGCTCGTGGTCGAGCGGGGCACGCACGCCGACCTGCTCGCCGCCGAGGGCCGCTACGAGGAGCTCTACCGCACTCAGTTCGACGAGCCGACGGTGGCCATGGCCTGAGGCCGTGTTCATGGCCTCACTTCGTGAGGCTGGCTCGGTCGCCCTCGATGCCGTCGCCTTCCCCCGCTCTGGTCGCTTCGCTCCCGCCGCTCCTCCAGGCGACGGCGCTCCCTCGCCGCGAGGCCCGCAGCGAGTAGAGGGCGACCGGGATCGCCGCCAGCACCACGACGGCCGCGATGACCAGCGTGAACTGGTACGCGTCCAGGAAGGCGAGCAGCGGCGCCCGGTCGCTGCCGCTCTGCCTGGCGCTCAGGATCGCCCCCAGCACGGTGATGCCGAGCAGCCCGAACACCTCGCGTGAGACGTTCAGGACGCCCGAGGCCACGCCCGACCGGCCCCGGGGCATGCCGCCGAGGATCGCGGCCGTCAGGGGCACGAGCATGCCGCCGCCCAGCCCGTACAGCAGGAACCAGGGGGCCACGTCGGCGTAGTCGGCGTCGGCGCCCACGCCGGAGAGCAGGTAGATCGCCGTGCCCATGAGCGCCATCCCCAGCGCCACCGTGCGGCCGATGCCGATGCGCGCGCTGATCCGCTGCGACAGGATCGCGATCACGGCCATGACCAGGGCCATCGGCACGAACGACGCGCCCGCCTGGGTGGGGGAGAAGCCGAGCACGTTCTGCAGCCACAGGGCGCTGAAGAAGTAGATCCCGAACACGCCGAACGACCAGATGCCGCTGGTGAGCAGCCCGCCGCTGAACACCCTGGACCTGAAGAGCGAGATCGCGATCATCGGCTCCGCGGCCCGCGCCTCGACCAGCACGAACGCCACGGCCGCCGCCGCGAACACGCCGAACGCGGCCAGGATCTCCGGCGAGGTCCACCCGGCGCTCTCACCCTCGATGAGCGCATATGTCAGAGCGAACAGGGCGAGGGCGGAGGTGGCCAGCCCGGGCAGGTCGATCCGGTGCCGCACGCGGGTGAACGCGGGCCTGACCGCCCACATCCCCAGGCCGAACGTCACCACGCCGATCGGCACGTTGATCAGGTAGATCCAGCCCCAGTGCAGGTTCTGGCTGATGAAGCCGCCCGTGATCGGCCCGAGCGCCATGGAGAGCGCCCCCGCGGCGCTCCAGATGCCCACGGCCCTGCCGCGCTCGCCGGGGTCGGGGAAGATCTGGCTGATCAGCGTGAGCGCGGTGGGCGTGAGCAGCGCCGCCCCCACCCCCTGCACGGCCCGCGCGGCGATCAGCGCCGCGCCGGACGTGGCCAGCCCGGCCGCCAGCGAGGCCAGCGTGAAGACTGCCAGCCCGCCGAGGAACACCCTGCGGGCCCCGAACACGTCCGCCAGCCGGCCGCCGACCAGCATCAGCCCGGCGAAGACCAGGATGTACGAGCTCACGATCCATTCGAGACCCGAGATCGTCAGCCCGAGCTCCCGCTGGATCGTCGGCAACGCGACATTGCCGACGTTGTTATCCAAGTAAGTCATGAATGTGCCCAAGGTCACCGCGACCAACGCCCACCACCGCACGGACATCTCCTCCTATACGTCGTACTTGTACGCCGTATAGTTCAACTTGTACGGCGTATAGTTGTCAACCGTGATGGGAAAACTGACCGCCCAGGCGATCGCGGAGCGGGCGCTGGAGATCGGTGACGCCGAAGGGCTCGACACCGTGACGATCCGGCGCCTGGCCACGGACCTGGGCGTGACCCCGATGGCCCTCTACTGGCACTACAAGAACAAGGACCAGCTGCTCGTCGGCATGGCCGACCACCTGATCGGCGGCTTCGCGCCGAAGCAGGCCGACGAACGCCCGTGGCAGGAGCAGTTCCGCGACCTGATCGAGGGGCTGATCAGGACGCTGCGCGCGCATCCCTGCGCCAAGAGCGTGATCGAGCAGATCGACCCCATCGAGGTGCCGAACTTCCTGGCCGTCTGGGACCAGGCGCTCGGCCTGGCCCGCAGCGCCGGGTTCGGCGTCGACGAGAGCTGCCTGATCAGCAAATATCTGCTGCAGAGCGCCATCGCCATCGCCGACGCCCCCGTGCACGTCAAGACCGTCAGCCCGGACGCGGTCAGGACCAAGCTGGCGGGCCTGCGGTCGCTGCCCGAGGAGACGTACCCGCACCTGGTCGAGATGGCCTCACCGCTGGTCAAGGGGACGGAGAAGGGGCTGTACGACACGTTCGGCGTCGATCTCGTGCTCAGCGGCATAGAGGCGCTCGCGCCCAAAGGTTAGAGTCTCGATCATGCCTTTCGAGCTGATCTGCGAGATCGAACCTCCCACCAAGCCCGATCTGAAGCACGTCAGGCACCAGATCGGCACCATGAGCAAGATCGCCCACTCGTTCCTCATCCCCGACAACCACATCGGGCGCGCGACGGTGTCGAGCGTGGCGGTGGCGCACGAGGTCGAGGCCATGGGCGGGCGGGGCATCGCCTGCCTCAACTCCCGCGACCGCAACCTGCTGGGCTTCCGCCGCGACCTGCTCACGGCGGCGGCCTACGGGGTGGACCAGTTCCTGTTCGTCTACGGCGACAAGCCCACGAGCGGCAACCGGACCAGCGACCTCACCGTGCGCTCGATGATCGAGGAGGCCCGGGAGTTCTCGCCGGGCATGCGGCTGGGCGCGGCGGCCTCGATGCGCTCGCTGCCCGCGTGGAAGCGCGCGGCCGACTTCCTGTTCCTGCAGGTCGGCTTCTCGCTGGAGGCGCAGCTGCGCTGGCGCGAGACCCACCCGGTGGACGTGCCGGTCTACGCGGGCGTCATGGTCCTGGCCAGCGAGCGCCACGCCAGGATGCTGGCCGCCGCCATCCCCGACATCGACCTGCCGGAGGACCTGATCGCGAAGGTGGCCGCGGACCGCATGGCCGGCGTGGAGGCGGCCTGCGAGCAGGTGCTCGCCCTGCGCGACTCGGGCGCCTTCGACGGCGTCCACCTCATCCCGGTCTCCCGCTACCGCGACGTGGAGTCCAGGCTCGCCACCGCCCTCTGAGGACGCGCCAGGGCCGCGAGCAGCGCACCGGTGAGGGCCACGGCGAACAGCGCGGCGTACGCGCGCTGGAAGCCGTCCATGAGCTGTCCCACCGCCACCGGTGACAGCCTGGACAGCGTGCCCGCGTACACCTGGGCCCGCAGCCCGGGCCCCACGGAGGCGGTCAGGACGCTGAGCGACAGGCCGACGCTGATCACGATGCCGACGTTCATGATCATGACGCGGAACCCGTTGACCACGCCCAGGCTGCCGGTCGGCAGCGCCCGCATGACCTGGGTGGTGTTGCCGGTCAGGAACGTTCCGCTGCCGCAGCCGGCCACGAACAGGCCGATCCCGATCACCCAGTACGGCGTGGCGGGATCGGCGGTCAGCATCAGCGTCCCGAGCCCGACAGCGCTGAGCACCGCCCCGCCGATGGACAGCGCGTACGGCGACACCCGCCGCCCCAGCAGGCCCACGATCGGCGAGGCCAGCCCGATCCCGACGGGCACCGGCAGCACGCTCAGCCCCGCCGTGAACGCGTCCACCCCCCTGGCCGCCTGGAAGTACAGCGCCACCACCAGGATCAGCGCCGAGCGGGCCAGGGCGTTGCAGAACGAGGCCAGATTCGCGTAGGCCAGCAGCCGCCCGCCGAAGAGCCGCAGGTCCAGCACCGGGTTCGAGGAGCGCCGCTCGGCCAGCGCGATCAGCGGCAGCAGCACCAGGAAGATCGCCGCACCCGTCAGCACCACGGGGCTGGTCAGCCCGGCCGAGCCCGTCTCCGACAGCGCCAGCAGCACCGCCGTCAGCGCCGCGAACACCAGCACGTTGCCCAGCGCGTCCACGGGCTCCTTCGGCCGCCTGGGCATCCTGCGCAGGATCACCGCTCCCACGGTCAGCGCGGCCAGCCCGGCGGGCACGTTCACCCAGAAGATCCACTGCCAGCCCGCGGTCTCCGCGATCAGCCCGCCCAGCGTGGGCCCGGCCAGCTGCGCCACCGACAGCGTGCCGATGTAGACGCCCATGCCCTGGCTCAGCCGGTCCGGCGGGAACGCGTCCGTGATGATCACCGTGCCGTTCGCCAGGATCATCGCCGCCCCGACCGCCTGCAGCACCCGCATCGCGATCAGGAACCACACGCTCGGCGACAGCCCGGCCAGCAGCGAGGCCACCGTGAAGATCGCGAACCCCGTCAGGTAGACCTCCCGCCTGCCCAGCAGGTCCGCCACCCGGCCGAAGAAGACCAGGCTCGCGGTGTTCACCAGCAGGAACGCCAGGAGGATCCACCCCGACTCCAGGGCGCTGGCGTGGAAGTGCCGCACGACCGTCGGGAGCGCGACGTTGAGCGTGCTGCCGGCGATGCCGATGAGGACCAGCCCCAGGCTGGTGACCGCGCAGACCTGCCAGGCGTAGCGTAAGCGGCTGGCGTCGTGAGGAATGACCGCGACCATGCCCTCCACTATGACGTACGGCGTACGTACCGGATCTGGCGGGCGGGATCTAGCGGGCCCTCTTGCGCAGGCCGTCGAGGTCGTGGATGACCACGCGCCGCCGCCCGGTCTCGATGAGCCCCCGGTCGCGCAGCGTGCGCAGCGCCTTGCTGACCGCCTCGCGGGAGGCGCCCGTCCAGCCGGCCAGCTCGTCCTGCGACAGGGGCAGCGCCACGCGTACCCCGCTGTTGGTCTTCTCGCCGTAGCGGTCGGCGAGTTCCAGCAGGCGTGTCGCGACCCGGCCCGTGGTGTCGAACGCGCCGTACTCGATGCGCTTCCTGTCCGCGTCCCGCAGCCTGCCGGTGACGAGCTGCATGAGCAGCACGGCGATGCGCCCGTGGGACTCCAGGAACGACGAGAAGTCCCGCACCACGATGCCCGAGATCGGCTCCAGCGCGGTCACCGTGGCCGAGCGGGGCGATCCGTCGATGGCCGACATCTCCCCGAGCAGCGCGCCGGGGCCGCGCACGGCCAGCACCACCTCGGTGCCGGCGCTCGTGTGCGACGAGCACTTGACCCGGCCATCCGTCAGCACGAGGACCCAGTCGGACGTGTCGCCCTCGTTGATCACGGTCGTGCCGCGATCCCAGCGTCGCGGGCGACCGGCCGCGCGCAGGGCCGCGACCTCCTCCTCGGTGAGCATGGACAGAAACTCGCCGGACTCTGGCTCCATGCGCCCGATTATGGCGGTACGGGAGTCACCCTTCTATTGCAAATCAGTCAGAACATACGCATTGACGAGCTCTTCCTTGCCCTTGAGGTTGAGCGGGCCCAGAGGGTTCACCGACGCGCCACGTCCCAGTTGCCGGAGCGTCGTCTCGCCGATGACGACCGTGCCCGGCTCGGCGATGCCCTCGAGCCTGGCGGCCACGTTCACGCAGTCGCCCATCGCGTTGAAGCCGCGCAGCTCCGGGCTGCCGATGTTGCCGACCAGCGCGGGGCCGGTGTTGACGCCCACCCTGAACGTCGGCCACGGGACGTCGTCCACCCGCTTCCACGCCATCTCCTCGGCCACCTCGGCGGCGGCCCGCTGCATCTCCAGCGCGGCCTTGCAGGCGGCCCGCGCGTGGCCCGCCTGGGCGGCGGGCGCGTTGAACAGGGCCAGCAGCGCGTCGCCGACGAACTGCACGATCGTGCCGCCGTTGTTGAGGATGCAGGGGACGGCGGCCGTGTGGTAGCGGTTGAGCATCTCGACGATCTCGCCCGGCGTGACCTTCTCGGAGAACGTCGTGAAGCCCTTGAGGTCGGCGAAGAGCGCGGTCAGCTCCTTCAGCTCGCCGCCCAGCGCGGCCTGCGCCGGGTCGGCCAGCAGGGCGTTGGCCACGTCGGGCGACATGTACTGCCGGAAGAGCGTGTCGAGCTCCTGGTAGAGGCGGGCGTTCTCCAGGGAGATCGACAGCTGCCCGGCCAGCGTGGCGGCCAGCGCCTCGTCCTGCTGGGTGCGCCCGATGGGCACCTCCAGCACGCCCGCCAGGTGGCCCTTGACCGTCAGGGGGAAGGCCAGCAGGTTGTCGCGCCTGATGGGCTCGTTGTCGGCGAACTCGTACTCGCGCGAGCCGATCTCCGTCCTGCCCTCCGCGACCAGGCCGATCTTCACGTCGCCGTACGCCTGCCGCACCCGGTCCAGGGCCGTGGCCAGGAGCTGCTCCTCGGGCAGGCCCACCCGGGTCTGGGCGCTCACGGCCACCATGGCGGACAGCCGCCCGGACAGCTCGCGCTCGTTGGCCAGCGCCTCGCCCGCCCGGTCGAGCACCGCGACCTGGCTCTCGTTCAGCCGGAACTTGCCCGACAGCCGGGCCGCGGCCAGCGGTTCGCCCCGCCGTACGTGCTCGACCAGCTCCTCAAGGGCCTTGTCGTAGTCCTGCTGGATGCGCCGCACGGTCGCCGCCAGCGTCACCGAGTCGAACAGGCCCGCGCTCGACCCCTCCCGCCTGAACTGCAGGTAGGCGCTGTAGGCCACGAAGACGAAGGCCAGCGTGAGCAGCAGGTGCCACTCCCACCAGGACAGATGCCAGTTGAGCTGCGACATCCCGGCGACCATGGCCTCTGCCAGCAGCGCGTACGCCGTGATCAGGCTGATCAGCATGGCCGACGGGCGCTTGCGGTGCAGCAGGAACATCATCACGCTCGCGGCGCCGTACAGCAGGACGCCGGGGATCGACGCCCAGGCCAGCCAGTCGACCGGGGACGCCGGCGGCGGCTCGCTGAGCCGCGTCAGCCCCGGGACCAGCGACGTGACGCCCCAGATGAGCATGAAACTGAACAGCACCGCGCGGATGAAGTGCTGGGCGTCCAGGACCTTCCTGGCCGCCGCGTCGCCCAGCGGCAGCGCCGAGGCGAACGCGAACGCCGCCGCGACGGAGAGCCCCACCTGCTGGCCCACGTCGAAGCCCAGCGAGCCGATCGGCAGGATGATCTGCGGCGTGGCCAGGCCGTGCATGAAGAAGAAGCCGGCACTGCTCAGGAAGACCATGGACACGAGGAACAGCCGGGCGTCCTGGCGGCGCCGCGACGCCTCGCTGATCATCACTCCGAGGACCACGTTGATCCCGGCCACCGTGATGATCATCCAGAAGTGGCTGAGGTTGTGGTGCCACATGACGTTGACCTGGGGCTGGGCCAGCAGCAGCCAGAGCCCCAGCAGTGGCAGCACCAGGTGGATCCCCCAGACCACGCCGCGTACGGGCTGGGTGGCCGGAGGCAGGTAGGGGGTTGACACAGACCCGATTATCCACCGGCGATCGACCTCGCCAATGCGTCGTTTTACTCACCGCTGTCTCCAAATCCTGTCAATCTGGTCAGTAACCCTCCGTTTCGTGATGAATACGTTATGTAGTCCTTGCCATCTCTTGGAACGATTGAAACGTGAATCTCATGGACAACATGAGCATCACTTGTTCGGAAGGACAGCCGTGGCTAACAAGGTTCGCGGTGGGCGCACGCTCACCCTCGCCGCCGTGGGGGCGCTGGCCGCCTCGCTCCTCACCGTCGGTGGCGTCGCCACCGCATCGTCGGCCGCCGGCGAGGTGCACGCCTGCGTGCACAAGAAGACGCGGTACGCCCGCATCGTCAACCCCGACACGAAGTGCCGGAAGACGGAGGAGCGGATCCTGATCGGCGGCGCCTCCCAGACGACCGTCCAGCAGGGACAGCAGGGGGCGCAGGGCGCGAAGGGAGAGACCGGCCCGGCCGGCCCTCAGGGGCCGAAGGGCGCGGACGGCAAGAACGGCCTGCCCGGCAAGGACGGCAAGGACGGTCAGGACGGCAAGGACGGTCAGGACGGCAAGAACGGTCTGCCCGGTCAGGACGGTAAGGACGGCCTGCCCGGCAAGAACGGCCAGGACGGTAAGGATGGCCTGCCCGGCAAGAACGGCCAGGATGGCAAGAACGGCAAGGACGGTCTGCCTGGCAGGAACGGCCACGACGGCGAGGACGGCAAGGACGGCCTCCCCGGCAAGCCGGGCGAGAGGGGCCCCCAGGGTCCGGCGGGTCCGCAGGGCCCGCAGGGTCCGAAGGGTGACTCCGGCGACGGCGCGAGCTACACCTCCTACACCAAGACCGCGTCCCTGAACTCGACCGGCTCCGCGACCGCCAGCTGCGACAAGGGCGGCATGATGACCGGCGGCGGGTTCTCGTTCGAGGCCCTCAAGAACGCCATCGTCATGAGCAGCGCGCCCAGCGGCACCACCGGCTGGACGGTGAGCGTGGCCAAGGACGACAACGGCAGCAACACCTACTCGTCCACCACCGCCACCGACCAGAAGACGACCACCAGCAGCGGCAACCACGGCACCAGCGTCAGCGGCACCGTCTACGTCGTCTGCCTGGGCCAGAAGAAGGCCTAACACGCGAAGAAGGGCCGGTACGGGCACCCCGTACCGGCCCTTCGGAAGACCGTCAGCCGAACAGCGCGGGCAGCGCCGCCGAGTGCGTCTCCCGCAGCTCCTCGACCGGCACCTCGAACACGCCCTCGACCACCAGCGAAGCGCCTCCGGTCGTGCCGAGCCCGTAGCAGGGCACCTCGTGCCGCCCGCACAGCGACGCGAACTCCTCGTAGGCCTCCGGCCGCACCGTGACCAGCGCCCGCGCGGCCGACTCGCTGAACAGGTCGGTGAAGGCGTCCCCGCTCAGCGCCACCGAGGCCCCGACGCCCCGAGCCAGGCACGACTCCGCCAGCGCGACGGCCAGCCCGCCGTCCGACAGGTCGTGCGAGCCCTCCAACAGCCCCCTCTTGGCGGCCTCCACCAGCACGGTCGCCAGCGCCTGCTCGGCGTGCAGGTCGGCCCGGGGCGGCAGCCCGCCCAGGTGGCGGTGCGCGACGTGCGCCCACTCCGAGCCGCCGAACTCCTCGTGCGTGTCGCCGAGCAGCACGACCTTCAGCCCCTCGGCGGTGAACCCGGACGGCACCCGCTTGGCCACGTCCTCGATGACGCCCAGCACGCCCACGACCGGCGTGGGGTGGATGGCCGTCGAGCCCGTCTGGTTGTAGAAGGAGACGTTCCCGCCGGTCACCGGCACGCCCAGGATGCGGCACGCGTCGGCCAGGCCGCGCACGGCCTCGGCGAACTGCCACATGACCTCGGGGTCCTCGGGCGAGCCGAAGTTGAGGCAGTTGGTCACGGCGAGCGGCTTGGCGCCGGTCACGGCCACGTTCCGGTACGCCTCGGCCAGCGCCAGCTGCGCCCCCGCGTACGGGTCGAGCTTGGCGTAACGGCCGTTGCCGTCGGTGGACAGCGCGATGCCCCGGGTCGTCGGCTCCGCGCCGGCGATGACCTCCGAGATCCGCAGCATCCCCGCGTCCGCCGGCTGGGCCAGCACGGTGTTGGAGCGGACATAGCGGTCGTACTGGGAGGTCACCCACTCCTTGGAGGCCAGGTTGGGCGAGCCGAGCAGCTGGAACAGCGTGGCCCGCAGGTCCGCGGGCCGCTCCAGCCGGTCGGGCGTGTCGGCGTTGAGCGCGGCCTGCCCGGACGGCTCGTGGTACGGGCGCTCGTAGACGGGCCCGTCGTCGGCCGCCGTGCCCGGCGGGATGTCCACGATGACCTCGCCGTCCCAGGTCATGACCAGGCGGCCGGTGTCGGTGACCTCGCCGATGACGGTGGCGGGGACGTCCCACTTGTCGCAGATCGCCATGAAGGCCGCGATGTCGTCGGGCCGGACCACGGCCATCATCCGCTCCTGCGACTCGCTCATGAGGATCTCCTCGGGCCTGAGCGAGGGGTCGCGGAGCGGGACGAGGTTGAGGTCGACGTGCATGCCACCGGTGCCCTTGGCGGCCAGCTCGGTCGTCGCGCACGACACCCCGGCCGCGCCGAGGTCCTGGATGCCGACGACCACGTCGGCCGCGTACAGCTCCAGGCAGCACTCGATGAGCAGCTTCTCCATGAACGGGTCGCCCACCTGCACGGCGGGCCGCTTGGCGTGCGACTCGTCCTCGAAGGTCGCCGACGCGAGCACGGAGGCGCCGCCGATGCCGTCGGGGCCGGTGGACGCGCCGAACAGCACGACCTTGTTGCCCGGGCCGGGCGCGGTGGCCAGCTTGATCTGGTCCTTGCGGAGCAGGCCCACGCACAGGGCGTTGACCAGCGGGTTGCCGATGTAGCAGGGGTCGAAGACGACCTCGCCGCCGATGTTGGGCAGGCCCAGGCAGTTTCCGTAGTGGCTGATGCCCTCGACCACGCCGGGCAGGACCCGGCGGGTGTCCACGGCGTCCGCGCCGCCGAAGCGCAGCGCGTCCATCACCGCGATCGGGCGCGCGCCCATCGACATGATGTCGCGGACGATCCCGCCGACGCCGGTGGCCGCGCCCTGGTGCGGCTCGACGTAGGACGGGTGGTTGTGCGACTCGATCTTGAACGTGGCCGCCCAGCCGTCGCCGATCTCCACCACGCCGGCGTTCTCACCCATGCCCACGAGCAGCGCGTCGGACTTGGGCGCTTTGGTGGCGAACTGCTTGAGATGCACCTTGGACGACTTGTACGAGCAGTGCTCGGACCACATGACGCTGTAGATGGCCAGCTCGGAGCCGGTGGGACGGCGACCCAGGATGTCCTTGACCCGGTCGTACTCGTCCTGCTTCATCCCCAGCTCGGCGAAGGGCATCGGCTCGTCGGGCGTCTCTCCGGCCCGCTTCACGCTGTCCGTCATACGTTCACCAGCTTCTTCAGGATGGAGGTGAAGAACCCGAGGCCGTCGGTGCTGGGCGCGCCGACCAGGTCCTCGACCGCGTGCTCGGGGTGCGGCATGAGGCCGACCACGTTGCCCGCCTCGTTACGGATGCCCGCGATGTCGTTGAGCGAGCCGTTGGGGTTGCCGCCGACGTAGCGCACGACCACGTGGCCGCCCGACTCCAGCGCGGCCAGGGTGTCCTCGGAGGCCACGTAGCGGCCTTCCCCGTGCTTGACGGGCAGCACGATCTCCTGGCCGGACTCGAAGGAGCTGGTCCAGGGGGTGGCCGTCTGCTCGATCCGGACCCGCTGGTCACGGCAGACGTAGTGGAGCGAGGCGTTGCGGGTCAGCGCGCCGGGCAGCAGATGGGCCTCGCAGAGGATCTGGAACCCGTTGCAGGTGCCGATCACGGGCAGCCCCGCCCTGGCGGCCGGGACGAGCTCGTCCATCAGCGGCGCGAACCGGGAGATGGCGCCGCAGCGCAGGTAGTCGCCGTAGGAGAAGCCGCCGGGCAGGAAGACGGCGTCGACCCCCTTCAGGTCGTGGTCGGCGTGCCACAGCGGCACCGCCTCCGCGCCCACGAGGCGTACGGCCCTGGCGGCGTCCTGGTCGTCGAGAGTTCCTGGAAACGTGACTACGCCCACACGGGCAGCGCTCATGACAGTCGTCCCCTCCGAGGAAATGCGCGCGCACGCGCCACCGTCTCTTCGGGTGGACGGCGGTCTGCGGCGGTGTCTTCAGATTATCGGGTGCTGCCGGGTGGTCCACATCGGCTCGTGCGTCGGGCGAAGGCGCAGGTCAGACTGCCGCCAGCTCGCGGGGACGGGCGTCGGCCGAGTCGTCCCAGGCGAGGTGCTTGCGCAGGTGGACCGTGGTGCCACGGCCGGGTGTGATGCCGAAGGAGATCTCGTCCACCACGGAGCGCATGATCAGCAGACCACGGCCGTTCTCCGTGTCGGGTGGAGGGAAGTGCGGCGGCATCGTCGGCAGGCCATCGCCGTTGTCCGCGATGCGCACGTCGCAGCGGCCGTAGCCGATCGCCGCGCTCACTTCGTAGCGGTTGGCAGGACCCCCGTGCCGCACCGCGTTGGAGCACGCCTCGGAGACGGCGAGGAGCATGTCCGCGATGCACGTCTCACTCACGTTGAGTGAACGCATGGCATCGCCCAGCACTCGCCTGACCATCGGAATGCCGATCGCATCCCGAGGCAGTGCCAACGAGAACTCAATATCCACCGGACTCCTCCGGGCGCCAGACCATCACCTGGAGTAGGTTTCCCTGTGAAAACGGGGCTAACCGCAAAATCACGTTGTTGTTATTTAGTGTTGGCACGCCCGTGGCATTGTGCCGCCTCCGAACCCCGCTTTAACCGGCCAGGGGGGAATCCGGGCGGCAAATCTCCCCTAATCCTCAACCCGGACGCTGTAGTCCTCGATCACCGTGTTGGCGAGCAGGGTCTCGGCCATCTTGCGGATCTCCTCGAGCGCCGCCTCGTCGGCCGGGCCGTCGAGCTCGACCTCGAAGCGCTTGCCCTGACGCACGGCCGAGACGCCGGAGAAGCCGAGCCTGGGCAGGGCCCTGGCGATCGCCTGGCCCTGCGGGTCGAGGATCTCGGGCTTCAACATGACGTCCACGATGACGCGGGCCACTGCGTTCCTCCTGGATGCGGTGGGTGACTGGGAAGCACAGCCTACCGGCGCGTGTGGCTGTCGACACAACGGGAACGGGGAGGGCATGGGGCTTGCGCGCAGGGCTGTGACGTCTGCCACGATGTCCCCAAACGCGTACGAACCACCACCAGATGGTTCATCGCATGGAAGGCGGGCCTCAAGGTGGCAACCCCATCGAAGACCTGCCCTGACGACCGCAACAGGAGTGGCACGTGACAGTCGACGCCTCTCGTGGTGCCTCTGACGCACCTCCGGAGCTAGTCCAGTTGCTCACCCCCGAGGGCGAGCGGGTTGAGCACCCCGACTACGACATCGACCTGACCGATGAGGAGGTCCGGTCGCTCTACCGCGACCTGGTCCTCGTACGGCGCATCGACCTGGAGGCCGTGGCGCTGCAACGCCAGGGCGAGCTGGGCATCTGGGCCTCGCTGCTGGGCCAGGAGGCGGCCCAGATCGGCTCGGGCCGCGCATTGACCGACTCCGACATGGCCTTCCCCACCTACCGCGAGCACGGCGTGGCCTGGTGCCGCGACGTCGACCCGGTGAAGCTGCTGGGCCTGTTCAGAGGCGTGAACCACGGCGGCTGGGACCCCAAGGAGCACAACTTCCACCTGTACACGATCGTGATCGGCAGCCAGACCCTCCACGCGGTCGGCTACGCGATGGGCATCCAGCGCGACGACGCCAGCGCCGCCACGATCGTCTACTTCGGCGACGGCGCCACCTCGCAGGGCGACGTGAACGAGTCGTTCATCTGGGCCAGCGTGTTCAACGCGCCGATCGTGTTCTTCTGCCAGAACAACCAGTGGGCCATCTCCGAGCCCCTGGAGAAGCAGACCCGCATCCCCCTCTACCGGCGCGCCTCCGGCTTCGGTTTCCCGGGGATCAGGGTGGACGGCAACGACGTGTTCGCCTGCCTGGCCGTGACCAGGAAGGCGCTGGAGGCCGCCCGCACCGGTCAGGGGCCGACGCTCATCGAGGCGTTCACGTACCGGATGGGCGCCCACACCACCACCGACGACCCGACGCGCTACCGCGTGGCCAGCGAGCTGGAGGCGTGGAAGCTCAAGGACCCGATCGAGCGGGTCAGGTCGTACCTGTTCAAGAACGAGCACGCCGACCCGTCGTTCTTCGACTCCGTCGACGCCGAGGCCGACCAGCTCGGGGCCGACCTGCGCAGGCGCTGCCTGGCCATGCCCGACCCCCAGCCGCTCGACATCTTCGACCACGTCTACCGCGAGCCCCACACCCTGATGGACCAGGAGCGCGCCCAGTACGCGGCCTACTTGGAGGGGTTCGCCAAATGACGGTCATGAGCCTGTCCAAGGCGCTCAACGAGGGCATGCGCAAGGCCATGGAGGACGACTCCAAGGTCCTCATCATGGGCGAGGACGTCGGCAAGCTGGGCGGCGTCTTCCGGGTCACCGACGGCCTGCAGAAGGACTTCGGCGAGGACCGCGTCATCGACACGCCGCTGGCCGAGTCGGGCATCATCGGCACCGCGATCGGGCTGGCGCTGCGGGGCTACCGGCCGGTGTGCGAGATCCAGTTCGACGGGTTCGTCTTCCCGGCCGCCGACCAGATCATCACGCAGCTCGCCAAGATGCCGATGCGCTCGCTGGGCGCGATCAAGCTCCCGGTCGTCGTACGCATCCCGTGCGGCGGCGGCATCGGCGCGGTCGAGCACCACAGCGAGTCGCCCGAGGCGTACTTCACCCACACGGCCGGCCTGCGCGTCGTGTCCTGCTCCAACCCGGCGGACGCGTACACCATGATCCAGCAGGCCATCCGCAGCGACGATCCGGTGATCTTCTTCGAGCCCAAGCGGCGCTACTGGGAGAAGGCCGACATCGACACCGGCTCCACCGACTGGTGGCCGCCGCTGCACGCCGCCCGGGTCGTGCGGCCCGGGTCCGACGTCACGCTGCTGGCCTACGGCCCCATGGTCAAGACGTGCCTGGAGGCCGCCACGGCCGCCGAGGAAGACGGCCGTTCGCTGGAGGTGATCGACCTGCGCTCGCTCAACCCGCTGGACGAGCCGGCCGTGATGGACTCCGCGCGCCGTACCGGGCGGGTGGTGGTCGTCCACGAGGCCCCCGTCAACAGCGGCTTCGGGGCCGAGCTGGCGGCCAGGATCACGGAGCAGTGCTTCTACCACCTGGAGTCGCCGGTGCTCAGGGTCGGCGGCTTCTCCACCCCCTACCCGCCGTCGAAGCTGGAGGAACACTACCTGCCCGACCTGGACCGGGTGCTCGACGCCGTCGACCGGGCCTTCGGGTACTGAGGGGGGTGGGGTTCTCATGCGACGCGAGTTCAAGCTCCCCGACGTCGGCGAAGGGCTGACGGAGGCCGAGGTCGTCCGCTGGCACGTCGAGGCGGGTGACGCGGTCAAGGTCAACCAGATCGTCGTCGAGATCGAGACGGCCAAGTCGATCGTCGAGCTCCCGATCCCCTGGGACGGGGTGGTCGCGGACCTGCTGGCCGAGGCGGGCCAGACGGTCGACGTCGGCGCCCCCATCATCGCCGTCGAGACCTCCGAGGGCGCCGCTCCCGTCTCGGAGGAGACCAAGGCCCTGGCCGAGGACCTGGTGCCCACGCCTCCGGCGGAGGGCGCCGTCGAGCCCGGGGCCCACGGCAGCCCGGCTCCCAAGGAGGAGCGCCAGGCGGTCCTGGTCGGTTACGGCGTCAAGACCGGCGCCACCAAGCGCCGCCCCCGCAAGCCCCAGGCTCCCGGCCTCCCGGCGAACCCGGTGGCCAACCCCTCCCGCGTGGAGGTGGCCGGCGCCCCTGCCCCTGCCCCTGTCGCGCCGCCGCCGGGCCGGGTCGGCGTCCTCGCCAAGCCACCTGTACGGAAACTGGCCAAAGACCTCGGCGTCGACCTGTCCACCCTCGCCGGCACCGGCCCCGAGGGCTCGATCACCCGCGAGGACGTCCATACCGCTGCGGAGGCCGGGGCGGCCCCGGTCGCCGAGGTGGCGGCACCCGAGCGGCCGGAGGAGCGCATCCCCGTCAAGGGTGTGCGCAAGATGACCGCCCAGGCCATGGTCACCAGCGCCTTCACCGCTCCGCACGTCACCGAGTTCCTCCAGCTCGACGTGACGAACACCATGGAGACGGTGCAGCGCCTGCGCACCTTCCGGGACTTCGCGGACGTCAAGGTGTCCCCGCTGCTGCTGGTGGCCAAGGCGGTCCTCACCGCCGTCAAACGCCATCCGATGATCAACTCGTCGTGGGACGAGGCGGCGCAGGAGATCGTGCTCAAGCGCTACGTGAACCTGGGGATAGCCGCCGCCACCCCCCGCGGCCTCATGGTGCCCAACGTCAAGGACGCCCACACCCTGTCGCTCCCCGAGCTGGCCGGGCGGCTGGCCGAGCTCACGGAGACCGCCAGGGCGGGCCGCACCCAGCCGGCCGAGATGGCCGGCGGCACCTTCACCATCACCAACGTCGGCGTCTTCGGCGTCGACGCCGGCACCCCGATCCTGAACCCCGGCGAGGCCGCCATCCTCGCCGTCGGCCAGATCAGGGACATGCCGTGGGTGGTGGACGGCGAGCTGGCGGTGCGCAAGGTGACCACCCTGGCCCTGTCGTTCGACCACCGCATCGTGGACGGCGAGCTGGGCTCGATGTTCCTGCGCGACGTCGGCGACATGCTGGAGGACCCGCTGCACATGCTGGCCTGGAGCTAGCCGGGAAAGCCTACGGCGACCGCCGGGAGGACCCCTCCCCCGGCGATCGCCGTAGGCCGGGGACACCCGCACCCATCCCGTACAGAGTCACGCCGTCGCGATCTGATACACCTGATCGCATGATTCGCCACATCGTGTTGTTCACCTGGACCGAGGCCGCGACCGACGAGCAGAAGGAGACGGTGACCACCGAGCTGGGCAAGCTGCCCGGCATCATCCCGCAGCTCCGCTCGTACACCGTGGGCCCGGACGCGGGCATCAACCAGGGCAACCACGACTACGCGGTGGTGGCCGACTTCGACGACGTCGACGACTACCTGGTCTACCGCGACCACCCGCAGCATCAGGCGGTGATCGTGGAGCACATCAGGCCGATCCTGGCCTCCCGGGCCGCGGTGCAGCTCAGCCTCTAGATCTCCGGCGGGTTGTTCTCGCGGTGCATCAGCCGGCCCTCGGAAGTGCGGCCCCTCCTGGGGGCCAGCACGACGCTCAGCACCACGCCCACGCCACCGACGATCATGAAGATGAGCCCGACGACGTCCATGTGGACGGCCTTGCCGAACACGTCGGGCTCGATCGCGAATCTCAGGATGGCGCCAAGCGTGAGGAAGAAGATGCTTACCCCGACACCCATGACGACCTCCAGGCAAATGGCGAGTACAGCCACGGTCATACCCGGGTACAGAAGATCACACCCGTAACATCTCAGGCGAGGCAGGACAAAGGCTTGCCGCCGTTGTAGGTGATCATGTCGAGCACGGCGGTGGCCAGGTCGATCGGCGCGCCCAGCGGCCGGCCGTCGAGCTCGGCGTAGGCGCGGTGCAGGTTGCCCACGATGCGCTCGGAGTCCAGCAGCCCGCCCCACTCGCCCAGGTCGGTCTCCCTGGCCGCCTCCAGCGGCGACAGGCCCGCCGCCCGGCCCCGCGCCGCGGTCTCCTGCACGAACCGCAGGTAACCCTCGACCCGGTCGTACGCCTCCGGCCCGCACACCCCGCCGTGGCCCGGCACGACGGTCTCCGCCCCCAGCGCCCTGAGCTGGTCGAGCGCGTCCAGCGCCCCGGCCACCGAGCCCATCAGGACGAACGGCGTGCCGCCGTTGAAGACGAGGTCGCCCGAGAACAGCAGCCGCCGCTCGGGGATCCACACGTACGAGTCGTTCGTCGTGTGCGCGGCGTGGCCCACGTGCCTCACCTCGCACCGCAGGTCGTCGGAGTGCAGGGTGATCCGGTCGGTGAAGGTGAGGAACGGCGGCGCCACCTCCATCTCGCCCCACTCCACCTCGGGCGACCACGCGGCGCGGTAGGTGGGGACGCCGTCGGCCAGGATCTGCTCCCGCACGCCCTCGTGCCCGACGATCGTGGCCTCGGGGAAGAGCCAGTTGCCGAACGTGTGGTCGCCGTGGTGGTGGGTGTTGACCAGCGTGGTGATCGGCCGGTCGGTGACCGTGCCGATGGCCTCGCGGAAGGCCCGCGTACGGCGCTCGGTCGAGCAGGCGTCGACGCAGATCACGCCGCGCCGGCCGGCCAGGAAGCCGGTGTTGTTGATCCACCAGCTCCCGTCGGGCTGGATGTAGGCGAAGACGCCCTCGGACACCTCTTCGACCCGGGGCGGAGGAAGGGGATGATCGTGAGAAGTCGAGCTCATGCCGCGACCGTACTCCCTCGAAGCACCCCCGCCCCCACGGTTTAGAAGGCCTCCTCGGGGAGCTCCATGAGCTCCTGCCCGGTGGAGTCCACGATGCGGCGCTCCGTCGCCAGCCGCGGCAGGACGGTCTTGGCGAAGAACGAGGCAGCGGCCACCTTGCCCAGGTAGAACGGGTCCTCGCCGTCGGCCAGCCTGGCCAGCGCCACCTCGGCCTGCCGCAGCAGCAGCCAGCCGATCACCAGGTCGCCCAGCGCGAGCAGGAGCCGGGTGGTGTTCAGCCCGACCTTGTACACCTCGGCCGGCGCCTCCAGCGAGCCCAGCGCCCAGCCCGCCATGGTGTCACCCATGGCCTTGACCTCGGCGGCGGCCTCCGCGAGGAGCTTGCGCTCCTCCTTGAGCCGGCCGTTGCCCGCCTCCGAGCCGGCGAACTCGCCGATCTCGGCCAGCAGCGACCCGACCGCCGCGCCCTGGTTGCGCAGGATCTTCCGGAAGAACAGGTCCAGGCCCTGGATCGCGGTCGTGCCCTCGTAGAGGGAGTCGATCTTGGCGTCCCGGATGTACTGCTCGATCGGGTAGTCCTGCAGGTAGCCCGAGCCGCCGAGGGTCTGCAGCGAGCGGGAGAGCAGCTCATACGACCGCTCGGAGCCGACGCCCTTGACGATGGGCAGCAGCAGGTCGTTCATCTCACTGGCGTGCCGGTCGTCGGGGTCGACCAGGAGGGTGTCCTGGAACGTGGCCGTGTAGAGCACCAGGGCCCGCATGCCCTCGGCGTACGACTTCTGCAGCATGAGCTCGCGCCGCACGTCCGGGTGGTGGGTGACGGCCACCCGCGGGGCGGCCTTGTCGGCCATCCGGGTCAGGTCCGCACCCTGCAGGCGCGACTTGGCGTACTCCAGCGCGTTCAGGTAGCCGGTGGAGAGTGTGGCGATGGCCTTGGTGCCGACCATCATGCGGGCGTGCTCGATGACCATGAACATCTGCCTGATGCCCTCGTGGACGTCGCCCACCAGCCAGCCGACGGCCGGGTGCTTGTCGCCGAACGTCAGCTCGCACGTCGTGGAGACCTTGAGCCCCATCTTCTTCTCGACGTTGGTGACGTAGACGCCGTTGCGCTCGCCCAGCTCGCCGGTCTCGAGATTCACGTGGAACTTCGGCACCAGGAACATCGACAGCCCCTTGGTGCCCGGGCCGTGGCCCTCGGGGCGGGCCAGCACGAGGTGGAAGATGTTCTCGGTCATGTCGTGCTCGGCGCTGGTGATGAAGCGCTTGACGCCCTCGATGTGCCAGCTGCCGTCCTCCTGGCGCACCGCCTTGGCCCGCCCGGCGCCCACGTCGGAGCCGGCGTCCGGCTCGGTGAGGACCATCGTGGCGCCCCACTCGCGCTCGATGGCCAGCTCGGCGAAGCGCTTCTGCTCCGGCGTGCCGACCTTCCACAGCGTGTAGGCGAAGTTGGGGCCCGCGGCGTACATGTACAGCGCCGGGTTCGCGCCCAGCACCATCTCGGCCGTGGCCCAGGCCAGGCTCCTCGGGATGCCGGGGCCGCCCAGCTCGGGGGGCAGGTCGAGGTTGGCCCAGCCGCCGTCCACCAGCGCCTTGTAGGACTTCTTGAAGCCCTCGGGCACCTTCACGGAGCTGGTCGCGGCGTCGAACACCGGCGGGTTCCTGTCGCCCTCCTCGAAGGAGTCGGCCAGGACGCCGGAGGCCAGCCTGTTGACCTCGTCAAGGATGCCCCGGGCGACCTCCTCGTCCACGTCCGCAAAGGGCCCTGTGCCGAGGATCTCGCGTCGCCCGAACACCTCGAAGAGGTTGAATTCCAGGTCTCGCACGTTGCTCTTGTAGTGGCCCATGGGGTCGATCTCCTTGAACCGAGGGGTATTCGTACTGGCGAGTAACCTTACTCTGCAATGCTACCCGCGGGTAACCCCAGGTATGCGTGGCATGCTCGTCTCCATGGACGCCGAAGAACTCGCCGCGAGATGGCGAGAGCGCCTGGAATCATGGGCCATTCCCGACAAGATCATGGCCAAGGTTTCCGCCGACCCCTGGAGTCACTCGCCCGAGCGGTTCGGCACCCGTACCGACAGGGCGCTGGCCGAGCCGGACGACGGCCCCACCATGTCCCGGCTCTCGGAGGCGCTGCCCGACAAGGGCACGCTGCTCGACGTGGGCTCGGGCCCCGGCGCCTCGTCCCTGCCGCTGCACGAGCGCATCGGCCACCTCTACGCGGTGGACACCTCGGCGTCGATGCTGGAGGGGCTGACCGCCCGGGCTGAGAAGCTCGGCGTGCCGGTCACGGCGATCGAGGGGCGCTGGCCCGACGTGGCCGGGCGGGTGCCCATGGTGGACGTCACCATCGCCGCTCACGTGATCTACAACGTCCTCGACCTGGCCGACTTCCTGCGGGCCCTCGACGAGCGCACGCAGGGGCGGGTGGTGCTGGAGCTCACGCACCGCCATCCCATGAGCTGGATGGCGCCGCTGTGGCAGCACTTCCACGGGGTGGACCGGCCGGTCCGGCCCATCGCCGAGGACTGCGTGGCGCTGGCCGCGGCGCTCGGCTACCCGGTGCAGGTGGAGGAACGGGAAGCTCCCCTGGAACGATTCACCTCGCTGGAGGACCTGGCGGCCAGCGCGTGCCGCAGGGTGTGCCTCGACCCGTCCAGGGCGGAGGAGGTCGCGGCCACGGTGATGGAGCTGGGCATGTGGCCGTTGCCGCGCGACCGATGGGTCACCATCTGGTGGGAATGATCCCGTCGAGGGCCGCGTTCTTGCCCATGAGCTGACAGCTCCCGGACGAGACGCGCCGTACCCGGAACGCCAAGACGACGCACGCACTGATGTCTCGTCCCAAGGGAGTTCTGATCATGGCGTGGATCGTCCTCGTGCTGGCCGGCGTCTTCGAAGTCGTCATGGCCCTTTCGCTCAAGCTCAGCAACGGCTTCGGCAACCTGTGGTGGACCCTGTCGTTCCTCGTCACGGCCGTGCTGAGCTTCGGCCTGCTCTCGTACGCGCTCAAGACCCTCGAAGTCGGCACCGCGTACGCCGTCTGGACCGGCGTCGGCGCGGCGGGCACCGCGGTGCTGGGCATGATCGCCATGGGGGACGAGGTCTCGCCGGCGCGCATCGTCTCGATCGCGCTGATCCTGGCGGGGGTCATCGGCCTGCGGGTGCTCGCCTGACCTTGACGTTTCGGCTCGTCACGGGTTGGGTGTCTGGGTGATCGAAATTCATGCCGTGACCATCGACGCCGCCGACCCGTACGAGATCGCCACCTGGTGGAGCAAGGCCACCGGGCTGCCGCTCGGCGAGGGTGACAAGCCGGGCGACGACGAGGTCATGCTGCGGACCAAGCAGGACCCGTTCCTGCTGTTCATCCGCGTGCCCGAGGGCAAGACCGTGAAGAACCGGGTCCACCTCGACGTCAACGGCACCGAGGGCAGGACCCGCGACCAGGAGGTCGAGCGGCTGATCGGGCTGGGCGCGACCGTCCACGACGACCTGCGGCAGCCCGACGGCACCGGCTGGGTGACGATGCTCGACCCGGAGGGCAACGAGTTCTGCGTGTGCCGGAGCCAGGCGGAGCGGGAGGCGCAGGGCTGAGCTCACCGGGCGGAATCGGCGCGACCCCGCATGGTGAGGGTCAGGATGCCGGCGATCAGGTAGACCAGCGCGCCGTGCCACAGGGCCTGCACGCCGGAGCCGAACACCCCTTCGTGGTCGAGCACGAGCTGCACCGGGTAGTCCAGCACGGCCGTGATGGCCGCGGGCAGCAGCGCGAACTTCCACGGGTGCTTCAGCGACCAGAGGCGGGCCTGGCGGGTCACCCGGTCGCCCTCGTGCGGCTTGGACACCGCGCCGATCGCGGCGATCAGGGCGAACAGGCTGATCCCCAGGCCCAGCGCCCACACCAGGTCGCCACCGCCCGTGAGCACGCCCAGGCCGAAGCTGGTCGCGGCGACGGCGCCGCCACCGACGGCGGCGGCCTTCCAGGGGGCGCCGCGGAGCGCGGCACCCGACAGCGAGACTTCGTCTCGTCGGCTGATTTCGTTCATGTCACTCATGGTGCCTTTTCGGCCCCCTTGGGGGCATCGGGGACGGACCCTGAGCCATCCCTGACATCATTCGGACATGCAGCAAAGTGAGAAAGTGCTCTTCCGCGAGGCCCGCAAGGAGGATGTGCCGGCGATCGTGGCGATGCTGGCCGACGACCATCTCGGCGCCACGCGCGAGGGCGACCCCGGCGACGGGCGCTACCTGGCGGCGTTCGAGCGGATCGACGCCAACCCGTACGACGAGCTGATCGTCGCCGAGCAGGACGGCGAGGTGGTGGGCACGATGCAG
Organism: Nonomuraea sp. NPDC052116; assembly: GCF_040680035.1. Taxonomy (NCBI): domain Bacteria; kingdom Bacillati; phylum Actinomycetota; class Actinomycetes; order Streptosporangiales; family Streptosporangiaceae; genus Nonomuraea; species Nonomuraea sp. NPDC052116. The sequence continues at coordinate 9,551 of NZ_JBFAWA010000037.1, read as the reverse complement.
CTCACGTACCTGGCCGGGCTGTCGCGGCTGGGCGCCGAGCGGTGCCAGATCGAGGCCGTCAGGGTCGCCGCCGCCGCCCGCGGCCAGGGCCTCGGCGGCCGGATGATCAAGTGGGCCGTCGACCGGGCCCGGGAGCGCGGCTGCGTCATCGTGCAGCTCACCTCCGACAAGTCACGTACGGACGCGCACCGCTTCTACGACAACCTCGGCTTCACGGCCTCCCACGAGGGCTACAAGCTCTCGCTGAGCTGAGCCAGCATCCAGTGGCACCAGTCGGCCCGGTGCCGCTCATAGCTCAGCCCGCAGCGCAACGTGGCGTAGTTGCCGAACCGGGGATCGCCGAAGGCGGGCGGCCCGTCGAATGACGCCTCCTGCCGCTCGTACTCGGCCAGCCGCTCCTCGTGCGCGGCGAGCTGGTCGGCGAACATCCGCCTGACCAGCTCCGGCTCGGCCAGCCACGACGCGTACGTCTTCAGCACCAGCTCGTCGCGCTCCGGCCGCTCCCGGGGCGGCTCGGTGACCCATTCCCGCAGCGCCACCCCGCCCTCGGCGGTCAGGTGGTAGACCTTCCTGCCCTGCGGCCCCGGCCCGTGCTCGGCCTCGAACCCGACCAGCCCCCCGGCCCGCAGCTTCTGCAGCTCGGCGTGGATCTGGCTGTGCCCGGCCGTCCAGAAGTAGCCGACGGGCCGCCGCATGGCCGCGGCGAGGTCGTACCCCGTGCGCTCGCCGCGCGCCAGCACGGCGAGGATCGCGAATCCCAGCGTTGAGGTCATGGTTCGCCCAAGGATATGGTGCTCCTACAACTATGTCAGTTATGACATAGTTGAGCGGGAAAGGGCGGCCATGCGCGCGTTGGTAGGTGTGGTGGGGCTCATGGTGGGAGTGCTGACGGCCTGCGGGGGCGCGGCCAGCACCGGTGCCGCGGCGCCCGGCCCGAGCATGGCTCCCGCGGCGACGAGTCCGGCCCCGGTTTCCGAGGCGACGACGTCGGCCCCGATTCCCACGGGGCCGAACGTCTCCGGGTGCTTCACCGAGGCGGACGGCAAGATCTTCAAGCACGACGGCGACCTGCCCGGCGTGATCACCGGCGACGGCCCGGTGGGCGTGGTCATCACCTACGAGCGCCGGGGCAACGTGTGCACGTGGCGGCCCCTGTCGGACCGCCTCGTGGCCGCCGGCTACCGCGTCCTGCTGTACGCCAGGACCTCCGCCATCCTCCCCGAGGACGGCGCCGTCGCCATGGCCAAACGCCTGGCCAAGGAGCCGGGCGTCAAGCGGATCTTCCTGGTCGGCGGCTCGATCGGCGCCACCACCGCCGTCCCCGCCGCCCTGCGGCTCGGCTCGGAAGTGGCCGGCGTGGTGGCCGTCTCAGGCGAGATCAGCGCGGAGAACGCGGCCAGACTGACCGTCCCGCTCCTGCAGATCGGCTCCGCGAACGACGGGTACGGCGGCGCCGACGACCTGGCCAGGGCGCACGCCGCCGCCACGAAGGCCCCCGACAACCAGATGATGGTCATCCCGGGGGAGAGCCTGCACGCCTCGGCGCTGTTCGCCAGCCCTCACGGGAAGGACGTGCTCGACCGGATCGTGGCGTTCATGGACCGGCACAAGGGCTGATCTCGACCAGGTTGTCGTGGAAGCCCGGCCCCCTGCCCATGTCCCCGTCCCGCTCGGCCACGACCGCGTTCGGGTTGGCGCCGCCGGGGGTCAGCTTCGGCCAGCGCCCCTTCGGCGAGGCCACCACCCCGGCCGCCACGCGGTCGCTGATCTCCACGTCCGCCAGGAACTCGCCGCCGTCGTTGTGCACGCGTACCCGCTGACCGGCCACCAGCCCCCGGGCCGCCGCGTCGGCCGGGTTGACCAGCACCACCGGGTCCTTGGCGCGGCGGCGCAGCTCCGGGTTGTTGCCGAAGGTCGTGTTGAGGAACGTGTGCGACGCGGGCGTGACCAGCGCCAGCGGGTACGGCGAGCCGCCCCTCGCGCCGGCCGTGTGGGACGGCGTGTACGCCTTGCCCGCCTGCGGGAAGCGCATCCTGCCCGACCGCGTCGGGAAGCCCTCGGCGAACGGGGTGAAGGGCTCGGGGTAGTTCATCCGCACCCAGCCCTCCTTGCGCAGCCGGTCCAGCGTGATGCCCTCCAGCGACGGGTGCCCGCTCGACAGCAGCTGCTCGGCCAGCTCCAGGTCCGAGTCGAACAGCGACGGCTCGGTCATCCCCATGTGCGCCGCCAGCCGCCGGAACGTCTCCGTCGTGGACAGGCACTCGCCGGGCGCAGGCTCGGCGGGCTCGTTCCAGAGCAGGTAGAGGTGCCCGTATCCGGCGTGCAGGTCCTGGTGCTCGGTCTGCATGGTCGCGGGGAGCACGATGTCGGCGTAGTCCACGGTGTCGGTCGGGAACTGCTCCATGACCACCGTGAACAGGTCCTCGCGGGCTAGCTGCCGCCTGATCGCGTTCGCGTCGGGGCTCGAGCCCGCCGGGTTGGCCGCGTACACCCACAGGCATTTCACGTCGTCGAGCTGGGACCCCAGCTTGGTCATGACGAGCGTGCGGACGGGCTTGGCCAGCAGGTCGTCGCGGGTGTCGATGTCGAAGTGCACGTGGCCGCTGGTGGAGTACGCGATGCCGCCGCCGGGGTGGCGCCAGTCGCCGGTGACGCCGGGGATCGAGGCGAGCGTGCGCAGCGCGGTGCCGCCGCCCTGGTGCCGCTGGAGGCCCTGCGTGGCGCGGATGGCGGTCGGGCGGGTGCGGGCGAGCCGTATCCCCAGGCTGTGGATGGCGGAGGCGGGGATGCCGGTGATTTCAGCCACAACCTCGACCGGATATTTCAGGATTTCCTGGCGGAAGTCCTCCCAGCCTTCGGTGTGCTCGGCCAGGAACTCCTCATCCTGCGCGTTCTCCGCCAGCACGACGTTGAGCAGCCCGAGCGCGAGCGCCGCGTCCGTGCCCGGCCTGATCGCCAGGTACTCGTCGGCCTGGTCGGCCGTCCTGGTGCGGATCGGGTCGATGGCGACGACGTGCGCGCCGTCCGCCCGCGCGTCCTGGATGAACTTCCACAGGTGGTGGCCGCTGGTCAGCGTGTTCGTGCCCCAGAGCAGGATCAGCTTCGCCAGCGCGAAGTTCTCGGGGTCCATGCCGCCCGGGGTGCCGTTCGTCCGCATCAGGCCGCTGCTGCCGGCCGCCGAGCAGATGTTGAGCCAGTGCTTGGAGGCGCCCAGCATGTTCCAGAACCGCCGCCCGGCCACGCCCTCGCAGCCCTGCAGGTAGCCGAGCGTGCCGGTGCCCAGGTACGGCCAGATGGTCTCCCCGCCGTGCTCCTCGACGATGCCGCGCAGCCGCACCGAGATCTCGTCGAGCGCCTCGTCCCAGGTGATGCGCTCGAACTGGCCGGAGCCCTTGGGGCCGATGCGGCGCATGGGGTGCAGGATGCGGTCGTCCGCCCGGGTGTGCTCGAGGTAACGGTTGACCTTCACGCACAGGGCGCCCCTGGTGTACGGGTGGTCGGGGTTGCCGCGGAGCTTGGCGGCCCGGCCGTTCTCCACGGTGACTATCCAGGAGCAGCCATCCGGGCAGTCCAGCGGACACGCCCCCAAAACCCTCAATTCACCCGACATGGGACACAGACTACGTCCCGCACCTGGAATGACGGCAGACGCGGAAATGCGTGTAGCCTGCCCGGTGCGACGATTGCGGGGGCGATTGAGGACACTGGAAGCCTAGAGATCGCACGGTCCGGCCGGGAAGGTGCAGAATCGCTGTCGGTGGCCGAAATCAGGGAACGAGATGACACGGAGGACCTCGAGGGGGATCCAGCCGTGGATGAGTCACGCGCGGACAGCGACGTCTACGTTGTAGAGCCGCTGCTGCCCCAGCGTCTTCGCCGCCCCTCCGACCTGCTGCGCTTCTTCGCCACACTCATCGTGCTCGGCGCGGTCGTCCTGCTCGCGCTGGTCGCCAAGCAGACGCTCATCGGCCTGGAGGCCGACGTCAAGGAGGGCGCGCAGCTCGTACCGCTGCTCAGCAGGATCGCCGCGTTCCTCGGTGGCGCGGCCGTGCTCATCGTGCCCGCGGCTTTCGCCGTCGAACGCGTCTTCCACCGCGACGGGCTCCGCGTCGCCGAAGGGCTGATCGCCGCGATCATCGGCATGGCCGGGTCGTTCCTGCTCGGGCAGTGGCTGGTCGCCGGCAACGCCGAGGACCTGCGCGTGCTGCTGACCGGCGACCGGACGATCGAGCCGGTGAACACGCTGCTCACCTCGGTGGTCGCGTACGCCACCGCCGTCCGCATCTCCCGCCGCCCCACCTGGCGCATGCTGATGTGGACCACGATCGCCCTCTACGTCCTCGCGTTCTTCTCCGGCCGGCAGATCACGATCCCGAGCGCCATCGTCACGGTGCTGGTCGGCATGGTCATCGGCTACGCCACCCTCTACGGCGTCGGCAGCCCCAACACCAGGCCGGCGGGCAGTGCCCTGGTGGCCGCGCTGCGCAAGCTGTCGTTCGCGGTGGTCTCGGCCCGCCGCATCGAGGACGACCACCAGGGCAGCCGCCGCTACGCCATCGGGCTCAAGGACGGCACCAGCCTCGACGTCACCGTGCTCGACCGCGACCGGCAGGTGGCCGGGCTGCCGTACCGGCTGTGGCGGCGCATCCGGCTCAACTCCGAGACCAGGCGCAGAGCCATCAGGTCGCTCCGGGCGGAGCTGGAGCGCGAGGCGCTCATGGCGTACGCGGCCCAGGCGGCCGGCGCGAGCACCCCCAGGCTGCTCGGCACCAGCGAGATCGGCACCGAGGCCGCGATGCTCGCGTACGAGCACATCGAGACGCGCCCCCTCGACGAGGTGCCCGACGAGCAGATCGACGACGAGCTGCTCGCCCAGATCTGGGAGCAGGTGGAGCTGCTGCAGATCCAGCGCCTGGCGCACCGGCGGCTCACCGGCGACAGCATCCACCTCGACCGGGCGGGCCGCGTCGTGCTGACCGACGCGCGCAGCGGCGAGATCGCCGCCGGCGACCTGCTGCTCAGGCTCGACATCGCCCAGCTGCTCACCTACCTGGCGCTGCGCGTCGGCCCGGAGCGCTCCGTACGGACGGCGGCGGCCGTCATGGGGCCCGACACGCTGGCCGCCGCCATGCCGCTGCTCCAGCGCATCGCGCTGACCAGGGAGACCCGTTCGGCCCTGTCGAAGAACAAGAACCTGCTGGCCGGCATCCGCGAGCACATCGTCGCGCTCAAGCCGCAGGGCAAGGTCGACGAAGTACGCCTCGAACGCTTCAAACCGCGCACCCTGATCACGATCATCGCCAGCACGCTGGCCGCGTACATCGTGCTCTCCCAGCTCAGCCGGGTCGACATCTACCGGGTGGTCACCACGGCCAACTGGGCCTGGTCCGGGGTGGCGCTGGTCGCGTCGTTCGTCAGCTTCGTGGCCGCGGCCCTGATGCTGCGGGGCTTCGTGCCCGAGCCGCTGCCGCTCTGGCGTACCGTGCTCGTGCAGTTCGCCTCGTCGTTCGTCAAGCTCGTCGCGCCCGCCGCCGTGGGCGGCGTCGCGATCAACACCCGCTACCTGCAGAAGCGCGGCATCTCGCCGGCCAGCGCGGTGGCCAGCGTGGGGGCCTCACAGCTCATCATGCTGGTCTTCCACATCGCGCTGCTGCTGCTGTTCGCCTACATCACCGGCTCCACCACGACCACGTCGTTCACCCCGTCGCGCGGCCTCGTCCTGGTGCTGCTCGCGGTCGCGGTGCTGGTCGTGGTGGTGCTCGGCGTGCCGCCGCTGCGCAGGCTGGTGACCTCCAGGATGCGCAAGCTGTTCTCGAACGTGCTGCCCAGGCTGCTCGACGTGCTGCAGTCGCCGCGCAAGATGGTGGAGGCGTGCACGGGCACGCTCATGATCACCCTGGCGTTCGTGCTCTGCCTGGACGCCTGCGTGGCCGCGTTCGGCGGCTCGCTCAGCTTCACCGCCGTCGCGGTCGTCTACCTCACGGCCAACGCCATCGGCTCGGCCGCGCCCACACCGGGCGGTCTGGGCGCGGTCGAACTCGCGCTCGCGGGCGGCCTGACCGTGGCCGGCGTGCCCGCCGAGCTGGCCACCTCGGCCGTGCTGCTGCACCGGCTGCTCACGTTCTGGCTCCCGGTGCTGCCCGGCTGGGCCGCCTTCACCTACCTCCAGCGGCACGAATCCCTGTGATCAACGGGCCGTGTAGCGCTCGGTGATCTTGTCGATGGCCCCCAGCTCGTCCTCCGTGAAGGCCGGGCCGTCCACGCACGCCACGTTGTCCTCCAACTGCCGCACGCTGCTGGCCCCGATGAGCACGCTCGTCACCCGCGGGTCCCTGAGCGTCCACGACAGCGCCATCTGGGCCAGCGTCTGGCCGCGGCCCCTGGCGATCTCGTCGAGGCCGCGGGCCAGGTCGAGGTCGATCCGGTCGGCGCTGAGGAACCTGCTCGTCGCCGCCCGCGAGTCCGCCGGCACGCCGCCGAGGTAGCGGTCGGTCAGCAGGCCCTGGGCCAGCGGCGAGAACACGATGCAGCCCATGCCCGCCTCCTCCACCGCGTCGAGCAGCCCGTCCTCGATCCACCGGTTGATCATCGAGTAGGACGGCTGGTGGATGAGCAGCGGCGTGCCCAGCTCGCGCATGATCCGCGCGGCCTGGGCGGTCTGCTCGGCCGAGTAGTTGGAGATGCCCGCGTAGAGCGCCTTGCCCGAGCGCACGGCCCGGTCGAGCGCCCCCATGGTCTCCTCCAGCGGCGTCCCCGGGTCGGGGCGGTGGCTGTAGAAGATGTCGACGTACTCCAGCCCCATGCGCTTCAGCGACTGGTCGAGGCTGGCCAGGACGTACTTGCGCGATCCCCACTCGCCGTACGGGCCCGGCCACATGTCGTAGCCGGCCTTGGTGGAGATGATCAGCTCGTCCCGGTACGGGGTGAAGTCCTCGCGCAGGATGCGGCCGAAGTTCGTCTCCGCCGAGCCGTACGGGACGCCGTAGTTGTTGGCCAGGTCGAAGTGCGTCACCCCGAGGTCGAACGCGCGCCGCAGGATCGCCCGCGAGTTCTCGATCGGGCGGGTGTCGCCGAAGTTGTGCCACAGGCCCAGGGAGACCGCGGGCAGCTTCAGCCCGCTGCGGCCGCTGCGGTTGTACGGCTGCCGCTCGTAGCGGCTGTCGTCGGCCTGATAGGTCATGAGGTGCCCCTCTCGATGATCCAGGAGAGCGCGAAGGCCTCTTCGCGCCAGGCGTCGTAGCGCCCGCTGCGGCCGCCGTGCCCGGCGCCCATCTCCGTCTTGAGCAGGAACGGCCCGCCGTTCGCCGTCGCCCGCAGCCGGGCGATCCACTTCGCGGGCTCGTGGTAGAGGACGCGGGTGTCGTTCAGGCTGGTGATGGCCAGGATCGGCGGGTACGCGCGGCCGTCCACGTTCTCGTACGGGGTGTAGCTCTTCATGTAGGCGTAGACGTCGGGGTTGTGCAGCGGGTCGCCCCACTCGTCCCATTCGATCACAGTGAGCGGGAGCGACGGATCCAGGATGGTGTTCAGCGCGTCCACGAACGGCACCTCGGCCACCACACCCGCGAACTCCTCCGGCGCCAGGTTCGCGACCGCGCCCATCAGCAGGCCGCCGGCCGAGCCGCCCCTCGCGATGACCCGCTCGCTCCAGCCGGTCGCCTTCAGGTGCCTGGCCACGGCCACGAAGTCGGTGAACGTGTTGCGCTTGCTGGTGAGCTTGCCGTCCTCGTACCAGCGACGGCCCATCTCACCGCCGCCCCTGATGTGCGCGACGGCGAAGACGAACCCGCGGTCGAGCAGCGAGAGCCTCGGGACCGAGAAGCCGGGGTCGATGGAGGTCTCGTAGCTGCCGTACCCGTACAGAACGGTCGGCGCGGGCTTTGCGGAGTCCTTGCGCTTCACGATGGACACCGGGATCCTCGTGCCGTCCTCGGCCGTGGCCCACTCGCGGAACTGCTCGTAGTCGGCCGGGTCGTAGCCGCCCAGCACCGGGCGCCGCTTGAGCAGGATCAGCTCGTGCGTGTCGAGCTCGTAGTCGTACACGCTGGGCGGGGTGACCATGCTCGTGTAGGCCAGCCGGAGCCGCGTCGTGGTGAACTCGGGGTTGCCCGCGGGCCCGACGTCGTAGAGCGGCTCGGGGAAGTCGATCTCGTAGGCGTTCCGCTCGGCGGCCTCGATCCGCTCGCGCCAACCTTGGACGTCGCCCGGGTACGGCAGCACGCGCAGGCCGGTCAGCCCGTCGCGGCGGAAGTGCACCACGGCGTGGTCGGAGAAGGCGTCGATCTCCAGGAGCCTGGTGTCGTCCCGGTGGGCGATCAGCGGCGTCCAGGTGCCGGGGGCGTCGAGCGGGGCGGTGGCCAGCTCGAAGTTCTCGGCGTTCTCGTTGTGGAGCACGTAGAAGAAGTCGCCCGCGTGCTCGACGCCGTATTCGACGCCGGTCTTCCTGGGGCGCACGACCGTGAACTCACCGGCGGGATCGGTGGCGTCGAGAATGCGCACCTCACTGGTGATCTTGCTGCCCGCGCCGAGCACGAGGTATTTCTCGCTGCGCGTGAGGCCGATGCCGACCCAGTAACGCTCGTCGGACTCCTCGTAGACCAGCACGTCCTCTTCGGTGCCGAGCGTGTGCCGGTAGACCTGGAACGGGCGCCAGGCGTCGTCGACGCGCGTGTAGAAGAACGTCGAGCCGTCGGCCGACCAGGCGCCGCCGTAGAAGATGTCGGTGATCTCGTCGGGGAGCAGTTCGCCTGTTTCGAGGTTCTTGAACTTCAGCGTGAATCGCTCGTCGCCCTTGAAGTCGGTCGAATAGGCCAGCATCGTGCCGTCGGGCGAGACGGAGCTGGTGCCGATCGAGAAGAACGGGCTGTCGCCGGCGAGCTCGTTGCCGTCGAGAATCACCTCCTCGCGTTCGAGAGTGGCACCCGGGGTGATCTCCGGAGGCGCGTCGCTGTCGGCCGGGACCCGGCAGGAGACGGCGTACTGCTTGCCTTCCGAGGTGCGCGAGAAGTACCACCAGGAGCCCTTGCGGCTGGCCACCGAGAGGTCGGTTTCCTGCGTGCGGCCCTTGATCTCCTGGAACACCTGCTCCTGGAGATCGGAGAGGTGAGCGGTCTGCTGTTTGAGAAACTCGTTCTCCGCCTCCAGATAGGCGGTGGTATCGGGATCTTCCTTGTTGCTCAGCCAGGCGTACTCGTCGATGACGGTGTCACCGTGGTGGGTGCGCTCAGTCGGAACCTTCTTCGCCACTGGCGGCGTGTTACTGCTCACGTGGGGAGTCTATGTTCGGGCGTGATCGATCTGTGTCCGTCGTACGCGGCGATCCGGCACGAGGGGTCGGGAGCGCTGCTAATCTTGAAGAGCCGAAGCAGTCCGGCACAAGCCTTCTTCCTCCTCCATCACGGCTGACGTGCGCGTCCACTCGTGAGGGCTGGTAAGTTAGAGGGGTTGTCCCGGAAGCGGGGCGGGTCTTAATTCCAGCAGGTCGAGCAAGTCGGGTCAATTTGACAGGGACTTGAACGGCTGAAAGAATAAAGACACAACGAAATGAACGC
>NZ_JBFAWA010000036.1:0-148584 GCF_040680035.1 Nonomuraea sp. NPDC052116 | reverse complement strand
CGCTGTCTCACCAGCCAGGTCATACCGCGATGACGATCACCACAGCAACCTGGCGATCTTCAAACAACCTCACGTGCGGAAAACGGGGCTAGCCGTTGAGGACGTCGTACGGGCCCTCTGCCCGAAGCGTGGCAAAACCACGGCAAAGAGCCTCAAGGCTGGCCGTTCATCCGGAGTCGTCCGCCTTCGGTGAGCCGAGGCCAGATCTCCCTTGTGAACAGGAGGTCCAAGGGCCCGCTGAGGTCGGGTCATATGCCCCTGTCGTGAACCGTTGCCTCCGCCGGAGGCTGAAGGATAGGGGGAGGTGCGTGATGAGGCGCGCGAGTCAGTGGGTGATGCTTCGAGTGCGCCGGTACTGGCTGGGACGGAATCCGCTGCGTCGTCGTTCCGATCGGCTGGAAGCGGCAGGTGTGGCCGTCACGTTGATTCTGCTGCTGTTCAGCGTCTGGCCGGCCGTCGTCGTGGGGCGGTCGGTCTATGAGAGAGGCCTGCAGGCCGAGCGAGCCGGCCAGGGCATCCGCCAGTCGGTGACGGCGACTCTGGCCCGGGACGCGCCGTACACCCTTCCTGCCGGAGGTGGCGAGGATGGCGCGGAGCCGGGATCACACGCTCCCGCGCGGTGGATGGCTCCGTCCGGTCACTGGAAGACGGGCGAGGTGGCCGTGCCCGCGGGCACCAGAGCGGGCACGTCGGTAAAGGTGTGGATCGACGGTCGCGGCGAGTTGACCACTTCTCCGACGAGCCACGCGGAAACGCTGACGGGCGCCACGGTCGCGGCCTTCCTGGTCGTCGTGGGATCGGCGGCTGCACTGTCGTTGGCCTTCCGGGCCTTCAGAGGGTTGCTCGACAGAGGGCGGTACGCGGCGTGGGACGCCTCCTGGGCGGAGGCGTGCGCGCGGTGGCGCCGCCGCAAACCTGATGGGTAGCCCGTTACATCTCACACGGCGTACAGCGAGAGCCGAAGATCAGGCCCTTGGCGTACTGGACGAGGGCATGGCTGACCGATCCGAAGAACGCGCTGACGTACGGCGATCCCGCTCGAGATCGGAGAGAACGACGTGGAAGTCCTCTCCAGAAAGCCCAGATCGGCGGGTGCCTTACCGTCCCTGAGGCGTTCCCGGCCGACCCGAGCTTGGGCCGCGGTGCCAGGGCCATTGGTCCTCAAAGAGAAGGACTTTCGTCCCTGGCGAGACGAACCGGACGGCGGGAGGTTAGTTTTAGGCCTGTGAGACGAGCGAGGGAGTCCGACCTGAGAGCCTCGAAGGAGGATCAATGGAAGGGCTGAGAGGTCGGAAAGCCGAAAGACCGACCGGCGACCCCTAGCCACCTGATCCGGACCATACCGGCGAAGGGAGAGCGCCTCACAGGTCTTTGTCGTGTGCAGCCCGGGGAACTCTCACCAGCGGGTCCATCAAGCAAAGCGACGGCCCCCGAACGTGTTCAGTCGGCTCGGACACGTGGCCGTACGACGGCGACCGGGCAGGATGTGTAGCGCAGGACACCGTGGCTGACCGTGCCGAGCATGGCTGAGCGGATCACCCCCTGGAAGTCTCGCACAGCGCCGCGATGGGATTTCCACGGAAGCCCGTCCCCTCCGAGTACTCACATGCGGCTTGAGCTGCGTAGATGGGGTTTACGGCAGGCGCAGAGGGGTAGGTTATGCCGGCCCAAGAGCGGCGGAGAATCATGCTGTATGCCCTCGTAGATCTGCGGCATGCTGATTTTCCCCGGCCGCTGATTAACGAGACGTCGTAATCCATGCGGGGATGGGATGAACGACCTGCTGAATCATGTCCTCACGGCCCACGGTGGTTTGGAGCGCTGGTCGCAGATCGGTGAACTGAGCGTTGATGCGCAATTCCACGGCCCCTTCTGGAAAGTCAGAGGGTTCTCGGATGAGCCTTTTCATGCGAAGCTCACCGCCGAGACGCGTCAGGAGTGGATACGGTTCTCTCCTTGGGCGGCCCCAGACCAGGATATGATCTTCGATCGCAGTGAGGACCGGGTCTCGCTGGTAGCGGAGGACGGCGGCACCCTGGAGAGCCGGACCGGAATCCGCTCCACTTACGGCGGGTACGACCTGACATCGCCGTGGGAGTCCCTTCAGGTGGGCTACTTCCTCGGGTACGCCATGTGGAACTACCTGACCACGCCATTCCTCTTCACATATCCGGGGATGGAGTCGCGCGAGGGGGCGCGGTGGGAGGAGAGCGGTGAGACGTGGCGGCGGCTGCACGTCAAGTACCCCGACAGCATTGCCTCGCACAGTTCGGAGCAGACCTACTACTTCGCTGAAAACGGTATGCTCCGACGCCTCGACTACAACGTGGATGTGAATGTCGGCGTTGCCGTTGCTCAGTACGTCGGCGAACACAAGGATTTTCACGGAATCATGTTCCCGACTCGACGGCGAGTCCATCGGAGGAATCCGGATAATTCCGCTTCGGAGAGTTGGTCGATCGGGATCGAGATTGAAAATGTCACCATGAGCTGAATCACCTGGAAATGGCGATCCGTGGAATCGGTACCAGTCAGATGGCGATCGGCTTGTCAACGTGGCGTCAGGGGTGCGTCGCGTGCTCCTGGAAGGCCTGACATGTCCACACTTTATGCAAATACTCCCATCCAGTATGTTGAGGTCGAAGGCACGCGCCTCGCGTACCGGGAGTTCGGGGACCGCACCGGCGTGCCGCTCGTCCTGTTCAGTCGTTTCGTCGGCAGCATCGATGACTGGGATCCCGTGGTCATCGAGCGACTCGCCGCCCAACGCCACGTCATCGTCTTCGACAACGCGGGCGTCGGATTCTCCGACGGCAAGGTCGGGGCTGATATCGCGGAGATGGCCGGCACGGCGATTCGCCTCATTGAAGAGCTCGGCATCTCCCAGGCGGACCTGCTGGGATTCTTGATGGGTGGCTACATCGCGGAACGCCTGACGCTCACGCGGCCGGACCTCGTGCGCTACCTGATCCTTGTCGGCACGGGCGCAGGCGCCGGCGAAGGAGCGGTGCTCCAGAGCCCCGAGGTCGAGGAGTGGACCAAGATGGCCCGCAGCCCGCAGGAGACGTACGAGGCGATGTGGTTCAGCAGTTCCGAAACCGGCAAGGCCGCCACCGCGAACTACCTGGGGCGCATCTACACGCCTGAGCGACCCGAGCGAGCCGACGTCACCGACGAGGCCGGGGTCGCGCTCCGCAAGGCGGTCAACGACTGGTGGGCCGGCAAGGGCTCGACACTGGGCGAACTGCACAACATCAAGCAGCCCACGCTCATCGTCAGCGGCGTCCGGGACGCGATGGTCCCGACGCCGAACTCGTTCCTGATGGCCCAGAAGATCACCAACGCACAGCTCATCATCTACCCCGACTCGGGCCACGGCTCACTGTTCCAGTACCCGGAAGTCTTCTCGCGGGCGGTGCTCGACTTCATCGCAACCCAGGAAAGCGGCGGCCTTCGCTGACCGCGACCGATCTGCCGGCCGACCGCGCGGCACAGCACGGGCTGCCGGCCATCACAGGCAGGAAGCACGCGACCCTCGTGCCGACCGAGGCCGATTTCGGCCCAGTCACACAAGCACGTCGCCACCTCATCGCCGACCGCCTCGACATCACCGGCGCCCGCTGGGGCCTTGCTGGAGCCGAAGCCATTCTGAAGCTCCGCGCCGGCGTTGCCCTGGGCCTCGGCGACGGCATCGGCCAGTGCACGGCTGGCCGTCCCGCTGGCAGCGGGGTATCAGGCCGGCGTGTCAGTCGAGTGCGTAAACGCGATGAACGAACTCGGCAAGCTTGTTGTCGGGCAGTTCTTTCGCGAGATCGGCCTCGCTGATGATGCCGGCAAGGCGGTGACTTTCGATCACGGGCAGGCGCTTGACGTGGTTCTGCTCCATCTTGAACAGCGCCTCCTCGATGCTGGCATCGGCGTCCACCCATACCAGCCCACGAGCCAGCTCCCCGGCGGTGGTCTCGTCGATGTCCCCGCCGTGTGCGCAGCACTGGACCACGATGTCCCGGTCAGTGATGATGCCCTTGAGCCGGTCGTCGTCCCCGCAGATGGGCAGCGCGCCGACGCTGAGATCGCACATCATCTGCGAGGCGACGCGCAAACTCTCGTGTTCGCCGATGCACTGGACTCCCTCGTGCATCACGTCCCGGGCTTTCACTCCGGTTTCGCCTATATCCATCGCTCGCCTCCCCAACAGGGTACGAAGCGCTCTCATCTGCCCCTACCCGTGCTGGTCCGAGCATGGGCAGGCGGGCCGCCGGAAGATGTAAAAAATCGTTCGACGAACTCTTTGGGTGTCTCATGCGTTCACGTGCTCGACCCTCGCATCGGGTCCTGGGAACACCAGGGTGTCGTGCTCTGAGTCGAACCAGTGCACCATGTAGGGCGGCGAGCCGTCCGTGTGCTCCACCTCGGTGATGACGCCGATCCGGCGCGGATCACTCTCGTGACGGCCCTCGATGACCAGCTTGTCTCCAACGACAGCCTTCATCATGCACCTCCGTTGGTCCTCTCCCCTCAAGGACGCTCTTCCCACATTCGGCATGCCGACTCCGGAGGCAGGACCCGAGCGCCGGCCGGCGGTCACACGTCAAGGGTGACCGTGCACATCCATTGGTCCCCGCGCTGCTCGAAAGCCAGCCGGTGCAGGGTGACCGCCTTGGGAACCGCCCCGGTCTGCGCCATCGTCTCGACCTCCGCCGTCGCCAGCAGCAGCCCGTCCTCCTCCGGCGTGGCGCGGATGGGCACCTGACCGGTGGTGTCCATCCGGTAGATCACCTCATCGAGCGCGGCGACGAGCCGATCTTCCGGGCTGCCCGGCGCGAGGCGCACGCGCTGCTCGGCGCACGCGACCCCACCTGCCATGTCCAGGAAGCTGTCGCCCATGGCGAGGATCGCCTCGGCGATGCACTCCATGACCGTCGGAGCCCAGGCCTGGATGCGGGTGTCGGCCGTGTGCGGCAGCGTACGATGCCCGCGGGTCATCTCTCACCCCTTGACCACGCCCAGCGGCACCAGCCTGGCCACCCTGCGGCACAATCCCGCGCACTCGGCGGTGGTCACCACCTCGTCGACGTCCTTGTACGCGGCCGGGGTCTCCTCGGCCAGGCCGCGCCAGGTGGAGCCACGCACGGCGATGCCGCCGGCCTCGAGCCGGTCGCGCAGTTCACGGCCGCTGATGGAGCGCGCCGCCCGGTGGCGGCTCTGGGTACGGCCCGCGCCGTGGCAGGTGGAATGGAACGCCTCGCCGCCGGAGACGCCGACCAGCACGTACGACGCCGTGCCCATGGTCCCGGGTATCAGCACCGGCTGCCCGACGGCCGCCAGGTCGGCCGCCAGGTCGGCGGGCAGATCTGGATGGCCGGGCGGCAGGGCGAGGGTGGCGCCCTTGCGGTGCACACACAGCAGCCTGCCGTCGTGCTTCTCGATCTTGGCGAGATTGTGCGAGACGTCGTACACCAACTCCAGTTCTGCGCCTGTGACCTCGGCGAACGCGCGCCTCACCGCCTGGCCGAGCAGCTGACGGTTGGCCCGGCCATAGTTGGCGGCAGCGGCCATCGCCCCCAGGTACGCCCGGCCCTCGGGCGAGCCGACCGGCGCGCAGGCGAGCTGCCGATCCGGAACCTTGATGCCATATCGGGGCATGGCCACCTCCATCGCGCGGACGTGGTCGGTGCATATCTGGTGCCCGAGCCCGCGCGATCCGCAGTGGATCATCACGCACACCTGGCCGGCGCGCAGCCCGAAGGCGGCTGCCGCCTTCTCGTCGTAGACCTGGTCGACCGCCTGCACTTCCAGGAAGTGGTTGCCCGAGCCCAGGCTGCCCACCTGACCCTGGCCGCGTTCCATGGCCCGCGTGCTCACGTGAGAGGCATCGGCGTCGGCGACCGCTCCGCGGTCCTCGCAGCGCTCCAGATCGCGGGGGACGCCGTGGCCCTGCTCGACGGCGTAGCGGGCGCCGCCGTACAGGATGTTCTCGAGCCGGGCACGGCCGGGCGACTGCCAGACCGCGTGCCTGCTCGGGCCCCGCGGGATTGTGACGTCGAGGAGATCCATCAGCCGGTCGCGGCGCAGCCCTTCACTGTCCACGTCCGCGGCCAGCAGCCGCACCCCGCAGGAGATGTCGAAGCCGACCCCACCAGGCGAGACGACACCACCCGCTGCCACGTCGGTGGCCGCCACGCCGCCGATCGGGAAGCCGTACCCCCAGTGGAGATCGGGCATCCCGTACGAGGCGCCGACGATCTCCGGCAGGGTAGCCACGTTGATCACCTGCTGGAGTGCCTCGTCTTCAGGCAGCAGTGCGCGGGAGGTGAACACGATTCCGGGCACTCGCATGGCCCCATGCCTGTCGATGCGGAATCGATGGGAGGTCTCCTTGACGAGCTCCATCCGGGCTCCTCATGAGGGTCTCAAGACACAAACCTGTCAGGCCCGCGGAGCGAGTGACTCCCTCGCCCGCCTCGCGGGCAATGTCCATCCTCCCTCCCGCCGGCTGATCCCCTCAGGGGCGAAAGACCTTTAACCCCGGCCCGTTCGGCCCGATCTGGTCGGCGCGGACGGCTCGGTGCGGGCCCCATTGTCGAGGCGGGGCGGCGCCCTGACGCCTCCGCTCCCTCTCGGGCGAGCTGGGGCAGGACCGTTCAGCCTTTGTCTTTGATCGCATAGAGCATGCGTCCCTCTGGCCAGGGCCGGGATGCCGACATCGGTAGAGTCCGCTTTTGCCACCGTGCCACCGGGAAGTGCGGCTGAGGTTCCTGGCGGGATCAGAGCAAGGTGTGTTCTCGATGTGGCCGGCCGTGGCACCACCGCGACGTGAGGGCCGTCAGGTGCTGCCGATGAGGCCGCCTGGCGTGCCCCGGTGCCTGCGCCCAGTGGCTTCTGGCCCGCGCCGCCGAACGCGCCGAGCAACTGGCCAGGGACGGTTATCGAGTCCTGGCGGTCGCGAGCCGCGATCTGCCCGCCGTTCCGGAAACCGCGCCGGAGAGCGGGTTGTCGTTGCTCGGGCTGGTCGCGATTCTGGATCCGCCACGCCCGGCCGCGGCCACCGCGATCATCGCCTGCAAGCAGGCCGGCATCAGGCCGCTCCTCATCACCGGTGATCATCCGGGGACCGCCCGGGCCATCGCCACCGATCTCGGCATCATCAATGCCGGTGATCCCGTCGTGGATCTCCGCGATCCTGGGACGACCGATCATGCGAAGGTCAGCGTGTACGCCCGTGCCACGCCCGGACAGAAGCTCGACATCATCGAGGACCTGCGCGCGCACGGTGAGGCTCTGGCGATGACCGGTGACGGCGTCAACGACGGTCCCGCGCTACGACGCGCCGACATAGGTGTCGCCATGGGCGAACGCGGCACCCAGGTCGCTCGCCAGGCAGCCGACCTCGTACTCGCCGATGACAACCTGGACACCGTCGTCGCGGCCGTCGAGGAGGGCCGCCGCGTCTACGCCAACATCCGCCGCTTCCTGGTCTACGGCCTGTCCGGTGGGGCAGCCGAGATCGCGGTGATGTTGCTGGGACCGTTCGCCGGGCTCGTACTCCCTCTGCTTCCCGCCCAGGTCCTGTGGATCAACCTGCTCACGCACGGGCTGCCCGGCGTGGCCCTCGGCGGCGAACCCGCCATACCGGGAGCCATGGCTGACCCACCGCGGCCGCCCTCGGTTACGCCGCCGTCCGCGTCGACCGGATCCTGCACCCGCCCCGCCCTCAACGGCCCCCCACCCATTGATCACATCACGGTGATCGGCCAGGTGTGCCATGGCCGACGTTCGCTGCTCCTGCTGTCCGGGGCCCAGGATGCTCCGCCGAGATGGCTGACGGCTGCCCGACTCTGGAAAGGCTAACGGTGTTAGCTTATGCTCTTGGTATCAGCTAACACCGTTAGCCGTTGCGAGGGGAGACGTCATGAGCGTTGAGGCCATGCGGGGCCGGGGATGGGGCGCGTGGGTGCGCTGGGCGGGGTGGGTGCTGCTCGCCGGATTCCTCGGAGCGTTCGCCGTGTTCGAGTCGGCGAAGTACGGGCTGCCGACCGCGGCGGCGGCGGTGTCGTTCTTCCTGCTGCCGGATCTGGCCGGCAAGGTCGCGGGCGGGCGGCGCTGGATCGTCGCGGCCGCGAACTCCGGCTGGATTCCGGTCGTGATCCTGGTCGGCTACTCCCTCTCACCGATCGGCTGGCCGCCGCTGTTCACCGCCGGGCTCGGCTGGGCGACGCGGCTCGTAGTCGGACGGGTGGTGCGGCGTGGTTGAGCGCCGCGAGCAGATCGTCGCGGCCGCGTTGGAGCTGCTGGAGGCCGACGGCCGCGAGGCGATGTCCATGCGGAGCATCGCCGAGCGCGTCGGCGTCCGCGCGCCGTCGCTCTACAAGCACTTTCCCGACAAGGCGGCCGTCGAGCTGGAGCTGACCGTGATCGGGCTGACCGAGATGACCGAGGCGCTCGAGGCCGCCGAGCCCGGGCTGCTGCCCTGCGCACGCGCCTACCGGAGCTTCGCATTGGCGCGGCCGCACCTCTACCGGCTGACAACCGCCAATCCGCTGCCGCGGCTGTTGCTGCCCGAAGGACTCGAGGACCGGGCCGCCGGTCCCATCCTGCGCGCCATGCACGGCCGCGCGGATCTGGCCCGCGCGGTGTGGGCGTTCGCGCACGGGATGGTGATGCTCGAACTCGACGGCCGGTTTCCGCCCGGAGCCGACCTGGAACCCGCCTGGACCGCAGGTTGCACGGCCTTCCAATGAGACATCGGGGGAGACGGCCAGACGTAGGCGAATCGGTTCGATTGGGTGGTCGGCACCCACGAGGCCGGTGCGCTGGTGCGTCCTGGTCGTGTCGCACCGCCACTGGATGAACGTTTCATCAGCTCGCCCGCCGTGACAGTGCGACCGCGCCCGGTCAGCTCTGATCGGCCCGCTTCGGCACGCGGCGGAAGAGAGCGGGCCCTTGACGGATCTTCTCGCGTCATGTTTGCTCCGCCACACCACCACCTCAGCAGGCCGGTGTGGAAGGAGTCCCGGATTGACCAAAGTGATGTTAGCGCTAACAAAGCTATCGGGATCCGCCGCCGGCATGCCGAAGGGGACAGCATCCGACCGTGCCCACCCGGCGACCACTCAGCAGGATGCCATGTCGCCGATCCTCACCGAAGGAGGTCCTCGTGTCCGCAACAGGCAGGCCGGAGCGCAAGGGCATGAGCGCAGACGTTGCTACTCGATTCGACCTGCCCCCTGACCGCCGCGAGGGAGTGAGCGTGCGTACGTGGAGACGATGGTGCGCCGCCGCGCTGATGGCCGTGGCCTTGGTGGTGGCGGGTACGGCGATGGGGGCGGGGGCAGCCGACGCGGAGTCCAACGGCGGGGTGCGGGTCATGCCGCTGGGCGACTCGATCACCGAGGGCACGCAGGTGCCGGGTGGGTACCGGATCGGGTTGTGGCAGCGCCTGGCCGCCGGCCGCTACACGGTCGACTTCGTCGGATCGCAGTTCAACGGGCCGGGCAGCCTGGGTGACCACGATCACGAGGGCCATCCCGGGTGGCGGATCGACCAGATCGACGCGAACATCACCGGCTGGCTGCGTACGTACACACCGCGCACGGTGCTGCTGCACATCGGCACCAACGATGTCCTGCAGAACTACAACGTGGCCGGTGCCCCGCAGCGGCTGTCCACGCTGATCGACCACATCACCACGGCCGTGCCCGACGCGGACGTCCTCGTCGCCACCATCATCCCGCTGTCCAACTCCGGCCAGGAGTCCGCCGCCCGCACCTTCAACGCGGCGATCCCCGGCATCGTCCAGAGCAAGGTGAACAGCGGCAAACGTGTCCACCTGGTCGACATGCACAGCAAGTTGACCACCTCCGACCTGATCGACGGCATCCACCCCACCGCCGGCGGCTACGACAAGATGGCCGCCGCCTGGTACGGCGCGCTTCAATCGGTACCGGGCAGCATCGGCCAGCCGGGGAGCGGCACACCTGGTGCGGGCGCGATCAGGGGTGTGGGGTCGGGCAGGTGCCTTGATGTCTCCGGCGCCTCGCAGGTGAACGGCGCGCAGGCGCAGATCTGGGACTGCAACGGTCAGGCCAACCAGCAGTGGACGTCGACCGCGAGCGGTGAGCTGCGGGTCTACGGCGGCAAGTGTCTGGACGTTTACGGCGCCGGCACCGCCGACGGCGCCAACGTCATCATCTGGGACTGCAACGGCCAGACCAACCAGCAGTGGCGCTTCAACTCCGACGGCACCATCACCGCCGTGGGGGCGAACAAGTGCCTCGACGTGCCGAACTACTCCACCGCCAACGGCGTGAAACTCCAGATCTGGTCCTGCGGCGGCGCCGCCAACCAGCGCTGGACCCGCCCCTGACGCATGACATCCCGGAGATCTCCCCCGACACCCCGGTAGGTAGAGGAATCAGATGCGCAGAATCCTTGGCTTAGCAGTGGCGGCGGTACTCGCGGCCGGTTCCGTCGTCGCGATCGGCAGTGAGACGTCGCCGGCCGCCGCGCTGGACAACGGCCTGGCCCGCACGCCCCAGATGGGCTGGAACGACTGGAACAGCTTCGGCTGCAACGTCAACGACTCCCTGATCCGTCAGACGGCTGACGCCATGGTCTCCAGCGGCATGGCGGCGGCAGGCTACACCTACGTCGAGGAGTTCCACCATGATCTGGGTGTCGTCGGTGCCGTCGGTGGCGATCGTCATGCGGTCCGCGCTCAGCCGCAGTGCGGTCGCGGTGCCGGGGAGCGGCCACGGGGGCGGTTCGATGCCCCGGAGCTCGCGGCGGTACCAGTACCAGGACCGCAGCGGGAGGCGGAAGTAGTCGATGAAGCCCATGCGGGCCATGTCGGCCACGATGCTGCCGTGATGCATGCCGCACCAGAGCACGATGCCCGACCGCCAGGGGTGCGGGGTTTCGACGCCGTGGGCGTAGTGCGGGCCGTAGGCGCCGGGGCGGTCCTCGACCGCCTCTGACCACGGTCCACCAGCCGCTGAGTGAGATGGCGGTCGCCGCCACCGAACTGGCGCTGGCCATCGGCCGCGGGGAGTCGGTCCCCCAAGCGGGGCTGGAGATCGCGACAACTCTCACGGTCCGCGAGAGCACAGCACCACCGAGGGACTGAGCTGTTTCGGTGGAGCAGATTCACCAAGGCATCCACGCCGCGCTCGGCTCAGGCGGGCGGGAGCATGGGAGGTCCGGTGCTCTCGCGTACGACGAGTTCGGTGGCCAGCTCGACGCGGCTCTGCGGCAGTTGCTCGCCATGGGCCAACGTCAGCAGCATCGAGGTTGCCGCGGCGGCCATCTCGGTGAGGGGCTGGCGGATGGTGGTCAGCGGTGGAACGGCCCACCGCACTGACGGCATGTCATCGAAGCCGATCACGCTGAGATCATCCGGGATGCGCAGGCCGAGCCGATGGGCCGCGTGGTAGACGCCGATGGCCTGGCCGTCGTTCGTGGCGAAGATCGCGGTTGGCCGGTCGGGCAGGCGCAGCATGCGGTGCGCCTGGGCCAGACCGCCCTCGATGAAGAAGTCCCCCCGGCCGATCAGCTCCGGGTCGACGGGCACGCCGGCCATGTCGAGGGCGGTGCGGTAGCCGTCGAGACGGGCCCGGCTGGACAGCGCGGAGTCGGGCCCCGTGATGATGGCGATACGGCGATGCCCGAGCTCCAGGAGGTGGTGGGTGGCCGTGAGCCCGCCGTTCCAGTTGCCGGCGCCGACCGATGGGATGTTCCGCGCGGGAGTGTCGGCCGGATCCAGCAGGACCAGCGGGATCTCGCGGCGGGCGAGTTGTTCGTGCTGGGTCTCGGTCAGGCCGGAGAACACCGCGATCACGCCGCTCGGGCGGCGCCGCAGCACGCTTTCTAGCCAGACGTCTCCGGCGGTGTGGTCACGGTGCAGGTCCGATATCCCCACCATGAGGTCGTGCTGACGGGCGACCTCCGCCACGCCTTTGGTGATCTCGACGGGATAGTCGCCCTCCAGAGCGTGGAAGACGAGCTCCACCAGGGCCGTAGGCATGGAGCGGCGGCGCTGGCGGCGATAGCCGTGCCGGCGGATGAGCTCCTCCACGGCGGCGCGGGTTTCGGATGACACCTCGGAACGGCCGTTCACGACCTTGGAGACCGTCGCGGTGGAAACTCCGGCCAGCTCGGCGAGCTGAGCGAGGGTGAGAGGAGACGACTCCGTGGGCATGGCGGCAGTTTAGTCACGGAGCGCGGGGAGACGGGCAGTGCCGTCCGTGCACGGCAGGCTGGTGTCGGTGTCGGTGTCGGTGTCGGTGTCGGTGTCGCTGGTCGCGCCGTACGCCGCCCGCTCCTGCCGTTGACGGAGGGGCGGCCCGGATCGCCGGGCCGCCCCGAAACGGTGTTCCGAGCCGGAGGACCGTCTCGCGGAAGGGCGCGAGCAGGCGGTCCTGTCACGCCGGCTCCGAGCCGGACCCGTGTCACACCATCAGCGCTGCAGTGTCAGCAGACCGGGCCGGTAGGGCAGGAGGCCGTAGTCGCCGCCGGAGTTGGGGTTGCGTCCTTGGTAGAGCAGCTGCAGGTTGCAGGGATCGACGGTCATGGTCTGGTCGGCGCCGGCGCGGACCAGCTCGCCGTGGCTGATGTCGTTGGTCCAGGTGGCGCCGCTGTTGGCCTTGCCGGCGAAGGGGTTGCTCTCGGTCGCGGCCTGCGGTGTCCACGAGCCGCCCAGGCTGGTGGCGGTGAACGAGCGGAAATAGCGACCCTGCGAGCCGATCGCCTCGACGAGCATGAGGTATTTGTTCTGGCCCTGGAGCTTGTAGACCTGAACGGCTTCGAACAGGTTGTTCGTCGAGTCGCTCATGACGACCGTCGAGGTCGCGCCGAAACTGCCCGGGAAGTTTCCGATGGGCATACTGGCCCGGTAGATCTTGCCGTTGTCCCCGGCGAAGAACAGGTACATGTTCGTGCTGTCACCGATGAGGGTCTGGTCGATGGGGCCGGTTCCGGAGCCGGAGATGCTTCCGGAGAAGAGCACCTGCTGCGATGACCAGCCGTTCGGATTGGTGGGGTCGCTGGAGGTCCTGTAAGAGAAGGCGGTCCCGCCCCACTGGTAGGCGAGCACCCAGATGTTCTTCGGGGCGAAGTAGAAGAGCGTGGGCGCGACAGTGGAGGAGGACATCGTGTTCTGGCTGGCCGAGGCCATGTCGGACCAGTTGGTGAAGAGGCCGAAGCTCATCGAACCCCACTTCATCCCCGTGTCATGTGTCGTGGCGTAGACGAGGTGCCTGCCGTTGTAGGGGGCGACGGTGAAGTCCTTGAGCGAGACCCACCCTGACTTCGGGGTCGCCAGCGGGCCGGTCGAGGTCCAGCGGTACGTCGATGGAAGATCGCACTGACCGGGGTTGCCGCCGCCGTCCACCCGGACGAGCTGCCACTGCTGGTTGTTGCCGCCCCAGTCGTCGTACTGGACGATGTTGGCGCCGTCGGCGGTGGAGGCGCCCTGGACCTCCAGGGCCTTGCTGCTGTGGCGCGAGATGAACCTCACGTAGCCGTCGGAGCTGTCGGCCAGTCGCCACTGCTGGTTGGTGCCGTTGCCGTCGGCCCATTGCACGATCGCGCCGCCGTTGGCGGTGGAGAGGTTGTAGACGTCGAGCACCTTGCCGGAGTGGCGGGACTCGATGCGGTAGTAGCCGCTGCCGGAGTCGACGAACTGCCATTGCTGCTGGTTCTGGTTGTTCCTGGTCCACTGGGTGATGCGGCCGCCGTCGGCGGTCGAGAGGTTGTAGACGTCCAGGGCCTTGCCGCTGTTGCGGTTGACCAGGACGTACCAGGCGTTGGTGTCGACGGTGGCCGCGTTGGCGGACTGAGTCTGAAGGGCGACGAACAGGCTCGCCAGTAAGGTGACCACCGTCGCGAGAACGGATAGAGATCTTAATTTCATGATGTGCTCCGATTTATCCGACTTGGGCGAGTTGCCATTCCTGGTTGGTGCCTTCCCGTGTCGACGTGTGCGTCAGGGGGTGGTGAGGTCGAAGCGGCGTACGGTGACCGCGCCGCCGAGGGACTGGGTGGCGTAGTTGAAGATCCCGAAGCGGTAGCCCATGAAGAACTGCCAGGCGTTGTTCAGGGTGAAGGCCGGGCCGAGGCTCACGAAGTTGCTGCCGTCGGTGCTGTAGGAGAAGCGGGCCTGCCTGCCGGAGCCGGGCCGGATGTCGGCGTTGACCCGCAACCAGATCCGGCCGCCTGAGACGTTGGCGCTGGCCGCCTCGGTGCCGGTGCCGGTGGTCTGCCAGGAGCTGTTCATGGTCAGCCCGTTGGTCATCACGACCCGGTTGACGCCGTTGTCGCGTTTGACGCCGATCCAGGCCGACTGGTCGCGCAGCATGGCCAGCCCGGCGCGGTCGCCGTTGGCCAGCTGCGAGTAGTCGAGCTCGATCGTCGCCGTGGACGACGGGCCCTGGATGCGGTGGGTGAGGGTGTTGCGGGCGTTGTAGAGGTCGTTGGTGACGGTCGCGGTCTGCAGGCGCAGGCCGTTGCCGGTGGAGAAGCGGCTGGTGTCGGGGTTGTGGTTCCACTCCCAGCGGTGGCCGAGGCTGCCTGAGGTGAAGGTGTCGGGGCCGATCATGGGGGCCACGGTCCGGTTGGTCTGGATGTTCGGCTTCGGGTAGTTGACGCCCCAACCGCCGTTGACGGTCTGGACGGTCGGCCAGTCGTTGGTCCAGGTGATCGGCGCGAGCGCCGGGACCCGGCCGCCGGGGTAGGCGTCGACGAACGACATGTAGTACCAGTCGCCGTTCTGGGTCTGGACGAGCCCGCCCTGGTGGGGCACGCCGCCGCCGGAGATGGGCCCGGGCATGTCGAGCAGGACCTGGCGCATCTCGTACGGGCCCCATGGCGACGTGGAGCGGAGCACGTACTGGCCGTTGGCGGGGCGGGTCAGCCAGATGTAGTAGTAGCCGTTGCGCTTGTAGAAGCGGGAGCCCTCCAGGGTGCCGACGTTGCTCGGGGTCTGGAACACCTGCTGGGAGCGCACCTGGCTGAGCCCGTCGGGCGAGAGCTGGGCCACGCTGATGGTGCTGTTGCCGTAGGCGACGTACATGGTGTCGTTGGTGTCGATCAGCAGGCCGGCGTCGTAGTAGCAGTTGTTGATCTGCGAGCGCTTGGTCCACGTGCCGTCGACGGCGGAGGCGGTGTAGACGTAGGTCCGGTTGAACTCGACGCAGCCGATCCAGTAGTAGGTGCTGTTGCTGGGCCGGTAGTTCAGGCTCGAGGCCCAGATGCCCTTCACGTACGCCCGGCTGCCGTTGAGGTCGTAGGCGGCGGAGTTGAAGTCGAGCCTCGGGACCGAATGTCCGGCGTACTCCCAGTCGACCAGGTTGTAGGAGCGCAGGATCGGCGCGCCCGGCGAGTAGTGCATCGTCGAGGCCGAGTAGTAGTAGGCGTCGCCGACCCGGATGATGTCGCCGTCGGCGAAGTCCTGCCAGACGACCGGGTTGGTGTAGTCGCCGCCCGGGTTCGGGTCGCTGCCGATCGGGACGAGTTGCCACTGCTGGTTGTCGCCGCCCCAGTCGTCGTACTGGACGATGCTGGCGTTGTCGGTGGTGGAGGCGCCCTGGACCTCCAGGGCCTTGTTGCTGTTGCGGTTGATCAGTCGTACGTAGCCGCCCGTCGAGTCGGCCAGGCGCCACTGCTGGTTGGTGCCGTTGTGGTCGGCCCACTGGACGATCGCGCCGCCGTTGGCGGTGGAGGAGTTGTTGACGTCCAGGACCTTGCCGCTGTTACGGGACTTGAGGCGGTAGTAGCCGCCGCCGGAGTCGACGAACTGCCATTGCTGCTGGTTCTGGTTGTTACGGGTCCACTGGGTGATCCGGCCGCCGTCGGCGGTGGATGCGTTGTAGACGTCCAGGGCCTTGCCGCTGTTGCGGTTGACCAGGACGTACCACGCGTTGGGGTCGACCGTGGCGGCCGACGCCGTGGGCGTGAGGAGCACGCCCACGAGAAGCAGAGACGAGAGCACCGCGAGCACGCGCCTCACAGGAACCTCCAGAGGTTGTTGTTCGAGCCGTTGTCGTCGGCGAGCACGACCTGCGCGCCCTGGGACGTCCCACCGAGCCCGAGGACCCGGCCGCCGTTGGCGCACTGGACGCGGAAGGCGGCACCCGACCCGTAGCGCAGCCGCCAGCGGTGGTCGTCGGTGCCGGTGTCGCCCCACTGGACGACGAGGGCGCCGTCGGCCGTGGACATGTCGGTGACGCCGAGCACCATCCCGGTGCCCACGTTCTGGATACGCCGCGCACCGTTCGGCACGAACCGCCACTGGTTGTCCGCGCTGCCGTTGTCGGAGTCCTGGACCACCGGGGCCCCGTTGGCGGTCGAGCCGTTCTGGATGCCGAGCAGCTTGGAGCTGTGGACATTACGGATCTTGACGGAGCCGTCGCCGACGTCGCTGATCGTCCAGCGGTGGTCGGCCGTGCCGGTGTCACCCCACTGGAGCACCCGGGCGTTGTCGGCGGTCGACATGTTCTCGACGCCGAGCACCTTGCCACTGTGCACGTTGCGGAACCGCAGGCCATCACCGTCGACGACCGGGACCCAGTCGTGGTCGGCGGTGCCGTTGTCGGCCCACTGGAGGGCCAGGCCGCCGTCGGCGGTGGACATGTTCTGGATGCCGAGGGCCAGCCCGCTGGCCGCGTTGAGCAGCCGGAAGCTCGCCGCGCCGGTACCGCCCTGACCACCGGTGTTCCAGTAGACGACGTAGTTGTGGTCATGGGCGTCGTAGAACGGACCCAGCCGCACCGATGCCCCGTTGGCCGTGGCGGTGAAGGCCAGGGACGAGGTGCTGGTCCGGGTGATCGATGAGGATGTCAGGGCCGGGGCCGACGAAAGGCTGGTGTTGCCATAGTTGCCCGACAACACGACCGGTCCGTAGGTGACGGCTTGCATGCCGGGGTTGTCGTTGGCGGCCTTCGTGACCACGCGCATGGGCAGCCGCACGGTCACGGTGTCGCCCGACGTCCACGAGCGGGTGAGGTCGGCGTAGGTGCCTGGCGTGGTGGTGACGGTCTGCTGGACTCCGTTGACGCTGATCGTCGCGCCCTGGGTCCAGGCCGGGATGCGGATGCGCATCGTCCACGATCCGCTCACGTTGCCGGTGACCTGCAGCGACGTGGTGTCGCTGACCGGGTAGGAAGTTGTCTGGGTGACCGTGATGCCGCGTTGGCTCCAGTTGAGCGTGGAGGGCGCGAACAGGTTCACGAACAGCGTGGTGCCGTTGTGGAAGTAGATCGAGTCCATCAGCTTGGTGTTGGTCTCGATGCCGGTGCCCTGGCAGCACCAGAAGGAGTTGTAGTCCGTGCTCCAGGTGCCGCCGCCCCAGGCCGGGCCGACGCCCCGGCGTCCGCCGGGGTTCAGCGGGGTGAAGTAGGTGACGTGCCCGCGTGCGTCAGCCGGGTTCTGCTGCCCGATCAGGTGGTTGAGCAGGGCATTCTCGTAGTAGTCGAAGTAGTCGGCCCGGGTCGGCGACAGCAGCCACAGCTCCCGGGTCAGCTTGAGCATGTTGTAGGTGTTGCACGCCTCGCCGGTGTCTCTGGTCAGGTGGGCGGCGATCGCGTTGGGGGCGCGGAAGTGCTCGGCCTGGCTGTTGGAGCCGTTCGCATACGTGTGCGCGCCGATGGTGATGGACCAGGCGTTGGCGGCGATGTCGCGGTAGCGGGTCGTGCCCGTGGCCTTGTACTCGCGGGCCGCCCCGATCCACTTGGGCACCTGCGTGTTGGCGTGCAGCCCGTTGAGCTGGTCCTGGCCGGCGGCCAGCGGGCTGAACACGGCCGCGTGGTCGAACCGCTGGGCCGTGGTCAGCCAGCGGGAGTCGCCGGTCATCTGGTACAGGTCCGTCAGCACGGCGTTCATGCCGCCGAACTCGGTGCCGAGCATGGCCTGCATCTGGCTCGAGCTGAGCCGCGACGTGCGGGTGTCCACCCACGCGGCCAGGGCCAGCAGCACGGTCCGGGCCTGGGTGTCACCGATCAGCCGCCACGCGTCCAGCAGCCCGGCCAGGGTCTTGTGGAGGCAGTAGTACGGCACGTTGCCGTTGGTCAGGGTACGGTGCTCCACGGCCGTGATGTCCGACTCGGGAAAACCGGACAGGTAGCCGCTGGTGAATCCGGCGGCGCCGTTGTTGGCCTGGCATTTGGCCAGCTCCGCCACCATGTAGTTGGCCTTGTCCCGGCAGGTGGTGTCACCGAGCACCGCATAGGCCTGCGCCCACGCCGTCAGGAAATGGCCCTGCATGTGGGACCGGAACGGGAAGTCGGGGGCGTCCCAGCCGCCGTTGGCCGCCGCGCCGTTGGTGGACAGGCGATGGTTGGCCCGGAAGACGTACAGCAGCCGGTCGACATCGACGAAACGCAGGTAATTCAGGGTGCGGTTCTGGTTGTCCAGCAGGCGGCCGGTGGTCAGCCGGACCTGGCCGAGGTCGAACTCGTAGGCCGAGACGCCGATGTCGGATCTGGCCCAGGGGAGTGCGGCCAGAGCGGAGGACGTGCCGATTACCTGGCCGGCGGCCGAGAACGCGACGGTCGCGCCCGCGGCCTGTAAGAGCCGGCGACGGCTCAAGGACATGGGGGCTCCTTGGAGGTGGGGGGCGGTGACCGGCGTCCGCCGGTCACGTGTTCACCAGGTCAGGCCGTTCTTGGGCGATGTGTTAGCGCTAACACATCGCTGGTGAGCGAACCGTAGCCGTCATGGCTTCGATGTCGTCATGGGGGACGAGAGGGGACATCCAGGCCTCCGTTACTGAATCGCAGAGGGCAACCTGTTAGCGCTAACAGTCGATCTTTGGCCTACTCCGTTGAGCGCGTTGTCGCGGAGTACATCCGACGGTCAGGCCCGGCGTCAACGAGGGGCGCCCTCGCCGACCTGGGCGTTGCCGTCGGAACGCCTTCCCGCCTGGAGTTTTGCCCCCAGGGAGATCGCGTCGCACTGCTCGTGCATGTGAAAGTTTCACAGAAGTTACGCGTTGGCAACCGGGTAATTTGCGGCAGATCGCGAGTTAAGTTGCTGACCTGGAGTCGAGGCGCGGACGATCGTCTTGGGCCTGGCGCTGCGCTCAGGTCGCCGCTCATCGGCAACATGCTGCTGGCCTATGGCTGCGCTACCGGCGTGGCCGGCACCCTAATTGATCTTAGTTAAGTTTCGTCCCTGAGCGGTTCGCGAACACCGGGAACCCGCAGTTCTCGGTGCTGCTCGCCGCGATGGCGGTGCCGAAGTAACGGCCGCTCTGCGCGGCTGCCGCGCCGGGCGTGGCTCCGCGGCTTCCGCTGGTAGCGGCGCCGCCAGCGCCGTGATCAGGCCGAGTGCGCCGGTGAGGCCGCCGGACGTGTTCGGGGTCGGTGCGGCGGTACCCCGCGGACGGGGTGCCATACCGTGGGGGGCTTGACCACCCGGGTGGCTCGCCGCAGGTGGAGGGCGATGCATTGAACGAAGCCCTGCGAGAGGATTTGATCAGTGACAACCCGGCTTGCGGGCTACGGCCACCGTCTCCACGTCACATCCATCCGGCGGTGTGGACACCGCGACGCGTGGCCGCCTGGCGGCGCACCGGTGAGTGCCCGGCTGTAGGTGTGTGGACGGTCGAGCAGCTGACCGAGTTCCTCACCTTTGTTCGTGATGATCGGCTGTTCGTGCTGTGGTGGCTGATTGCTCTGCGTGGTCTGCGGCGTGCCGAGGTAACGGGGCTGCGCTGGATCGATCTCGACACTCTCCGGCTGCTGCGCCGCCACGAACGAGCCCAGCGCGGTGAACAGGGCGACGACCGGTCGCCATCAGCCCCGATGTTCACTCGCACGAACGGTGAGGCGATCGATCACAAGCTGGCTCTGGCCAGTGGCCTTCCCCCGGTGCGGCTGCACGACCTGCGGCATGGAGCGGCGCTGACCCTGGCGGCAGGAGCGGATCTGCGGGTGGTGCAGGGCCTACTCGGACATGCCAGCATCGTGCTCACCGCCGACACGTATACCTCGGTGCTGCCGCAGTTGTACCACGACAACGCACGGGCGACCGCGAGGCTGGTGTCGAGCGCGGCACGTAAGACGGCTCGGATGGTGCGCAACGGCCGCCGGCGGACGTGACGCACGTGTGTCTCACCGTGACTCACGATCAGATGGCTCGACTACAGAATTGCGGGAAACCACAGGTGGGAGTGGTAGGGCGCCCGGGGCTCGAAGATCCGTCAGTCACCTCCGTCGCCTCAGTCGCCTCCGCCGCCGTCACCACCGTCACTGCCGCCGTCGCCACCAGCCCCGTCGTGACGGTAGCCGGAACCACCGGAACCACCGGATGAGTACTTGTGGCGCCCCTCAAATATCAACCAAAGTACGACCCAAGGTGCCCATAAGTACCAATAACTCAAAAATACGTCCAGAAGGAAGAGTCCGAAATTCACCAGCTGGTTGTCGGTCCGTTCGAACATAGGCTCCACCCTCACAGCGCTTGAGGTATAAGCGTGCCACCACTGTGGGTGTTGGTGCGGTACTTCGCCCACATGTCCACATCGGGGAGACGCCGAGGAGCTTGGCGATCGAGGCGAGCTCATCAACGCCGGGGCACAGAGTTACTATGCCTTCTAGATGGTACAGTAACGAGCTCTCGGGCCGAGATGCCTTCCCGCGGCGTCTGCCATGGGGGCAACGGATTCATGCCCCACAGGCTGCGCTCTCCTGCGCCCTGCGCGAATGACGAAAGGACGTTCATGCCCACCGATCCGATTCCCAAAGCCCCATGGATGGCATGGGTGCTAAGGGCGACTTCAGCACTCCTCCTTCTGGCGACACTTGCTCAGGGTTTGCTGGCAGGCCTGTTCGTGACGGGGGATGCGGATCTGCTCACCGTTCACAGCGCGGTCGGTTCCGCGCTCCTCGTTGTCGCGCTCGTTCAGGTCGTGGCCGCGGTACTGGAGCACCGGTGGCGCAAGTGGGCAGGAGGGCCTGCCACCTGGCGGCCGACGATCCTGTCCGGCGCCTTCCTGGCGATGGCGGCGGTACAGATCGGCCTGGGCATGGCCCGCGTGGTGGCCCCGCACATGTTTCTCGGCGTGACGATGGCCGCCGTCGCCATGCTCGTCCTGCTGGTCGTGCTCGCCGAGTCGGTCTGGGTCGACACGCCCGCTGCGGCGGCATACACGAAGGAGTCCTGATGACATTCACGCGCAGACTGAGCCGCCGCGGGTTTCTGGGCGTCACGGGAGGGATGACGATCGCCACGATCACCGGCAGCGCCGCCGCCCTGCGCACCGCGGGCCAGGAGAGCCCGGGCCGGGTCATCACCAGCAGGACGGTGTTGCCGAAGCCGTTCCGGGTGCCGCTGCCCGTGCCGCAGGTCGCCCAGCCGGTGAGCACGGCGGGCGGGGTGGATCGCTACGAGATCGTGCAACGCGTCGCCGAGGCGGAGATCCTGCCCGGACTGCGTACCCAGGTGTGGGGCTATGACGGGCGCTTCCCCGGCCCGACGATCGTCGGCCGGTCGGGGCGCAACACCCTGGTGACCGTGCGCAACGAACTTCCCGTGCCCACCTCCACCCACCTGCACGGCGGAGTGACTCCACCCGACTCCGACGGCTATCCGACCGACATCGTCGCCCCCAAGGGCTGGCGGCCCGCGCCGGCCGACGCGGGCATGTCCCATGGCGCGATGCACATGGCGCCGAACGCCTGGAACATCTCCGACCAGGCCAAGGAATACGTGTATCCGCTCATCCAGCAGGCCGCGACGCTCTGGTATCACGACCACCGCATGGACTTCAGCGGCCCGCAGGTCTGGCGCGGGCTGGCCGGGTTCTTCCTTGTACGCGACGACGAGGAACTGGCGCTCCCCCTCCCCGACGGGGAGCGGGACATCCCTCTGATGATCTGTGACCGATCCTTCGAGGACAACGGCTCCTTCCGCTACCCCGCCCTCGACCCGTCGCTCAAGGGCAGGCCAGGCGTCGAAGAGCCGTACATGAACGGCGTGATGGGGGACGTCACCCTGGTCAACGGCGCGCCCTGGCCCGAACTGGAGGTGACCGCCACCCGCTACCGCTTCCGGTTGCTCAATGCCTGCAACGCGCGTCGTTACCGCCTGCGCCTGGAGCCCGGCGGACCGCTGATCCAGATCGGCACCGACGCCGGACTGCTGGCCCGTCCCCAGGAGCTGGACGCCATCACACTGGCTCCGGCGGAGCGGGCCGAGGTCGTCATCGACTTTTCGCGCTGGAAACCCGGCACCGCCGTCCAGCTCGTCAACACCTTGGGCGAGGGGAGGATGCGCGAGGTCATGCGGTTCCGGGTGACCCGCAAGGTGCGTGACGAGTCGCACGTCCCCGTCCGGCTCGCGGACGTCCAGCCCCTGGCCGGGGCGCGCGTCGCGGCCACCCGGACCTTCGACTTCCGGCTGACGTGGAGGTCCGACGGCTCCTCCATCTGGACGGTGAACGGACATCCCTTCGCTCCCGATCGATTCCTGGCGGCGCCGCGCCTGGGGACCGTCGAACGGTGGCGGTTCACCAGCGACTTTTACCATCCGGTACATCTGCACCTGGCCCACTTCCAGGTGGTGTCTCGCGACGGGCAGCCGCCCGGTGCGCATGAACGCGGCTGGAAGGACACGGTGGACGTGCGGCCGTATGAGACCGTGGACGTGCTGGCCCGCTTCCAGGGATATCGCGGCCGGTACATGCTCCATTGCCACAACCTGGAGCACGAGGACATGGCGATGATGGCGAACTTCAGCATCATATGAGCCGCACGCCTTCACATGGCCTCCTAACTGTACCTTCTGGGTGGTATAGTTAGGAGAGTGCGCCCTAGCCAGAGAAACCAGATCCTGGACGCCGCGATCCGCGTGACAGAACGCGATGGCATCACCGGCCTGACGTTGGAGTCGGCGGCCGAAGAGGCCGGCGTCACCAAGGGCGGGCTGATGTACCACTTCAGAACGCGCGACGACCTGCTGATGGCGATCCAGAAGCATCTGACCGAGGCCTGGGAGACCTGGCTCATCGCCGAGCTGGGCAAGCCACCGGCGGAGGCGTCGGTGCGAGAAACCGTGGCGGCCTATGTGCGGATGGGCGCATATAGCCAGGCGGGCAAGGCGGACCTGGCGTTCATGCTGGAGTCGGCCGCTGCTCCCGAGCTCGCCACAGTGTGGAACGAGCTCATCAACCGCTGGGCCCCGCTGCCCACCTCGGCCGAGCCCCACGACATCGACCTTCTCCTGGCCCGGCTGGCCGTCGACGGACTGTGGCTCTGGCAGGCCACCAACGGCACTCCCTTGCCCGAGCCGATCGCGCAAGCCCTGCGGGACCGGCTGAACGCACTGTTGGAACCGAAGAGCTGATCCCCGTGCTCGCATGATACCTGCCGACCGGGGTCGGCCACACAACCCCGGAAGGACCTCATGACGCACGCTGCGACCGAGCTCCACCCCAAACGCTGGACGGCACTGGCCGTCCTGTCAGCGAGCCTGTTGCTGGTCACGATGGACATGACCATCCTCAACGTGGCGCTGCCGCAGATCTCGGCCGACTTGCGGAAAAGGCGGGCAGCGCGGCCGCCATCGAAGAGACCTCCTACGAAATCGGCGGCACCTTCGGCGTCGCAGTGCTGGGCAGCCTCGCCGCCGTCCTCTACCGTGCCGAACTTCCCGCCAACGCCACCGGCGCGGTTCGCGAATCGCTCGGCGGCGCGGTGACGGTCGCCCGTGAGAGCGGCTCCGCCGACCTGGTCGCCCAGGCCACGCTCGCTTTCACCGAATCACTGAAGACGACCAGCCTGTACGGCGCGATCCTCATGCTGGTCGCGGCACTGGCTGTCTGGCGGCTGACCCCGGCCCGGCTGGACCTGGCCGCGGCACACCACTGAAGCGTCTGGCTCCCATGGGCGGGTGGGGAAGCGCAGGACGTGGTCATCGCTCCTCCCTCGGTGGTCAACGCGACATGTCTCAGGTCGGGTGAGAACGAACAGCGGCGATGACCTCGTTGACGGGTACAGCCGGACGATGTGACACAGAACTTGGCGTTGCTATTCGCGAATAGGGTATCGGTCCCCTCCACGGTCAGAATCCTCCAGGTAGAACAGGGCCGCTTACGCCTCGCTGAGGCGACGGATCTCCTCGATGATGACGCCGGGCTCGGTGATGGGCACATAGTGGCCGGAACCTTCGGCGATGACGTGGCGACCGTTCATCGACTGTGCGGCACGACAGGCATGGGAAGCATTGGCGTCGGCGCGGACGCGAGCGGGCATCCCGTCTCCGGCGCGCCCGCCCGAGACGACGGTGACGGGAATCCCGCCGAGGCCGGGCGGGGTCACACGCCAGGTGGCCAGCTCGTCGAGGAAGGTGCGGGCCTGTGCGGCGTGGGTCCGTACGACTCCGACGGTGAACCCCTCGCGCTCCATGTCGCGTCGGGCGTCCTCGGGCAGGGGCCGGATCGTGGACCGGTAGGCGTACCGGAACAGGCGGGTGCGCGCCAGGAGAAGATTGATCTGGATGGCGGCGCGCTCGAAGCGACGGAAGGCAGGGCTGCGGAGCACGTCGGAGGCCTCATCGGCCGGGTCGACGAGGACGAGGCCGGAGATCCGGCCAGGGCCGTCGGCGGCGGTGAGGCGGACGATCGGGCCTCCGGCGCTGTGGCCGACGAGGATGAACGGTCCCGGCCCGAAGTGATCGAGCAGATCGGTCAGGTCATCGGCCATCCGCCGCAGCGTGCGGGAGGTGGGGTCGGCGGCGGAGCGGCCGAGCCCGCATCGGTCGTAGACGATCGCGCGCGCGAACGCTCCCACGGCCGGCTGGACGAGGGCCCAAGAGGAGCGAGTGGCGGCAGCCCCGGCCTCGAACACGACCGTCGGCGTGTGCAGGCCGGGACCGGGCAGCACCATGGCGTGCAGGCGGCGCCCATCTCGCGTCGTCACCCATTCCGACCGGCCCTGGATGTGGCCGCCGTCCTCGTCCTCGAAGCGCAGGCTCATGCCCGCCCCGCCGTGCAGAGACGCGCACGTTTTTGCACGGCGATCGGCCGATGATCAGGGAGCCCGTGCGGATCGAAGCTCATTGGTCGGACCTCCCGACGGCAGCCCACGGCAAATTTAGGCAAGCCTAGCCTAATATCCGATCGCCTGTCTGCGGCGATCATGGACAGCCGATACGAGCACAGCGGAGATCGTGATGCCGGCGATAATCAGCCGGAAACCCCTGTAGGCCCTGCGGCGCGCCGGTGTTAGTGCAGCTGGAAAGCCGGATGACGTCCGGGTCGCCAGCAGGTCCGAGGCCCGCGCCGAAGACGACGGCGAGGGGCAGCCGCCAGGTGACGGCAACGGTGCGCAGCATGCTGCCCTGCTCTCGGTCAGCGTGGCGATCATCGTTGCCCGCGGTCAGGCGCTCAGGCCATGGACGTGAGCGAGGGCCGCGGCCTCGGTACGGGTGGCGACTCCCAGCTTGCCGAGGATGTTGGCGACGTGGAACTTCACCGTGTGCTCGCTGATCAGCAGGTCCTCGGCGATCTGCCGGTTGCGTAAGCCGCGCGCCAACCGTTCGAGTACCTCTAGCTCGCGCGGTTTGAGCACGGCCAAGGTGTCGTCAGGAAGCTCCGTGGCGAGTGGCGTGAGCGGCAGCGCCGCGGTCACCGTGGTACCCCAGCCCGGGGCCGCGTCGAGCGTGAGGCGGCCGCCCACGGCTGTTGCCAGCTCGGTGAGGCGGCGTACCGGTAGGGCGTCGAGGGTCAGCACGCCGGGGCCGTCGTCGCGGATCGCCAGGTGGAGTTCGGCCCCGGCTATGTCCCAGGTCACGCGGATCCTGCTCAGTCCCTCGTAGTCGAGCATGGTGACGACGGTGTTCCTGGCCAGGGCCTGGGCCGCGTCAGCGATGCCTCCAGGCAAAACGTGGTCCGGCTCGCGCGGGCCGGCGAGTTCCAGCGACACCTCGCTGTAGCGGGTGAGCGGTGCCAGCATCCCGGCGAGCCGGTCGAAGGCGACTCCTGCCCGCTCCTCGCTCAGGGTGGAGTCGAGGTCGGCCGCCGCGCGCAGCTCGATGAGCGCGGAGACCGCCAGATCGGTGGCGGTGCGCCGAGCTGCGGCGTCGTCGAGTGTACGGCTGCGCAACGTGCTGAGCAGCGACTGGAGCGTGGCCGTGTGAGCGCTGGTGAGTTCGGTGATGGCACGGGCGCGCTCGCCTGCTGCGACCCGGTTCCCGCTGAGGTCGGCCGGCCGGAGATTGACGGCCCGGTGCGACAGGTGCAGCGCCACCAGGTCCCACAGCGCCTGTACCAGCACGCGCACTTCATCGGCGGGTTCATCGCTGGGCACCACCACGAGCAGGGCCCCGTCGGCGCCGGGTGGCTGGGATGCCACGGCGAGCGCGGGCATGAGCTCCCCCGCCAGGTGGGCCTCGCCGAACCAGGGCCTCCCCAGCTCCACCGACCCGCCCACCGCGGCCAGCTCGGTGCTGGTGATCTGCTCGGCCAGTGTGGCTTCGCCGTACGTCCTCAGGGGATGTCTGACGCAGTCACCGGTCAGCATGGCGAGCGCCCGGTGCGGCTGGTACTCCGACAGCGCTGCGGACAAGGGCTCCAGAATGCCGCCGACTGGGGCTCGAAGCACGGAAGCGGCGGCATCGAGTGCGGCGGCGGGGTGAGGCAGGCGCATGGCCTCATGCTCGGGCTGCTCATTCGGGCAGCGGATTCCGGCCGAACGGGCAGTGCGTCAACCCGCGTGCCACCAGCAGGCTTGTTCCCATGAAGGCCCTTGCCGCGTCTGGTTACGGCGCTGTTGACCAGCTTCGCGTCTCCGATGTACCTGAGCGTCTGCCAGCCTCAGGAGAGGTGCTGGTGCGCGTGCAGGCAGCTGCGCTCAACCCGCTCGACATCAAGTTGGTTACCGGTGAGCTGCGCGAGCTGTTCCCTGTGACGCATCCGTTCGTACCCGGCATGGACACCGCGGCGTTGCCCACCGTGGCCATGACCGCGCACTGCGTCGTGACAGCCGCGCGGCCCGATCTCTACCGACGCGGACGTGGTCGTCGACCTGATCAACGCCGGTCCCGCACTCGCCTCAACGGCAGGGCTCGTCCGACAGGGTGGACGGCTGATCTCGACCCTGTACGGCTCCGCCGAGGTGAATGGCGTGGTGCCGGTCTACGTCCGGATGGATCCGGCCACGGGAGACCTGCCCGGGCAGGCGGCAAGCCTGGCCGGCGACCGCATCAGCATTGAGGTGGCCGCCACCTATTCCTTTGCACAGTCCATGGAAGCCATGCGTGACTTCGCCGCAGGCATGTAGACCCGCGGCAAGATCGTGATCACTTTCTGAGGAGACCACCATGATGACCCTGCCCACCCGTGCGGGCGACCGCCCCGAGACGGGACCGTCCGTGCCGCACGTCCAGCTCAGCCAACTCAGTCCCGACGAGATCCGCGAACAACTGACGCAGTGGATGAGCACCGCGCTCCCCGCAACCGAGATCAGGCCCAGTGAGATCTCCGAGCCGGGCGCGACCGCCTTCTTCCTGGAAGGCGACGCGAAGCCACCTGAGGGAGCGGTGCTCCTGCCGCCCCGTCTGATCGCCGAGTTCGCACACGTCCATACCGACGGCAGCCTGCACCTGGCCCTGTCTCGGGAGGACCAGCGGGAACTCATCGCCAAGGGCTGGGGCGAGCGCCACCCCCTGTACTCACCGACGATCAACGTGGTGATGCTCTACGGACCCCGCACCGAGGAGGAACTGGAAGTCGCCAAGACCGTCGTCGCCACCTCCTACGGCTACGCGACCGGCAGGTCACTGTAGCGCTCTTCAGCTGTCAGGCGGCGCAGACCGGGCGGAGCCATCGGGAGCCATCTCGGTCAGCGCCGCATTGATCTCCGCCGGCTCGGCTCGCTGCTCCCCGGTCATCAACCGTGCTGTCGCAGGAGAGATAGCCGCGCAGCTACTGTCCGGCGACTCGCCGCCGCTGGCGCCGAGTTGGGCTCGGGACCGTCCGCCGCGTTGCTACTGAGGCCCCTGGCAGGCAGGCGCACCGCGACCGCCGCTGACGAACGTCCGGGACCGGACACTACCGGGGACCGACGACTTCGCCGAGCATCAGTACGGGGGTGATGTCGGTGAAGTTCTTGATGTCATCGAAGATCGCCTCCATGTGTGGCATGTAGGCGGCCTGCATCGCGTCAAGGCTCTCGAACTGCAGGGCACCGATGGCGACATAGGGCGGCCTGCTTCCGGGTTCGCCGCCGGACAACCCCTTGACGCCGGAGATGTGCTGGAGTGCCGGGCTGAGGATCTTCGTCAGCCAGGGCAGGTGACTGTTCTGCCAGTACTCGAAGTCGAAGTGCGAGCCCTCGGTGTTCGGATACAGCAAGGACGCCTGGATCATGGGGTCTCCTCGTGGTGATCTCGCACAGATATCGGAACGTTCATGCCATCAGGAAGAGGCAGACAAAGCCGCGGTCGGCCCAAGAGGCTATGGATCGCGGGAGTGCGCCGACGGCCGGCGCGGTCGTCTAACGGGCTTCGGCGATCTGGCCGGTTTCGCGGACGCAGGATTCGATGATGGCCCGCATGAGGCCGGGGAAGCGGCCGTCGAGGTCGTCGGAGCGCAGGGAGTTCATCTTGGTGGTGCCCTGGTAGTGCTGGCGGATGACGCCGGCCTCGCGCAGCACGTTGAAGTGGTGGGTGGCGGTCGAGCGGGAGACGGACAGGTCGAAGGCGCCGCAGCTGATGTCATGGCCCGCGGTGGCGAGCTGGGCGATCACCGAGCGGCGAACGGGGTCGGCGACGGCTTCGAGGAGTTGCTGGAGGGTGACCTCGGCGACGGAGGGGTTGTCCACGGTGCGGGCGGTGGTCTTCGGGCGGGTCACGTGGCTCTCCTCCTCCGGCGATTGCGCTGACCCGTCATACTACGACGGGCGTCGAAGGAGCGGGCGCGCCAGGTGCCGGGTTCAGTGCCGGACGGTGACGACGATCTTGCCGACCTGGGTGTTGGATTCCATGTGCCGGTGGGCGGCGACGATGTCCTCCAGGTCGAAGACGCGGTCGATGACAGGGCTCAGCGCCCCGGAAGCAAGCCCGGTGTT
The DNA here is from genome assembly GCF_040680035.1 of Nonomuraea sp. NPDC052116. Classification (NCBI taxonomy): domain Bacteria; kingdom Bacillati; phylum Actinomycetota; class Actinomycetes; order Streptosporangiales; family Streptosporangiaceae; genus Nonomuraea; species Nonomuraea sp. NPDC052116. The sequence goes on along the minus strand of NZ_JBFAWA010000036.1, from coordinate 119,524 downwards.
GACGAACGCGACACCGCGGGCGAGGCGCTGCGGGTCGGTGGTGACCTCGAACAGCGTGTAGGTGCTGGTGGACAGCGCCGGGAAGCCCTGCGCGTTGGGCAGCGGGGTCGGGCGCGGGTCGAGCGCGCCGTAGACGACCAGGCGGCCGCCGGGCGCCACGCTCCGGGCGATCTCCTCGACGCCCGGCCCGGCGATCGGGTCGAACGCGAGCCGGACCCCGGCCCCGCCGGTGTGCTCCTTGATCGCGAGGGTGAGATCTTCGTCGTCGGTGACGACGACTTGTGCGGCCCCGGCGTCCATGAGCTGCTGCTTCTTGGCCGCGCTGCGGGTGGTGGCGATCGGGATCGCGCCGATGCGGTTGGCGGTCTGGATCGCGGCGATGCCGACGCTGGACGACGCGGCGGTGATCAGGACGTGGTCGCCGGGCCGGACGAAGCCGTCCTCCGCGAGCGCGCCGTACACGGTGATGTAGGCCATCCACACCGCGGCGGCCTTCTCCGCCGGGACCGACGCGGGCCGGTGCACGGTGGCTGCGGCCGGGACGAGCACGTGGTCGCCGTACGTTCCGTACTGCGACTGGTGGAACGCCGGGACGACGCCGACCGGGTCACCGGCGGCGAACCCGGTCACGTCCGGCCCGACGGCCTCCACCACCCCTGCGGCCTCGTAGCCCAGGCCGGAGCCGGGGAAGGTCGGCTTGTCAGGGTAGGCGTCGGTCCGGAACATGATCTCGGCCCGGTTCAGGCCGATCGCGTCGACGCGGATCCGCAGCTCGCCGGGGCCGGGATCGCCGACCTCGACCTCGCGCACCTGGAGCACCTCGGGGCCGCCGAACTCATCGAACCGCACTGCCTTGGACATGTCTCTTCTCCCTTCCGGGTGTGACCGTTGGTTGCCGTTCATAGACAACCCTGAATGTCGATGACTGTCAAACTACGATGGGTCTCGAAATATACTGGTCAGACCCATTGAAGGAGGGCGCCATGAAGTTCGGATTCATCATGTTCCCCACCCGCGACGCGATCCCGCCCGGCGCCTTCGGCCGGCTGCTGGAGGACCGCGGGTTCGAGTCGCTGTTCATGCCCGACCACACCCACATCCCCGCCGTCACCCCCGAGCGCTACGACGTGCTCGATCTCGCGCCGGAGTTCAAGAACGGCATGGACGCCTTCGTCGCGCTCGGCGCGATCGCCCAGGCCACCACCACGCTCCAGATCGGCACGGCCGTCCTGCTGGTCACCGAGCGGGACCCGATCGTCACGGCCAAGGAGGTCGCCTCCGTCGACGTCCTGTCGAACGGCCGGATGAATTTCGGCGTCGGCCCCGGCTGGATCAACCAGGAGATGCGCAACCACGGCACCGAGCCCGCCACCCGGTGGAAGGTCATGCGCGAACGCGTCGAGGCCATGAAGGAGATCTGGACCGACGACATCGCCGCCTACCACGGCGACTTCGTGAACTTCGACCACGTCACCTCATGGCCGAAACCCGTCCAACGCCCCCACCCGCCGATCCTCGTCGCGGGCAACGGCCCCACCGTCGCCGACCGGGTCGTCGCCTATGGCGACGAGTGGATCCCCATGGTTCGCCCCGGCGTCCTGGACCACATCGCCGAGTTCAAGCGGACCGCCCGCAAACCCGGCTCCGACGAGCCGATCCCCGTGACGCTGTTCGGCGGCGACCTCGACGACGTCGCCGCTTACGCGGCCGCGGGCGTCGATCGCGTCCTGTTCTGGGTCCGCCCCCTCGGCACCGCCGCCATGACCAAGACCGTCGACGAGATCGCTCGAATCCTCCGACCTCGACTCACTACGCCCTAGCTGTATCGAATGTGCTGGTCGCCGACGTGACACCGTCGGCGAGCGACCCAAAATCACGTGCAACCTGCGCCCAGTCATGCTGGGATCATTCGTTATGAATGTCCATTTTCTCAATGACGCCGGCTTGATGGACAGGATGGAGCAGAATCTGGCGGAACATGCCTGTCACCTGCATCGGAGCATGAGCGGTGCGACCGTTACGGAGACTGATGACCTCCTAGTCGCCGACAGCAGCCTGGACGACGACACTTTCAACATCGTTGCCGCGGCCCGCTTCACCGTCACCACCGCTGCGGCACGTATCACCGAGACCGCCCGGACACTGGCTCGCACCGGCCGCCGCTTCTCCTGGTGGGTGGGGCCCGCCTCGACGCCACCGGACCTCACCGCCCGCCTGACGGTGGCTGGTCTGCCGGCATCCGAACGCGAGACGGCGATGTGGGCCGAGTTGGACGACACCCTGCCGCTGCCCGCCGCCCCAGGACTGGACATCCAGACGGTGACCACGCCCGAACAGCTCGCCGACTACGCCGCGGTTCTCGCCGCGAACTGGACCCCGCCCGCTGACACCGTCCGCCGCTTCTTCACCCGGGCCGCCCCACAGGCCCTGGCCGCGCACTGTCCGGCCCGTTACCGGGTCGGCTACGTAGACGGGCGTCCGGTCTGCTCGGCCGAAGTGTTTCATCACGCGGGGGTTGCCGGGATCTACAACATCTGCACCCTGGCCGCCCACCGCCGACGCGGCTACGGCGGTGCCATCACACTCGCCGCACTCCACACGGCCCGCGCCCGAAACCACCACATCGCGGTCCTGCAGGCGTCCACCGACGGCGAGCCCGTCTACCGCCGCCTGGGATTCCGCTCCTGCGGCCAGTTCACCGAACACACCATCAACCCCTGAACACCCCGAACTCCACAAGCCACCTGCCCACTTTCACAACGATCCTGGTCACAGTCACTCGTTGACGGCCGCGACGAGAACGGTCGCCTCGTAGCGGACCGCGAGCCTGTCATACCTCGTGGCAACCGCCCGGTGCCTCTTGAGAGGATTGATGCCGCACTCGACCGCGTGGCGCTCGCGGTAGCCGGTCTTGTCGAATTTCAGCGGCGGACCGCCGCGGGAGCAGAGTTTCCGGCGGCTGCGGACGTGGTCGGCCTTGTCCGGGACGGTGCAGCGGATCCCGCGTCCACGCAGGTAAGCGCGGTTCTTTCGAGAGGCATACGCCTTATCCGCGCGCACGCGATCGGGTCGGATACGGGGCCGACCCAGCCCCGACGCGGGGTTCAGACGCCTGGCTGAGCGGCATGATCCTGCAGGTCAAGCGCGTCGGAACGGCCATCCACGTAAGCTGCCTCCGTCCGGCTCTCTAACGCGACTTTCGTTCGCATGCTCGTCAGCCCCCGTGTCGTCGTTGCGTGGGCAAGGTGCCGGTCAGTGGATGCGAGTATCCGGGCCGTTGATCACGATGGCTTGGCCGTCGCGCAGGGTGCGGTGGGCGATGCCCTGCTTGCGGTAGTGACCGGCGACGGTGCCCAGAATTTCGGTTTCGGGATGGCCGGGCGAGTCGATGTGTGGCACCACGGCGTAGTCGAGGAGGGCCAAGCCGTTGAAGTCGGCCAGGGCGCCGTAGGCGGCCTGCACCGCGTGCGGATCGTCGCACCGTTCCAGACCGTGCAGGTCGGGGGCAAGGACACAGGCACCAGCGCTGTAGCCGGCGTAGGTGATGGCGTCTTGCCGCAGCAGTTCGATCAAGGCTTTGTCGGCGCCACTGCGAGCCAGGGCGTGGCGCAGGACGAACACGTTGCCTCCCCGGACCCAGACCAGTGGGAACCGGCGGAGAGCGGCCTTTACCTGGTCCGGAGGCCGGTCGAAGAAAGCGCGCAGATCAAGCTCGACCGGGCGCAGGCCGAGCGCGGTGAGCGAGTTGATCTCGCGCTCGACCGCGGCTCGGCGCTCGAGCTCGGGCTGGGCATCGATGGCGTTGGCGATCACGACCACCTCGTCCGTGCCGGCAGTGCCCAGCAGGGCCAGCAGTTGCTCGGGGTGGTCGCCGGTGCGCCAGGAGGACAGATACATGCGCATGTAGTGAACCCTAGATGTAAGAGGCCACGACGTTGGTGAAACCGTCCCGCTGTGGGGTCGGTGGTAGCTGTAGTGGATGTTCCAGATCGCGAGGGCGTCACGGCGTTGGTCCTCGGATGTCCAGGTGCGGTAGTAGAGGAATTCCTCGGCGATGATCCGGTTGTACCTCTTTACTTTCCCGTTGTGGCGCGGGGTGTAGGGCGTGATCCGCTGGTGCCGTGATCCGAGCAATGCGCGGGTCGGCCGTACGCGAGGCGGTGACGGCGTTCGGCCGGGGCGAGTGCTTCGTGGAGCGCTACCTCGACAGGCCCCTGCACGTGGAGACCCAGTGCCTGGTCGACGCGTACGGCAACGTAGTCGTGGTCTCCACCCGCGACTGCTCGTTGCAGCGCCGCCGGCCTTCCGGGCCTCCCACCATACAGGCCCGGTGGCCGCGAGCCCGGCGCCGCCTGGGAGGTGCGGCAGTGGCACGACCCCGACCCGGAGGCGGTGCTGACGGATCCGGAGAACGGCGCCGACTCGCTCTGGCTTGCCGTCGCCCTCGGCGACCTGTCTCGGGTGCTCGACGGCGTCCACCTGGACTGGATCTCGATTGTGCTGGACGCAGGCCGCCGGACCAAGGAGACGGTGAACGCGCTGCTGTCGCCGGCCGCCGCACGCGGTGTCCCCGCCGGGTCCCTGAGGGCTGTCTCGGGGCAGACCCGCTCCGCGCGCACAAGGGAGAGCAGGTCGCGCGACGTCACCCGCCGAAAGGCGCCGGTTGTCGGCGTCATGTTCCCGCCCCCCGCTTCGCGGTCCCTGGTGCGGGTGCGGCAGAAGCATTCTCACTTCCCTGTCATCCGAAAACCGGCGCGGGGCGGTAGTCATCGTTGAGGACGACACGACGGAGACGACATATGGACGATGGTTTCGCCGACTACGTGGCGCAGCGGCACTGGCGGCTGCGCAGGATGGCATATCTCCTCGTCAGGGACTGGGATCTGGCCGAGGACCTGGTGCAGACAGCGCTGGCCAAGGCGTGGGTGGCGTGGCGGCGAATCGAGGGCGATCCGGACCGGTATGTGTACCGGATCATCGTGAACACCCACGCTTCCTGGTGGCGGCGGCGCTGGCGTGGGGAGGTGCCGACGGACACCGTGCCGGACCGGGCGGACGCACAGGACGTGGCCGCAGCCGTGAGCGACCAGGACGCGCTGTGGAACGCGATCGGCGGGCTTTCACAGCGGCAGAGGGCGGTGATCGTCCTGCACTACTTCGAGGGACGCACGCTCGCGCAGGTCGCCGACATCGCCGGGTGCTCGCTGGGAACGGTGAAGACCCAGCTCAGCCGGGCGCTTACCCGGCTGCGCGTCGATCCCCACCTGGAAGTTACGAAAATGGAGGGAGCACAGCGATGACGCACTCGGAAGGCGATCTGCGCGCGCTGCTCGACCGCCGCGCCGCCGCGGACGAGAACGCGGAAAGGGCCCCCGACCTCGACGCGATCGTACGGCGGGGCCGCAGGATACGCCGCGGGCGCGGGCTTCTCGCGACTACGGCGGTGATGGGAATCGCTGCGGCGGCCGTTGCCGCCGTGCCGTGGCTAACAGGAGGGACAGTACCTGTGAACACAGTTCCGGCCGACTCGGCCAACGTCAAGCCCGGCGGTGACCGGGTCGAGGTGCCGCGCGTCTTCGAGGCGCGGTACGGGAAGAAGGTCGTGCGGATCCCGCTGCTGCGCGAGGAGCACTTCATAGCGGCGGGGAAGGGCGAGACGTTGACGTTCACGCCGGCAGCCCCGGAGATGGCGCTCAAGGTAATCTGCCGCGATCCCGGCGCGTGGGTGGTCACCGCGATATGGGCCGAGGGTGAGAAGCCCGCAGGGGCGGTGGTGAGGTGTGGTCCCGACGGCGCGATGCAGCACGAGGAGGCGACCGAGGGCCAGAAGTGGGTGGGCAGCCCGCAGCACCTGCGGATCTGGGTCTTCCCGGCGGACGCGCCGATCGTTCAACCGCCGCGGGGATCTCGGCCGGGAGAGTACTGCCGCACGGCGGACCCGGAAGTGAAATGCGAGAAGTACAGCCATATCGACATTCTGAAGGAGGGCATGGCCGACAAGCTTGCCGCTCAGGTCGGGGAGTCCCCGATGGCCTGGTCGGTGGGCATCTATGAGAAACCGGTCTCTGCGGAGTGACCGTGCCCGGCGGCATGGCGAGCCGGATGGAAGGGCTCGCCGTGCCGTCGGAGGAGCGATCAACGAGTACCGTCGGGCCGCACGGCTTGGTCGAAGAAATCCCAGCTCAGACCATACGCGCGAGTTTCGACGCCCTACAGGATCTGGTGCGCGAAGAACACCCGGATCCACGAGGGCACCAACCAGATCCAGCGCCTGCGTCGAGGGGGGCCGAAACTCGCCTGCGCACGGCAGGTGCGCCGTGGCAAGATCCGTGCGCATGTACGGCTCGCCTTCTTCCACACCGAAGGCCCTCCTCACCTGCGCCTCCTCGCGCTGGTCGCCGCTTACATCGACGACGCCGACCGTCCGCTCCGGCTGCGTGTCCGGATGCTCTCGGCTCTCGAGGGCTGCCGGGCCCCTGAGGCCACGGCGCACCTTCTGCGGGCTCTCCGCCGGCCCGAGGTGGAGATCCAGGTACAGGCCGCCGTCGGTCTGGCCGACGGCGGCCGTCTGGACGCCCACCGCGAACTCCTGGAACGCGTTGCGGCTTCCTGGCCGGACGACGCCCCCTACATGGCCGAGGAGGTACGGCGGATCCTGGCGGACGAGGACGACTGACCTGGCTTGCACGTCCGGCAAGGCTCCTCAACGCCTGTGGTCTCCGAGCGTCTGACCGGGCTGAGTCAGAGTCGGGCCGCGGTCCAGCAGTCCGGCGCGCCAGGCTTCCCACATCCCACCATGGCGTCGAGGATCTTGGCGAGGTCGGACGTCCTGGCGTTGCCGGGGTCGTTGGACTCCTGGTTCGGATCCGCCACCGTGTCGTAGTACTCGGGCTCCGCCTCACCCTCGTACTCCACGTACAGCTCTCCGGCAGTGCGCACCGCCGCGTAGCTGGGCGGCTGTGCGTTCCCCGCCTCGAGCGGCTCGGCATCGGGGTCCGGCTCGCCCGGCGCGGCCGGGTTGGGCTTGACGTGCTCGATCAGCGCCGCCTTCCGCCAGTCCTTCACCTTGTAGCCCTGGATGAGCGGCAGCAGGCTGCGCCCGTCGCGGCTGTCACGGGTGGCCGCGCCGACCCCGGCCATGTCGAGGAAGGTCGCGAACAGGTCGACGTTCTGGGCGATGGCGCCGCTCACCAGGTCGCCGTGCCGTCCCGCCGCAGGCCGTTTGACCAGCAGCGGCACCCGGACGTCGTGGTCGTAGGCGGTGGACTTGCCGCGTACGAGGCGGTGCTGGCCGAGATGGAAGCCGTTGTCGCTGGTGAACACCACATACGTGTTGCGCTTCTCGGCGTCCGTCAGCGTGGAAAGGACACGTGCCACCATGTCGTCCACCGACTGCACCATGCGGATCCGGTCGCGGAAGTCCTTGCGCAGCTCCTTGACCAGCGCGGGGGCGAGCGGAGCGCGGCGTACCCACGAGGGCTTGTCGGCGGTGTCCTCATCGAACGCCGGCAACGTGCTCACGTCGATGCCGTTGCAATCGGGCCCGCCGCAGTCGCCGTGCGGGAACTCCCCGGCCGGGAACTGGGTCTTCGGCCGGTCGCGGCGCGCGGGTGGGAAGCGCGGCTCCTTGTCGCCCGGCTTGGCGCCGATCCTGGAGTGCGGCGCGAACGGCGCGACCTGGAGGAAGAACGGCCGGTCCGGGGCGCGCTCGCGTGAGCGCTCGATGAAGTCCGTGGCCCGCTTGGCGAGCTCGTCCACCAGGTAAGTGCCGTCGGAGGTGTCCAGGCCGGGAGCCTCCCCCTTGACGTAGCGGGTGAGCTGGTACTTGAACTCGCTGTAACCGCCGCCGGCCGCCACATGCCACTCGTCCCAGCCGGGCGGGACGTGGTAGTCGGCGTCCACCGGATACTCGTTGATGTACTTGCCGAGGTAGCCGGTGCGGTATCCGGCCTGTTCCAGCGAGACGGCGTAGGTCCTGGACTCGTGCGGTGCGAACGCCTTGTAGCCACCGCGATCGGAGTTCTTGTTCGTGGCCACGCCGGTATTGTGCGGGAACTGGCCGGTGAACATCGAGGCGCGTGACGGGCAGCACAGCGAGTTGGACACGTAGTAGTTGCTGAACGTCGTGCCGTCGTCGGCCAGGCCGCGCACGGTGTCCATGTACGCGAGCAGGTCGGCGGACATGTCGTCAACGAGGAAGAAGATGATGTTCGGCCGCTGGGGCTTGGCGACCGCGACCGTCCCCGCGCTCGCTTGCGAAACCAGGCTCAGGCCGAGGACAAGCGCGGTGGCCACCGCTAAAGCTCTGCGGATATGTCGGGTGATCGCCATGACCGCCTTCTTTACAATTGTCCGACGATGAGGGTGGGATGCAGGCTAATAGCGCTCAATACGGCGATCAACCGATTGATCCTGAAGGCTTCCTGGCAAAGCGCGCCGAACGCGCGTCACGGCCGGCCTCGCTGCCGTCGGACGGGTGTGACTGGGGTCAGGTCGGCGCGGGTAGGGCCCGGGCCTGCGCCCGCTCGATGCGCGCCTTGACGTCGCGGAAGTGCAGCCGCATCGCCTCCCGTGCGGCCTCGGCGTCCCGGGCGCGAAGCGCCGCCACGATCCGGCGGTGGTTGACCGCGATCTCGGCGCTCCGCTCCTCCGGCGGGCCGAGCGTCGGCTCGACCTCGTGGTAGACGTCCCAGAACAGGCCGATCAGCTGCAGCACCAGCTCGTTGCCGCACGAGTCGTACAGCAGCGCGTGGAAGGCCCGATCGGCTTCCCGATCCCGATCCATGCCATTGGCCAGGGCCTCCAACGCGGCGAGCCGGGGTGCGCTGGTGCTCTGAGCCACCTGGCCGATCAGCCCGGTCTCGAGCAGCTCGCGGACCTCGACCAGATCGTGCAGCGCGCGGATCCCACCCGGCCCCGAACGCACCCGGAAGGCGAACGACGGAGTCAGCGCGTCGAGCGACGCGTGCCCGACGAACGTCCCATGTCCATGCCGGATCTCGACGATGCCCAACGCCTGCAGGGCCCGCACGGCCTCGCGGACGCTGTTGCGGCTCGCCCCGAGCAGCTCCATCAACTGCACTTCGGTCGGCATCGGCGACCCGGGGACCAGTCCGCGCTCGTGAATCAGGGCGACGATACGCTCCTGAAGTGACGCATCGTCACGTGTACGCATGCCACCCCCAGGCTCGTCGAAGGCCTTGCGTCAAACATCCCGCCTCTTGGTCCCGGAAGGCCAGCCCGGTAGAGGAAAGTTTACGCCGACGACACAGATGCCTCCCCGGGCGGACATGGCCTGTTCGCGCGCTCATTCCGGGACATAGGATGTTCTACGTGTACCGGACGGATGGCGGGGCCCTGTGGAGACGCTGACGCCGGGGTTGCTCGGCGGCACCTGGGGCACGGTCCTGCTGCCCATCCGGGACGACGAGTCGATCGACTGGACACGCCTTGAGGCGGCGCTGGACGTGCTCGTCGCCGCGGGGCTTGACGGCCTGTACGCGCACGGCACCGCGGGCGAGTTCCACGCGCTCGGTGAGGATGAGTACGACCGCGTCAACGCGCTGATGGCCGAGCGGTGCGAACGGCACGGGCTCCCGTTCCAGATCGGCGCCGGCCACATGAGCGCGCAGACCTGCCTGGCCCGGGTGGCCCGCGCGCGGGCGCTCCGGCCCGGTGCGATCCAGGTGACGCTGCCGGACTGGTTGCCGCTGTCGCGCGGCGAGGTGGTGCGCTTCCTGGCCCGCGTCGCGGCCGTCGCCGACCCGGTGCCGCTCGTGCTGTACAACCCGCCGCACGCCAAGACGCAGGTGCCGGCCGACCTGTATCCGGTGATCCGCCGCGAGGTTCCCGCGGTCATCGGGATCAAGGTGGCCGGCGGCGACGCGCGGTGGTACGCGGAGATGCGGCGCCACGCGGCCGGCCTCGCCGTCTTCGTCGCCGGCCACGACCTGGCGACCGGACGGCGGCACGGCGCCGCCGGCTCCTACTCGAACATCGCCGCCCTCAGCCCGGCCGGCGCCATGGCATGGCAGCGGATGATGGTCACGCGACCCGAGGCCGCGCTCGACGTGGAACGACGGATCCACGAGTTCTTCGCCGCGCATGTCCAGCCGCTCCAGCACAGCGGGTACGCCAACCCCGCGCTGGACAAGTTCCTGGCCCACCTCGGCGGCTGGGCCGACATCGGCACTCGAGTCCGGTGGCCGTACGAGTCGGTCGACGCCTCGCTCGCCGTACGGCTCAGGCCGCTGGCCCGGGCGCAACTGCCCGAGCTCTTCCCCGGGGTCTAGCACAGGACGTAGGACGTCGTGGTTTGGCGATGGCGCCCGCCGGGGCCGGCGAGTGCCATCGCCGTGTCCCTTAGCCGACCTGATCGAACGGCAGCCGCAGCCCGAGCCGGCCGCCGACCGGGAGGTTCCACTGCCGGATCAGGTCCAGCTCGGCGTCGGTGACGGCACGCCGGTAGACGCGTACCTCGTCCAGCGACCCGCGGAAGCGGTCCACGCCGTCCAACCGCTGCCCGATGTGGATTCCCTCGAGCCCGAACTCCTTGCCGAGGGTCAGCGAACCGGGCGCCGCCGCCGCCGACGAGACCTGCACACCGTCCACCAGGAGCCGGAGCTCACCACGTACCCGCTGGAGCGCCACGAAGTGCCACTGCCCGTCGTTGTACGCGCTCGGCGACTGAACGGTCACGTTGAACCGGCCGACGGACAGGACCGCCCGGATGCGGTTGCTGGCCGGTTCGGCCCGCAGCCACAGCGCTGGCGGGTTGGTGCCCCTGTTCACCCGATGGAACCAGAGGATCGCGTGCGAGCCGGTCTGTTCCGAGTACCGGATCCAGGAGGTCAGCGTGAAATCCTTCGCGCCGAGGTCGATGGAGTCGTTGAACGGCACCTCCACCCGGTCGTCCACCCGGTCCAGCGCCAGCCCGTTGCCGAACCGCCCGTCCGTGGTCTGCGCACCACCGCGGACATACGCCTGGTTACGGTACGGCGACTTGTCCGGCGTCGTCGGGCCGGGCGCCGGAGGGCCGGGGATGCCGGGCGGGGTGCCGTTCGGCGTCTCCAGGTACGCCTCGTTGAACCGTGCGAAGCGGATCTGCTCGTACGGCGTGATGGTGCCGGCCTCGTACATCAGGGCCGCTTCGTCGCCGTCCAGACGCACCATGTCCGAGTACGCCGTCGGCCCCCAGGAGAAGACCTTGCCCTCGTCCCAGGTCTCGAAGCGGCGCCCCTCGTCGTAGGACGACCGGATTCCCATCGCTTCCCGGGCGCCCGGGTGCATCGGCGAGGAGAAGAGGATGCGCCCGTCGTCGAACCGCAGCAGCGACGCCTGGACGTCGGTCGTCGCGAGTGCCGGCATGGTGCGGAACGGGGCGTCCCACGTCTGGCCGCTGTCGCTGCTGGTCGCGTACGCCCGGCTGCCCTCGTCGGTGCCGCGCTCACGGGCCGAGGCGTAGATCCGCCCGTCGGTCAGCTCGACGACGGTGACCTCCTGGGCGATGACCGTGCCGTCATCGCGGGAGGTCTCGGCGCCGATGTTCCACGTCACCCCGCTGTCGTCGCTGTAGAGCAGGTGCGTGCCGTAGACGTGCTTGCCGACCCGGTCCCAGCTCTCGAAACTCGCCCCGACGACCAGCCGCCCGGCGTGCGGGCCCCGCTTGAGCTGGATGCCGTGCATCGGGCCGGTGGCGTACCAGAAGTTCCACTCCGGACGCTTGCCCTCGGTCATCTCCCTGGCGGCCGACCAGGTCGCCCCGTGGTCGTCGCTGAACTGCACCCAGGGGTCGCGGTCACAGCCGTTCGGGCACGGCTCCGGGCCGTTGTGGGTGCTCACCAGTACGATCCGCCCGGTGCGCTCGTCGACGATCGGCACCGGGTTGCCGTGGGTCGTGCCGTTGCCCTCCGAGATCACCTGCAGCGGGCCCCAGGTCCGGCCGCTGTCGGCGGAACGGCGCACCACGAGGTCGATGTCCTCGTCGTCGCCGCAGTCCTTCACCCGTCCCTCGGCGAACGCCAGGAGCATGCCGTTCGTGGCCCGCACCACGGCGGGGATCCGGAAGCAGCCGTATCCGAAGTCGCCCTGTTTGTAGAGCACCTGCTCGTCCACGAACGGTGCGGCGTCGGCGCCCGCGCCGGCCTCCAACGTTTCCGCCGGTGCCGGAGTCGGTGCCGCGGTCGCCGGCCCGGCGAACGCGCCGACGAGTAAGCCGGCGAGCACCACTACGGCGCCCGCCCGGCGGCGCCTGGAGCGACGCCGGGCACGGCCCTCCGGGGGATGGCCATCGTGCATGTCCACACCCTTCCTGACAGGAGAAGGTTACAAGCGGACATCCTACGTCCAACGTCCGATGTTAAATAGACGGTGAACGTAGAATGTTCCCCAGGAGGCGCGCTGAGCGGATGGCGAACGCGTTCTTCAGCGGGACCCCGCTGAAGGGGCGGATCGGCTTCGTAGCCCAGGGCGGCCGGGTGGCACCTACTCCGCGCAGAGGCCCTCGACGGGCGCGGCGCCGCTACCAGCTCGGACAACCTGTCTTGTAGCGGGTCACTCCTGAGAGTGAAGGAGGCTGTCCGTCGTGAGAGGGATGCGCCGGGCGGCATGAATCCTGATACTGGGCGAGATGCCCGGACTCACTGAGCGGCTGCGCTCCCGGTTCCAGAACGTACCCCCACGCGTGGTCGACATCGCGATCACCGTCGTCGTGTCGGCCGCCACCGTCGGTCCCGCGCTGGTCCCCTTCCGGCAGCCGTGGTGGGTGGTCGCGCTGGCCGCGCTGGCTTCGGCGCCGGTGCTGTGGCGGCGGACGGCGCCGCTCGTGGTGACCGGTGTGGTCGGGCTGGCGATGACGGCGCTGGTCATGTGGGAGAAGCCGATGCTGCCGTACGGGCCGCTGGTCGGCACCTACACCATCGCCGCGCTGAGCCCGCCGCTGCTGCGGCTGGTGGCCGTCCCGGTCATCGGCGCCGGGGTGTACGTCTCGCTCGTCCTGCCGCAGGAAGATCTGGACTCCTATCGGGTGGTGGGTACGGCGTTCGTCGCGGCGTACGCGCTGGGCACCAGCACCCGCGCCCGCCGCGCCCGAGCCGCCGAGCTGGCCGAACGAGCCCTGCGGATGGAGCGGGAGCGCGCCATCGCCGCAGCTCACGAACGGGCTCGCATCGCCCGGGACATGCATGACATCCTCACCCACTCGGTCGGCCTCATCGTCGTCCAGGCCGAGGCCGGACCGCTGATGCTCCGGGCCGATCCCGGACGTGCGGAGGCCGCCTTCGACGCGATCGCCGACACCGGCCGGGGCGCGATCGCTCAGCTGCGGGCCCTGCTCGGCGCGATGCGCTCGGGCCAGGACGGTCACCGGGAGCCGCAACCCGGGCTCGCGGCCCTGCCGGACCTGGTCGAGCGGACCGGCCGTACCGGGCTGCGGGTGACCTTGACCAGCGACGGCTCGCCGCGGCCGATCCCCGCGGAGGTCGACGTGGCGGCGTACCGGATCGTGCAGGAGGCGCTGACGAACGTGCTGCGCCACGCGCACGCGCGCACCGCGCAGGTACGACTGTGCTGGACGCCGAGCGCGCTGCGGGTCGAGGTGGCCGATGACGGCAGCGGCGGGGACGGCGCCGCCGGCGGGCACGGCCTGATCGGGATGCGCGAACGGGCCACCGCTTGCGGGGGGACGCTGCACGCCGGTCCGGGGGACAAAGGCTTCGTCGTGGTGGCCACGCTTCCGGTTGGATAGGCCTATGCTCCGCGTGCTCGTGGCCGACGATCAGGATCTGTTCCGGGGCGGCTTCGCCATGATCCTGAACGCTCAGGCCGACATCACCGTCGTCGGCGAGGCGGCCGATGGCGCCGAGGCCGTTCAGTCAGCCACCGAGTTGCGCCCGGACGTCGTGCTGATGGACATCCGGATGCCCGGCATGGGTGGGATCGAGGCGACTGAGCGGATCTGCTCGGCGACGTCCGCCAAGGTGCTGGTGTTGACCATGTTCGATCTGGATGAGTACGTCTACGACGCGCTGCGCGCGGGGGCCAGCGGATTCCTGCTGAAGGACATCCGTCGCGACGAACTGGTCGCGGCGGTGCGCGTGGTGGCGGCGGGAGAGTCGCTGCTGGCGCCGACGGTGACCAGACGTCTCATCGAGGACCTGGTCCTGCGGCCGAATCACGGGGTGGCGCCCCGGCTGGCCGCCCGCCTCGCCGAGCTGACCGGCCGTGAGGCCGAGACGCTGCGGCTGGTGGCCCGGGGGCTGTCCAACGCGGAGATCGCCGGCGAACTGGTCGTGAGCGAGTACACGGTCAAGAGCCACGTCAGCCGAATCCTGACGAAGCTTGGGCTGCGCGATCGGGTACAGGCGGTCGTGTTCGCCTACGAGTCGGGACTCATCGTCGCCGGCGGCGCCTGAGCGGTCCGTGAGGGGGAGTGCGGAGATCACTCTTCCCGCCGATGCGGCGACAGGGCTCCGGTACGGAGTATCGAGGCAGTTCCCTGCTGGAGGAGTCTGCTCGATGAGATCACAACGATGGTGGCTGATCGCCGCGGCGGTGCTGTCGGCCACGCTGTTCTGGTTCGGAACCGGCTTGCGGCCGGTGCCGTGGTGTACGTGGATCGCGCCGATCCCGATCCTCGTCCTGGCACCGCGCTGCTCGGCGCGCGCGGCGCTGGCCACCGCGTCCGTCGCCTGGCTCGCAGGCCAGACCCCCATGTGGGGATATTTCCTGAACACGGTGCAGATACCGCCGGTGCTGGTCGTCCTCCTGCTCATCGGTTCGGCGCTGCTGTTCGGCCTGGTGGTGATCGCCTACCGGGGCCTGACGTTGTGCGGACACCCGCTGATGGCCGTCGGCGTCGTCCCGGCGGCGTGGGTCGTCATCGAGTACGCGCTGTCGCTGATCACACCGAACGGCGCCTGGTGGAGCCTGGCCTATACCCAGGCCGACGTCCTTCCCGTCATCCAGATCGCTTCGGCCACCGGGCCATGGGGAGTGACGTTCCTGCTGATGGGAGCCCCGGCCGCGGCCGCCGCCCTGCTGACGCGCGGTGCGGTCGGCCGGATGCGGGTGGCCGTGGCCGCCGCGCTGGTCGCGGCCGTGGCGGCGGGATACGGATTCTGGCAGCTACGGCCGGCCGAAGCGGGAACGGCGGTCAAGGTGGCGCTGCTGGCCACCGACCGGTCGATCGACCCGGTGGCGGTGACCGGCCCCGAAGGGCGAACCCTGTTGGCCGGCTACCTGAGCCGCATCCCGGCCCTGGCCGAGCGTGGCGCCGACGTCGTCGTACTTCCCGAGAAGGTGTTCCGGGTGGAGGAGGCGGACCTGCCGTCGCTCGCCGGGCCGTTGTCCCGGCTCGCCTCCGACCACCGCCTCGACATCATTATCGGGCTGATCCTCACCAGGGACGGGCGCGAGTACAACGCGGCCATCGACTTCCCCTCCCACGGCGGCCGGCCCGTCGAGTACGTCAAGCGCCACCTCGTTCCAGGCCTGGAGAGCGAGTTCCAGGCAGGAACGGCACAGGCGTTCGTACCCGGGTCCGGCGGACGATGGGCGATCGCGATCTGCTTCGATCTCGACTTCCCCGACCTGGTCCGCGACTATCGGCGCGGCGGGGCGACCGCGCTGTTCGTACCGGCCTGGGATTTCGGCGACGACGCCTGGCTGCACAGCCGGATGGCGATCACGCGCGGGATCGAGAACGGCCTGACGGTGGCACGAGCGTCCCGGCAGGGCGCCCTGACCGTGAGCGACCCCAACGGTCGCCTCCTGGCCGAGGCCCGCACCACGGACGACTCCTTCGTGTCGGTGACCGCGGACCTGCCGGACCGTGCGGTGCCGACCCTGTACACCCGGTTCGGCGACTGGTTCGCGTGGGCCTGCACCCTCCTGCTGGCCGCGATATGCGCGGGCGTGGCCTTCCGGCGGCCACGGGCTTTGACTCCATCGGCAAGAAGCAAGCGACATGAAATGAACGCGATCAGGACGTAGCTCGGTGGCAGCGGATTCCAGGCGGAATGCTTTGTCGCGGCCGGCCAGGTGCGGGTGAGCCTCCCCGCGGCGGCCTGTTGCCCGGGCCGGCGCGCGCGGGATCCTGGACGTGTGCAGACACAACGATCCGCCTCCGAACCGCCGACCTCACCGCTGCTGGAGCGCATCCGCGCCGCCGTCATCGGCGACGACGAGGTGCTGCAGGGCCCGTACGGACCGCGCTGCATCATCTACGCCGACTACACCGCCTCGGGCCGGTCGCTCGGCTTCATCGAGGACTTCATCCGCGACCACGTCCTGCCGCGCTACGCCAACACCCACACCGAGAGCTCCGGAACCGGGCTGCAGACCAGTCGATTACGCGAGGAGGCCCGCGGCGCCGTCCACGAAGCCGTCGGCGGTGGCCCGGACGACGTGGTGATCTTCTGCGGTTCGGGCGCGACCGCGGCGATCAACAAGCTCGTCGGCATCCTGGAGCTGCGGGTCCCCGGCCGGTACGCGCCGATGGTCGCGGAGGAGGATCGGCCGGTGGTGTTCGTCGGTCCGTACGAGCACCACTCCAACGAGTTGCCCTGGCGCGAGTCCATCGCCGACACCGTCGCCATCGGCGAGGACCGCGACGGCCACATCGACTGCGACGACCTGCGTGTCCAGCTGGCGCGCCACGCCGGCCGGCCACTGCTGATCGGCAGCTTCTCGGCCGCCTCGAACGTGACCGGCATCCTGTCCGACACCGAGCGCATCGCGGCGCTGCTCCACGAGCACGGCGCGCTGTCGTTCTGGGACTACGCGGCGGCCGGGCCGTACGTGCCGATCCGGATGGCCGCCAGCGCGCCCGGGGCGAACGACCACAAGGATGCGATCTTCCTGTCGCCGCACAAGTTCATCGGCGGGCCGCAGACGCCCGGTGTCCTGGTGGTGAGGCGCGAACTGGTCCGCAATCGGGTGCCCACCGCGCCGGGCGGCGGCACCGTGCTGTTCGTGGACCCCACCGGGCACCGCTATCTCGACGACGCGGTCGCCCGCGAGGAGGGCGGCACACCGGCCATCGTCGAGTCGATCCGCGCCGGGCTGGTCTTCCGGCTCAAGCAGGCCATCGGCACCGACCTCATCCAGGCCCGTGAGGAACGCTTCTGGCAACGGGCCCTGCGACGGTGGGAGAGCAGCCCGAACATCGAGATCCTCGGCGACCGGCACTCTCGCCGGCTGTCCATCGTGTCGGTCCGCATCCGGTCCGGGGAGCTGTTCCTGCACCACAACTACGTGGTGGCGGTGCTGAACGACCTGCTCGGCATCCAGGCGCGCGGCGGCTGCTCCTGCGCCGGCCCCTACGGTCACCGCCTGCTGGCCATCGACGCCGCGCGCTCGCGGGCCTTCGAGGAGGAGATCGGGCATGGCTGCCAGGGCATCAAACCGGGCTGGGTACGCATCAACTTCAACTACTTCGTCTCCGACGCGGTCTGCGACTACCTCATCGAGGCCGTCGAACTGGTCGCCCGGTACGGCCACCGGTTGTTGCCCGACTACCGCTTCGAGCCTCGTACCGGGCTGTGGCGGCACCACCGCGACTCCGCCGAACCGCCACTGCACCTTTCCGACTTGCGCTTTGACGACCCCGGCGCGCCGCCCGCCCCACACGTCCGGGCCGGCGAGGACGCCCTGCCCGGCTACCTGGAGGAGGCGCGGGCCATCCTGGCGGCCCGCTCCGACGAGATCGACCTGCGCCCGCCCGGCCTGCCGGACGACTTCGAGCGGCTGCGCTGGTTCCCGCTGCCGGCCTCCTGCCTGGCCACTGCGGCGAGGAGGCCATCGCTTCGATGATCGACGGGCCGGCGTCTCGGGCGTTCCGGCAGGCGGCCAACCGGTCGGCCGTACGGAGGATTCGTCGATGTGCTTTGTCTGAGCGTGGTGATAACTATTGGCCGCATGAGCACTGAGCAGGCCGACCCCGCTGACCTCGCCGCGCTTCGCGCCGCGGCATGTACTGGCATCTCATTGTCAGCGGGCTCCACCGGGGGCATGTCGGGCAGATCAGCGGAGAAGGCGCCGCTCCCTTCGGCGCTGAATTCGGCTTCACCACGGGAGATCCGGGCTTCGCCGGGTGGGTCGAGCATTGGGCTGCCGGCAAGCCCTGGTTCGATGCCACTTGACGTGCGAATCACGACGCACCCCGATCGAGCACACGAGGTCGTTCACGCGGGGGTGCGCAACGTCTACCGGCGACGTACGGAGAGGAGATGCTCCATCGCGGAGTGTCGCGTGGTAGTCCGGTCGCATTCTCCGGGAACCAACAGTCGAAGATCGCGGGTGTGCATGTACGGACGATGATCGGGTACGCATGTCGTCATGCCCGTTACAGGCAATGAAGGATGGTTATTGGGGGCTCGGTACAGGTTGCTGGCCGAGCTGGGCCGAGGGGCCATGGGCAGGGTCTGGCGCGCTCATGACGAGCTGCTGGATCGGCAGGTGGCGGTCAAGGAGATCCGCATCCCGCACCGGCCGGGGCCGGAGCGCGAGGCGCTGCTCAGGCGAACCCTGCGCGAGGCTCGCCTGACCGCGCGGTTGAGCCACCCGCGCATAGCAGCCGTGTACGACGTCGTGGTCGCCGACCAACGGCCGTGGATCGTACTGCAGCTCATCCCCGCCCCCAGCCTCGCCCAGGTGATCAACGAACGGGGACCGCTGTCCTCGTCCGCGGTCGCTCGAATCGGGCTCGAAGTGCTGGACGCCCTGCGCGCCGCCCACGCCGGCGGCATCGTGCACCGCGACATCAAGCCCGCCAACATCCTCATCACCGACGACGGGCACGCCATCCTCACCGACTTCGGGCTGGCCAGCACCCTGGATGACCAGGCGCGCCGCACCTGGGAGAGCGTTGTCGTCGGCACACCCGCCTACATCGCCCCCGAACGCGCCCGCGGTGGCCCCGCCACGCCGCAGGCCGATCTGTGGTCGCTGGGCGCCACGTTATACGCGGCGGTCGAGGGCCGTGCCCCGTTCGGGTTCAGCAGTGAGCTGGCCACACTGTCCGCGGTGATGGCCTCGGACCCCTTGCCGTTGGAGCACGCAGGGCCGCTCGCCTCGATCATCGCCGGGCTGCTGGACAAGGATCCGGCCCGGCGTACGGACGCGGCTCGCCTTCACGAGCAACTGTCCACCCTGCGTGAGCAACCGGTCATTCCGATCTCTTCGGACCCTCCGACCGTTGACGGCGACAGCGGGCAGATCAGCGGCTCGCCCGTCGGCCGTCCGCTTGGGGAACGGGCGCCGTACCGGCAGTGGGCTGTCGAGCACTGGCGGCAGGCGGCCGTCGTCGCGGCCCTGATCGTCAGCGTGATGGCGACCACGTCGTGGTGGCGCGTCGAGCCGAGCACGCACCATTCGCCACCCATGACGGAGGCCACTCCGCCGCCCACCACGATGGAGCCGGACACCGCGCTACCGGCCCACCTCATCTCGGGCCGGCGCCGGGTCGCGAGGAGCGAACCGGAGCTCGCTCGTTCGGAACCGCCCCTCTCCACCGACGTGGCCGGCATCCCGCCTGGACAGGCTAAGAAGATCAAGACGAAGAAGATCAAGATAAGGGGTCACGGCCCGAAATGACGGCCGCGGCCGCCGGCGCACGATGGCCGCGCCCGTCGTCAGCAGGCCGAGTCGGGACACCGGTGTGACGTCCGCCGCGTTCGGCGGTCGGGTGCGCGGGCGCTGGTGAGGAACAGGCCGGTGTGAGCGATGCCGGCGTCCAGCAGGCTGGATCGGTACTGCAGCCGGATGTGGAACCTGGGCTGTTCTGCCCGTCACGCCGACACGCGTACGACCACGAGAACCGCCACCAACGCCAGCACCAGGACATCGACGGATATCGTCGCCGCCGAGTCGGACACCCGGATCCGGCTGATGATCGCACCGGCCATCAGCATGACCAGTCCGATCGACGCGGCCACGCCGAGCAACGGCACCGCGAGCCCGGCGAGCAGCCCCACGCCCCCGGCTGACTCGCACACGCCGATCAACTGCCACAACCTCGGCCGGAGTCCGAGATGATCGCGAATCGCCAGCGACTGCGGCAGACTCAGCACCTTGACCCCGCCGGTCCCGAGGAACAGCAGACCGAGCAGGATCGACAGCACGACAACGACGGTGCTCATCAGTGGCACTCCAAAGATCCACACAGCACAAACAACCTGCGCTATCGCGACAACCAGATCATGGTGAGTATGCCAGCCGTGCCCGTCACGCTGGATCACCCGCTGGAAAGCTGCCCTGAACGCGATCTCGACCGCGCCCATGAGCACGCTTGACCCAGCGGACCATGCGAGCGTGAGGAAACCGCGACCTGGGCTGATGCCTGGCGACAGGGCTCCCTGTCGCCAGGCATCAGCCGATCAGCGCACGGCGTACGCGCGGGTGATGGTCTGGGTCACCGCGTTGCCCGACATGTCGGTCGCGACTGCTCGGAGGGAGACGAACCCGGCGGTACGGGGATTCGGCACCGCCGCCGTCCAGCCGGACCCCTTCCGGACCACCGGAACCGCCCGCCAGTGAGCCCCATCATCGGCGGACATCTCCAGCCGGAGCGACCGTACCTCCGCCTGCCCCGAACCGGGGTCGCGCTCGATCCAGAGCGGCAGCCGGGTCACGCTCCCGCCGGTGGCGCGGTTGGCGCCGTCCAGGCCCTCGGGCCGGAAACGGACCGCCATCAGCGGCAGCGCCTGCTCCTTCGCGGTGGTCCCGGAGCGGAACGTCCACACCGACTCCACCGCCGTGGACAGCGCCGAGGACGAGCGCCGCATCGACGCGGTGAGCGTGTACGCGCCCGTCCCGGCGGCCAAGGCGGCCCGCAGCTCGCACCGTCCCGGATCGAAGACGTCACAGGTGGACAACTCCGCCCGCGCCACCTCCGCCCCGTCCCTGGTCAGTGTGGCGGTGCCGGTGGCGGCGGTGTCCGAGCCCGTTCTGCGCTCGAACCCGTCCGCGAACATCCCCGTCCCCGCGAAGACCAGCTCGTCGCCGGTGCGCGTACCGGCCGGCAGCAGGGACGACGGCCCGACGACCGCGGCGTTCCAGACCTCGCTGCGGCTCTCACCGCGCTTCGCCAGTCTGCTTCCGCCGAACATCAGCGCGTCGCCGACCTGGAGCCCGCTCTCGTACGTCAGCCCGGGCGTCAGGTACTGGACCAGCGTCCCCGGCAGCGGGATCTCGCCGACCAGATCGCCGAGGGTCGAGCCGGGCGAGTAACGGGAGCTCAGCCCGATCATGGGCCTGCCCGACTCCCCCGAACCCCGGTAGGTCGCGGTCACCTTGGCCAGGTCCCGCTGCCTGAAGGCGCGCGAAGGATCCTCGGGAAGGCCGCCGGTACGCCGGTCGACGAGATCGTAGACGTACGGGCTGGGCCTCTGGTCCTTGCTGAGCCAGGTGGTCCTCAGCGAGTACGTCAGCCCGGCCTGGGAACTCGGGACGACGAAGAGCCGGCTGTTGGCGTCTATCCGGCTCTGGCTTCCGCCGTTGCTCCAGGCCCCGTGGACCACTTCGTCCTCGAACCCCGGCTGGAGCTCCGCGCTCGGATCGTCCACTGTGATCTTGACCGGACGGCCCTGACGCGCGTCCACCGTGAACCGCTGGTCGCCGTCCACCCTCAGCGGGCTGTCGGACAGCGTCACGACGGTCTTGCCGTCGATCTTCTCGAACATGTAGGCATAGACGTTCCAGTCGCCCTTGGGCAGCCGGGCTTTGGCCGCGCCGCCCTGGAAGAACAGGCCGTGGACGGTCCCGGTCCTCGCGTCGTAGATCTCGGAGATCAAGGGGTCGACCGGGGCGCCCTGCCTGCCGACGACGTTGACGGTGACGTCGTACGACTCCGGCTCGACGTACGCGCCGGCCAGCGTGCGGATCACGGTCTCGCCCGACCTGGCGGTCACCGTGCCCGGATAGTCGCCGGGCGCCTTCCCCGTGACGCCGATCGTGAGCGTGATCGACGCCTCGCCCCCGGCCGGGACCGTGATCTGGCCGGCCGGAAGCTTCAGCGTCTCACCGTCCGCCTCCAGGGCCAGGGTGACGGGGGCGTCGCCGGCGTTGGCGTACGTGATCGTCCTGGTCGCCGTACGCTCGTCCGAGCCGTTGTACGGGAACGCCGCCCACACGTTGGCCTGCTGGGCCACGACGTCCTGGCGCAGCACGCGTACCAGGTCGATCAGCCCGGCGCCCTGCCGGTAGAGCGTCGCCCCCTGGACCGGCGCGGCGCTGCCGATCAGCGCGGCCTTGAGACGCGCGCCCGTCCAGTCGGGATGGCGCTGGGCCAGGATCGCCGCCGCCCCTGCCACGTGGGGGGCGGCCATCGAGGTGCCGTCCTTCGACTCGTGACCGCCCCCGGGAACGGCGGCCACGATGCCCACGCCAGGCGCGGTGACGTCGGGTTTGATCGCGTGGTCGCCCGCCCGCGGGCCCGAACCGGAGAAGTCGGCGAGCCGGCCCTGCTTGTCCACCGCACCCACGGTGAGCGCCGCGTCGGCGCTGCCGGGAGTGAGGACCATGGGCCGGTCGTTGCCCGCCGCCACGACGAACAGCGTGCCCGTACGCTCCGACAGCGTGTTCACCGCCTGTTCCACCGGGTCCAGCTCGGGGCCGTCGGGGGCGCCGAGGCTCATGTTCACCACCTTGGCCTTGACCTCGGTGGCGGCCCATTCCATGCCGGCCAGGATGGTCGAGTCCGTCATGCCGCTCCGGCCACCCACCTTCCCGATGGCCAGGTTCGCCTCCGGCGCCACCCCGCGGTACTTCTCATCGCGGCTCGCCACGATCGAGGCGACATGGGTGCCGTGGCCGTTCTCGTCGCGGATGTCGGGGTCGGTGGTGAAGTTCCGTTCCTGGGCGATCGCGCCCTTCAAATCCGGATGGTCGGGGTCGTACCCCGAGTCCAGGACCGCGACCGTGACGCCCTTGCCCGTGAACCCCTGCTCCCACGCCCGCGGAGCGCCGATCTGCTTGACGCTCTCGTCCAGCGTGAACTCCTTGCGGCCGTCCAGCCAGAGTTTGGTACGGCCGGCCGCCAGGGTGCGGGCTCGGGTGAGGTCGTGCCAGGTCCGGGCGGCGTTCGCCTTGGGCAGGCGGGCCGCGCTCATGCCGAGGGCGGACAGCCGCCGTACCTGGCCCTGGGAGCTGGTGAACCCCTGCGAAATGACGGGGATGTCGGAGGTGTCGGCGTCGCCGTAGCGCCACTGGAGGAGCTGGGTGACGTCGAACAGGCGCCGGTCCAGTACGTCCTGGGCGAGCAGCGGCAGGGCGTCGGACGGGATCACGTACAGATGGCCTTCCCGGACCTGCCGCGTGAAGGAGACCTCACGGCCGGGACCGGGCTGCACGCGATACCTCTGGCCGGTGACCGTGACGCGGTCCCCGGTGATCAGGGTCACGCTGTCCGGCCGCTGGGTGGGCTGCGCTTGCTGGGTGGCTTGCTGAGTGGGGGCCGGTGTCGCGGCCGTGGTCGCCGCCGTCACCAGGACGGCGGCGAGTAATGCCTCGCCTCTGGTCACGGGCGGCCCTTCGGCGTCTCGGGGAGTTCGTCCGTCCAATCGGTGGTCACGGTGATGTACCCGTCGGTCATCGCCACGCCTCCGTCACCGGCGAGGAGGAGGTTGGCACGGACGACCCGGGCGCTCTCGGGATCGACGACCAGCTCGATCGGCTTCCCCTCGCCGTCGGGGTCGGGCATCCGCAGGGCCTGGCCGCCTTCGACCGCGCCCGTGTTCTCGACTCCCGGCGTCGCGGCGAGCGCCCGGAACGCCGCCGAACGGACCTCCGCGGGCGCGGGCAGTTCCGTGATCAGCGCGAGCAGGGTGAGTGTGGGGTCGCCCTGGATCTCGGACGCGGACATGTCGTTCGGGTTGCCCTTGCGCTGGACGATCCACGCCTTCAGCGCCTCCGGATCCGTCGGCAGCTTCTCGAGGTCGGCGAAGCTCACGTCGGCGCCCTTGAGCGCGAGCGAGACCGGGGTCGGTACGACGTCGCCCGGAGGGTCGCCCGGCCCGTTCCTCGTCCAGCGCTTGCCGTCGCGCGAGGTCCAGCTCTCCATGGGGGGAATGTCACTCTGTGACCACGTGGCGGTGACGTGCCAGTAGGTCCCGGAGCTTTGCGGCATACGTTCCGCGCTGACGGCAGCCATGAGTAGAACCTCCTTGCCCGAGACCGGAGCCGCGGCGATCACCTGCGCCGGTGCGCCGCCGTTCGTGACCGCCCCCGTAGCGATCACGACCGCGGCGGCCGCCCCGGCGGCGACCAGCGCCACGCCCGGTACGAACCATCTGACGCGCCCCCGGCCCAGCGTCCTGTGGCCCAGCGTCCTGTGCTGGAGCCTGCTTCGGCTGCGCGCGGCCACCTCCTCGGACGGCTCCGGCTTGGCCAGCAGGCTGGCCACTTCCTCCAGGTCATTCATGGGGTCTCCTTGCCTTTGAGTGCGCTGTCGATAAGGGCGCCGTCGATCCGGGCGTGGATCTTGGCGCGGGCCCGGCTGAGCCGCGAACCCACCGTGCCGATGGAGATGCCGAGCGCCTGGGCGATCTCGTCGTAGCTCAGCCCTCCCAGCGCCAGGAGCAGCAGCACGTCACGCTCGCCACCGTTCAGCGAGGCGAGCGCCATGGCCAGCTGTGGCTGCATGCGCTGGGCGGATACCGAAGCGACGACCCGGTTCTCGTGCCCTTCCACGACCGGTGCGGGGTCCAGCCGGGCCAGCGCCTTGTAGTGGCGGGCCTCCTTACGGCGATGCCTGGCCACCAGGTTCGTGGCGAACCCGAACAGCCAAGGCCGTAATCCCCCCTGCTCCGGGTCGAACCGATCGCGCCGATCGAACGCCAGCAGGAACGTCTCCGCCGCGATGTCCTCGGCCACCTGCGTGTCCAGGCGGCCCGCCACGTACAGGTAGATGTCGCGGAAATAGCGGTCATGCACGGCGGTGAACAGCTCGGGGTTCCGCCGATAGCCGGCGACGAGGTCGGCGTCGGTCACCTGCTCGCCCACGTCGGCGGTCACGTGCCCGTCTCCGTCATGAGTGTGCCTTCCGGACGGTGATCATTGCTTTCACCCATCCTTCGTCGCAGGCCCACTTTTTCTTCCCACCACCCCCTGGAGCCCTTCCAGCAACCACCGCCTCACCGCACATCAGCGGCGTACCGGGTGGCGGTCCGGATCAGGCACCGGCATCGGGGACGGTAAGTCGGCCGGCGCGGGGAGCGTCAGCTGGGCGGCCTCGCGCCGGCCGCCCGCTCGGCAGCGTCGGCGCGCGGCGACCAGGCCGGCTCGCCCTCGGTGATGCCGAGCCCGACCTCTCAAGGAGTGGCGAGAGTGTCCTCGAAGAGGTCGAACTCGTTGCCTTCCGGGTCGGTCAGCGTGACCCATCGGTGCCCGCCCTCGCTTGGTCCGAGGGCAATCGGCGTGTCGAGGGACGGGGAAGACCGGGCGTTGTTGCTCCTTGGGTTCATCGGCTTGATCGTCTCTCGAACACCGCGGATCACCACTGAACGGGGACCTTGTCCACGCCGCCGGTGAGCTGGTTGGTGAGGATCTTGATGTCGTCGAGGCCGACGGCCAGGCGCAGATGGGGGAAACGGCGGAACAGCGCGGGGAACACGATCCGCAGCTCGGTGCGGGCGAGGTTGGCGCCGATGCAGACGTGCATGCCGTGGCCGAAGGAGAGATGGAGGTTGGGCTTGCGCTCGGGGTCGAACGCGTCGGGGTCGGCGAACTTCGTCCCGTCCCGGTTGGCCGCGTCGTTCGAGATGAGGACGGCGTCACTGCGCGCGATGGCAACCCCGCCGAGCTCGACGTCCTCGTGGGCGTAACGCAGCAGGCCGAGCCCGGCCGGCGCGGACGTCCGCAGGATCTCCTCCACCGTCGTCTGCACCCGGCCGTCGGGGTCGGCGACGAACCGGTCCCGCCGCCGCAGGTCGGACAGCAGCCAGAGCACGCCGAAGTCGATCCGGGCGGCGGTCGTCTCGTGCCCGGCGAACAGCAGCGCGGCGGCTCGACGAACTGGTGTGCTCGTGCTGCTCGGTGTCGTAGCTGACCTCGGCGCCGCCGGCCAGCGCCGACTGCGAGATGCGGGCGGCCCGCTCCGGTGCGGGATGCGACCGGCCGAACCGGGCGTCGCCGAAGATCTGACGCGCCTCCTCGTACCCGATCACCAGCCACGCGGGGTCACCGGCCGGGGTGGTCACCTTCACCAGCGGCGCCTCGCGCCGCAGCACCCGGTACAGCGGTGCGATCTCCAGCGGGTTGGGCCGGTCGAAAGGCAGCTGCGGAGCGGTGTTCACGGTACTGGTCATCGATTTCCCTTTCGAGTCATGCGGCTTCTCGTACGGAAGGGTTCAAAGCGCATGCCTGCCCTCAGGCGCGCCGAAATCGAGCGGCCTGTCCCATGGCTTGGGCGGGTGCTCAGCGAGCAGGTGGTGCGGCGGCGCTGCCCAGCGGGATGCCGGAACGCAACTGCGCGATGCTCTCCCGGACGACGTCAGGCAGGCTGATCGAGCCGTCCCCGGCCGCCCATGCCTCGATCGAGGTCTGCACCGCGACCCCGGCGGCGGCGGCGAGCAGGCGGGAGGCCAGATCGCGCTCGGGGTCCGCGCCGGTGCGCTCGGCGACCACCTGCGCCAGCAGTCGCTTGATGCGTTCGAACGAGGCCAGGTGTGCGGCCAGAATGCCCGGGTTCTCCCGGGCCGTCCGTAGTAGCACGACGACGTCCTCGCGGCTGCTGACCATGGCCGCGATCCCATCGGGCAGCACGTGGGTGAGGGTGTCCCACCTCGCCGCCGTCCCGGGGTGACGCTCAGAGCAGCCAGTCGCCCGGCCGTGGCCCCTTGAGCAGGGTGGCGGCCGGGGGCAGGGGATGCGCCGCGGCGGGTGACAGGCCGTCGAAGACGAGCGCGAGGTAGCGCCGCCAGCCGTCGCCGTCCGGGTCCATGCTCCACAGCGTGCTCGTCAGCATGGCCATGATCCTGGGCAGGTCGTCGGGGACGAGGTCGGCGCGTAGAAGGCCCGCTGCCTGCGCGCGGCGGGCCAGCTCGGTCAGCGACTCGTAGAACGGCGTGTAGACCTCCGCGGTGAGGGTGCCGGCGTTCCGCGCGGCGGCCAGGGTGCTCAGGTCGCGCGCCGCCAGGCGCAACGCGGCTTCCATCAGGCTGACCAGGCCACGCAGCGGATCGTCGTCGTCGAGCGCCTGCTCGACCGCCGGCGTGAGGTCTTCGGCGATGCTCTGGCCCAGAGCGGCGCGGACCAGGTCCGCCTTGGTGGGGAAGTGGCGGTAGAGCGTCCTGGCGCCGACGCCGGCGCGGCGGGCGATCTCCTCGAGCTGCGCGTCCGGGCCGACGTCGGCGAAAACCGCACGGGCAGTACGCAGGATGCGCTCGGCATTGCGCGCGGCGTCGGCGCGCAAGGGCCGCTCAGTTTCGGTGACCACCACGACAGCATAGCAACCGACAGTCGGCTGCCATTTGTGCTAGCGTCGCCGCCAGAAGAAACCGACAGTCAACTGTCGGTTCAGCGGGGAGGTCCGATGAACGTGAGCGTGGAAGCCGACAAGTGCGTTGCCGCAGGGCAGTGCGTGCTGCTCGCGCCGGAGGTCTTCGACCAGCGTGAGGAGGACGGCGTCGTGATCCTGCTGGACGATACCCCCGCGGCCGAGCACCACGACGCCGTTCGCGAGGCGGCCATGGTCTGCCCGGCCGCGGCGATTCACCTGACCGAGTCGTGAACCGGATCCTGACCGTCGGCGCGTCGGCGGGTGCCCTGCGCGGCTGCTGACCGGCGTGCTCGCTGCGGGCAAGTCGTCCACAAGATCCTGCGCGCCTGGCGTGCCCTCATCGCGGCCCGTGGGCCGCGGCTCTGGCCGAAGCGACGGCCGCGTAACTCCCCAGGAGGACTCCATGAGCACTGAAACCAACACCGACCTGCCGGTTTTCCCCGGTGACCGCGACCCGCGCCGCCCCTTCGACCCGGCCCCCGAGTACGCGCAGTGGCGCGCGACGGACGGTCTGCGGCGGGTGAACTGGCACGGCCAGGAGGTATGGGCCGTGAGCCGGTACGAGGACATCAAGGTCGCGATGACCGACCCGCGGGTCAGCGCGGACGTCCCCTCCCAGCAGGCCGGCGGAGGCGCGAACGCGCCGCAGGTCTTCCCCCGGATGGACGACCCCGAGCACGCCCGGCTGCGCCGCATGCTGACCAAGGACTTCACGGTCAGGCGCGTCCAGGCGATGCGCCCCGAGATCGAGCGGATGGCGAACAACTTCATCGACGAGATGATCTCCGAAGGCAGCCCCGCCGACCTGGTGCAGGCGTACGCGTTGCCCATCCCGTCCTTGGTGATCTCCCTGCTGCTCGGCGTGCCGTACACGGACCACCGGTTCTTCCAGGACGTCACCTCCGTCCTGATGAGCCGCACCGCCACGGAGGAGGAGAGGCTGAAGGCCAACGTGGCGATCTTCGGCTATCTGACCGACCTCGTCGCCGAGAAGGAACGCGAGCCCGACGACGCCCTGATCAGCCGCCTCGTCCGCGAGTACCTCGCGACCGGCGAGCTCACCCGCGAGACCATCGCGATGAACGGCTTCATCCTGCTCAACGCCGGGCACGAGACCACCGCCAACATGATCGCCCTCGGCACCCTGGCCCTGCTGGAGAACCCGGACGAACTGGCCCGCCTCCGCGACACCGACGACCCCAAGGTGGTCGCGAACGCGGTCGAGGAGCTGCTCCGTTACCTCACGATCGTGCACAGCCTGGTCGCCCGCGTGGCCAAGGAGGACATCGAGATCGGCGGGCAGCTCGTCCGCGCCGGCGAAGGGCTGATCATGAACCTGCCCGCCGCCAACCGCGACCCGGCCTTCGTCGGCGACCCCGACGGCCTCGACCTCGACCGCAACACCCGTGGTCACATGGCCTTCGGCCACGGTGTCCACCAGTGCCTCGGCCAGGTCCTGGCGCGCGCGGAACTCGAGATCGCACTGCCCACGCTGCTGCGCCGGCTGCCCGATCTGCGGCCGGCGGTGCCGATCGAGCAGATCAGGTTCCGCAACGACATGAGCATCTACGGCGTCCACGAGCTGCCCGTCGCCTGGTGACGACCGGCGCCGAGATCATGACGCGACCCAGAAGCCACCCGTTCGAAGCCGAGAAGCTGGACCTCAACCCGCTGTTCGCGCGGCTGCGCCGGGACGACCCGCCGCGTCGTGGTCAACGACCTCGGCGGCTCGATCGCCGGTGACGGCGCGGACACCGGCCCGGCCGAGGCGGTCGCCCGCGAGATCCGCGATCAGGGCGGCGAGGCGGTGGCCGACCGAGGGAAGCGCACCGAGACCGGCGGGCGGCGTTCGAGAGGGAGGCCGCCCGCCGGCCGGGGTCACCTGTCCTTGCAGCCCTTGCCCGGCTTCGGGCATCCCGGGCCCGGTGCGGACTTGACCAGCATGAACCTGGCCGTGCCGACAGCCGAGGTGTTGCCGGCCTTGTCGGTGGCCCGGTAGGTCACGGTGTGGGCGCCCGGCTGGGTGACGGCGAGCGGCTTGGCGTACACCGCGTACGGCTGACCGTCGAGGGAGTACTCCACCTTGTCGACCCCGGACCCGGCGTCGGTCGCGGTGAGCGTCACCGTGGCGGAGCCCACGTAGTTCCAGGCCCAGTCCATGTTGCCGGTGATCTGCGCCGTCACCTGCGGCGGAGTGGTGTCCTCTCCCGGAGGAGCCGCCACGGTGAACGTCACCGAGCCCACCGGCGAGGTGTTGCCGGCCTTGTCGGTGGCCCGGTAGCGCACGGTGTGCGCGCCCGGCCGGTTGACCGACACCGGAGCCGAGTACGCCGTGAAGGCGCCGTTGTCCAGGGAGTGCTCCACGGTGTCGACCCCGGACTGGGTGTCGGTCGCGGTGAGGGTGACGGTCGCGGAGCCGACGTAGTCGCCGTCGTCGTTCCGGTCACCGGTCACCTGGGCGGTCACCTGCGGCGGAGTGGTGTCCTTCTCCTGCTCCGCCACCACCGTGAACGTCGTCGTGCCCGGGTCGGAGGTGTTGCCGGCCTTGTCGGTGGCCCGGTAGGCCACGGTGTGGGCGCCCGGCTGGGTGACGGCGAGCGGCTGCGCGTACACCGCGTACGGCTGACCGTCGAGGGAGTACTCCACCTTGTCCACCCCGGACCCGGCGTCGGTCGCCGTGAGGGTCACGGTCGCGGAGCCGACGTAGTTGCCGTCGTCGTTACGGTCGCCCGCCACCTGGGCGGTCACCTGCGGGGGAGTGGTGTCCTGTCCTGGAGGGGCCACCACGGTGAACGTCGTCGTGCCCGGGTCGGAGGTGTTGCCCGCCTTGTCGGTGGCCCGGTAACGCACAGTGTGCGCACCCACTGCGTTGACCGTCACCGGAGCCGAGTACGCCGTGAACGCCCCGCCGTCGAGCGCGTACTCCACCGTTTCCACCCCCGACTCGGTGTCGCTCGCGGTGAGGGTCACGGTCGCGGAGCCGACGTAGTTGCCGTCGTCGTTGCGGTCGCCCGCCACCTGCGCCGACACCTGCGGCGCGGTGGTGTCCGCGCCGCCGCCGTCGGTGACCACCAGCTCGCCGACCATCTGGCCATGACCGGGAATCGCGCAGAAGAAGCGGTACTTGCCCGGAGTGAGGTTCACCTGCGCCTGGTGCCGGCCGCCGTTCGCGTCGAAGGGGCTGGCGATGATGTTGAGGCTGACGTCGTGGTTGTAGCCGGGGGTGGAGACGTCGAAGGTCAGGGTGTGCGTCATGCCGGTGGTGTTGCCGGTCGCCGCACTGTTCTCGAAGACGATGGTGGTGGGCCCCGCGGTTGCGGTGTCCGGCGTCGACTTGTACGCGGTCATGCTGTTGTCGGCGTTCCAGGTGAGCACCTGGTCCGCCTGGGCCGTCAGCCGCATGGGGGGCTGCGTGCCGGCCTGGACCGACGACAGGAAGAGCGCGGGAAGCCCCACGGCCAGCAACATCACGGCCAGGCCCGGCGCCGTGGCAGCGGCTTTGAACGTCCTGCGTAAGGCATGGATCAATCGGATATGCATGGGATCGAT
Organism: Nonomuraea sp. NPDC052116; assembly: GCF_040680035.1. Classification (NCBI taxonomy): domain Bacteria; kingdom Bacillati; phylum Actinomycetota; class Actinomycetes; order Streptosporangiales; family Streptosporangiaceae; genus Nonomuraea; species Nonomuraea sp. NPDC052116. Next base: position 88,479 of record NZ_JBFAWA010000036.1, on the reverse strand, counting down.
ACCTCTCAGAGTCTGCGCGGCTGGGGTGGGGTGCCGGGCGGGGCAGGCGCCCCGGCCCGGCACCCGGCCGAGGGACCGGCCTAGAGTTCGCGCACCCGGATGTTGCGGAATTCGATCGCGTCGTTGTTGCCGTGGTTCTGCAACCCGACGAACCCGCTGATGAACTGGCGCAGGTCCGTGGGCGGGTCGCCGGCGCGGGACGACGTCTTGCCCGGCGTGTTGTCGAACTCGTTGATCACCTTGCCGTTGCGGGTGATCGTGTAGTGCTGCCCGACCACCCGAACCTCGTAGTCGTTCCACGTGCCCTTCGGGGTGACCCCGGCCTTGTCCAGGCCCGAGGCGGCGAAGTTGTAGATGGAGCCGGTCTTCTGCGGCTCGCCGGTGTCGCCGTCGTAGATCTGGATCTCGTGACCGCAGAAGATCGCGACCCAGGCGGGCGACGTACGGGCCGAGCCGGCCGTTCCGCAGCTTCCCGCCGGGCGTTGCTCCAGCGGCGTCCTCGGGTCGGGGAACCGTACGAAGACCCCGCTGTTGGCGCGGAGCGCGTCGGGCGCGACGTCACGGAACTGCAGCCTCAGCGAGAAGTCGGCGTACGCCTTCTTGGAGTACCACAGCATTCCGAGACCGCCGGAGGCGCGGATCGTTCCGTCCGGCTGCAGGGTGAACTGTCCCGACGGGGCCTGCGTCCACCCCTGGAGCGACTGCGCCGTCCCGTCGAAGAGGGTCTCGTATCCGTTCGTCTTGCCGATCTCGGACTCGGCGGCCGCCTTCTTGAGCGCGGACGCCTCGCGGTCGTCGATGACGCCGTCCTTACGGGCCCTGTTCACCACGTCGTTGAGGTGGCTCATGAACTCGCCGTGGTTCTTCCAGTCGCGCTCGTCGTCGATCAGGTCGTTCAGCGTGCAGCCGCCGCCGGCCACGCGGTTGGCCACGCCGGTGTCGGTGTCGAGCAGCCGGACCGTCGGCCGGGCGTCGGGGGCGGTGCATTCGACCTTGACGTCGATCGTGCCGGTGGCCGTCGTGCCGTCGGCGTAGGTGACCTTCAGCGTCGCCTTGTAGGTGCCGAAGTCCTTGTAGGAGTGCGTGGGGTTCGCCTCCTTCGACGGCCGGCCGCCGTCGCCGAAGTTCCACTCCCACGACACGCCGCCGGCCCTCGTGCTGGAGAACGCCATCGTCCTCGGGTCGCTCTGCCGGACGGGACGCGCCACGGCCAAGCTCGGGTTCGGCGTCGCCGGACCACCCTTGTAGGCGACGCGGATCAGCTTCTGGTTGGGGTGGAGGCTGAAGAATCCGCCGGCGTAGTCGAGCATGTAGAGCGCGCCGTCCGGCCCGAACTTGGCGTCCATCCACGACTGCATCTGAGTGGTGCCGCCGCCGCCCGGGATGATCTGGCGCAGGTCCTCGCCGAACACGGGCCGGCCCGCCTCGGGCACGGTCTTCGGGTCGACGGTCACGGCGACGCGGTTGTTGCCGTTGGACTCGTCACCGATGAACCACTTGTTCTCCCAGTACGCCGGCCACGCCACACCGCTGTCGGCGTCGACCTGGGAGCGATGGTAGGTCGGCCCCGACATGACCGCCTGGCCGCCGCCCTTGAGGTAGGGGATGGTCAGGGTCTCCTCGCCCGGCTTGTACGTGGGCAGGCCGCTGCCGTCGTTCCGCTTCGGGTAGACGGGGCCGCCGCCCTGGGGCGAGTACCAGATCATGTTGGCGCGCGCCGGCGGGATGTCGACGAGGCCGGTGTTGCGCGGTGAGGTGTTCTTCAGGTGGTCGCAGTCGTACCAGTCGGCGGGCTGGGTGGCGTCGACGTTGCTGCGGTCACGGTAGGGCTGCTTGTCGCCCATGCAGTACGGCCAGCCCTGGTTGCCGGCGGACCTGAGGATCGTGGCGGTCTCGTACTTGGCGGGACCCCACGTCTCGCTGGGGCCGCCGGCGTCGGGACCGACCCATCCGGCGGTCAGCCAGTTGTTCACGTTGTCCCAGGCGATGCGCGCGATGTTGCGGACGCCCATCACCCAGATCTCCGGGCGGGTCTTGCCGCCGCCCTCCTCCTTGCCGGTGAACAGGTTGCCCTTGGGGATGGTGTAGGTGCCGTCGGGCTCCGGGTGGATACGGAGGATCTTGCCGTTGAGGTCGTTGGTGTTGCCCGCGGTACGGCGGGCGTCCTGGAACGAGACGCCCTTGTAGTCCGCGGTCCAGTTGTTGCCGGAGTAGCCGCCCGAGCCGCCGGAGGAGTTGCTGTCACCGCTGCCGACGTAGAGGTTGCCGTCCTTGTCGAAGGCCATGCCGCCACCCGCGTGGCAGCAGCTGTGGATCTGGGTGTCCCACTGCAGCAGGTCCTTGCGGGTGGCCTGGTCCATGGTCTGGTTGGCGGCGTCGTAGGTGAGCCGGGAGACCGTCCGCTTGCCGATCCGCTTGTCCCTGTCGATCGACTCGTGCGGCATCCAGTAGACGTAGACCCAGCCGTTCTGCTCGAACTTGGGGTCGAGCGTGATGCCGATCAGGCCTTCCTCGTTCTTGACCAGTTCGTCGCCGCTGCCGCGGTTGCCCATGACGGCGAGCGTGGTCAGGAGCTTGACCTGCTTGGTCTTCGGGTCCCACTGGTGGATGGTGCCGCAGCCGAGGCCGACCTTGGGGTCGTTCCAGTCGGCGATCGGGCCGGTCGTGCAGGCCGCCTTGCCGATGTAGAAGACCTTGCCGTCCGGGGCGATGGTCAGGCCGTGGGGCTCGCCGATCTGGTCGAGCTGGCCCTGCTTGTTCTGCGCGGTCAGCCGCTCGACGGTGTAGTTCGAGGCGATCGTCGCCTGGCAGTCACCGCGCACCAGGCCGGCCGCCCACCGGATGGCGCCGCCGAGGTGGCTCTGGAACTGCTCGTCGCCGGTGTAGCCGGCCTTGGTGCCGCCCATGCCGGTGTAGAACGACCGGCCACCGTCGTAGTCGCGGCACCACGAGATCGGATGGAACGCGCCGTTGCCGTTCAGGCCCTGGTCGTAGGTGTGCTCGCCGACCTGCGCGACCGTGTGGACCTTGCCCAGCGGGTTGGGGCTCCAGTTCATCCACGTGTCGGTGCGCTTCACGGTGAAGGGCAGCCCCTTGTTCGCCGGGTGCTGGCGGTCGACGAGGTCGACGACGGCCTCCTGCGGCTTGCTCTCCGGGGGCTCTCCGGCGGTGGGGCCGAACAGCCGCAGCTCGGCGAGCTGAATCAGGGGCTCGCCGCCGTTCGCGGTGATGTTGAGCCGGTAGTACGGGTACGCCGTGCTGTTGGCGAACGTGTATTCCTTGGTCTGGAACCGCTGGGGGAAGCTCTCCCCGCTCCGCTTGTCGAGGTCGGTCCAGTCCGTCCCGTTCTGGGAGCCTTGTAGGGCCCAGTCCTTCGGGTCACGCCCGGGGAAGTCGTTGGCGGACGTCAACGCGTAGTGCGCGATCGCGACCGGCTTCTCGAGCTTCCCCTGGACCCATCCGGTCGGCGTCCGAGCCAGCCACTTGGTGTCGTTGCTCCCGTCGAACAGCTTGTCCTTGGTCTCGTTCGGCGGGTTCTCAGCGCTGGCGGCGCTCTCCACCACCTTCTCCGGAGGGGGCAGGGCGCCGGCGGGGCGGGTGCCGATCAGCTCGGTGAACCAGGCCGAGTCCGCCTGGGCGCGCGCGGCGTCGTGGACTCCGACGAACCCGCCGCCGTTCCTGATGTACGCCTGGAATGCGGCCAGCTGGCCGTCATTCAGCTCCGAGCCCTTGGCGGACAGGAACACCACGCCGCGGTAGCGCGCCAGGTTGTCGGTGGTGAAGACCGCCGGATCCTGCGAGGCGTCGACGGAGAAGCCGTTCTTCCCGCCCAGTTCCTTGATCGCCGCCGTGGCCTGCTTGACCGGGTCGTCCTGCTTGTCGGCGGGGCCGTGGAAGACCAGCACGCTGACAGGGCCCTTGTCGGGGCCATGTTCCGGCGGCTTCGGCGCGGCGGCCTGTGCCTGGGCGGGTACGGCGGCGGGGGTCGCCAGCCCGAGGATCAGGACGGCGCTCGACATCGTGATCAGTAAGCGGCGCCAAGCGGTTGGTCGGGGCGGTAAGAGGGCTTTTCGGCCCATCGTTCGCTCCTTCGGGTTGAGGGTGATTCGGGACCTGCTGGGGAAGAGCTGAGGGTTCTGCCGCGGCCGGGTCCTGGGCCGCGTCAGTGATGCGTGCCCGTCGTGGGGCCCGTCGTGGGGCCCGTCGTGGGGCTCGTCGTGGGGCCCGCGTGGCCGTCACCCGAGTGATCGGGCATGTTCCCGTCCGCGTCGGTCACCGTGAAGATCCCGGCCATCCCCATGTCGGAGTGGCTCTGGACGTGGCAGTGGTACATCCACGCTCCCGGGCCGACGCGCTCCCCGGCGATCACCTGGAAGCCGAACGACTCGGCCGGTCCGGTGATCTTGGTGTCGATGATCCGGCTCTGGTCGTGCGGGTGTTCCAGCAGGCCGGTGCGGTTGTCGGCCCAGCGGTGCCCGTGGATGTGGAACGTGTGGTAGAACTCGCCGTGCGTGATCACGATCCACTCCACCCGCTCGCCGAGCCTCGCGACGAACTCGGGCGCCTGATGGGCCGGTTGGTTGTTGATCGACATGTCGTTGAAGACGACGGTGAACTGCTTGTCCGGCCTGAGGTCGCCCTTCCGGCGGACCACCAGCGGCCCGTAGAGCCCCTGCCGGATCCCCCCTGTGCCGTGATCGGTTCCCACGACGTGGTCGTGGTAGTGCCAGTAGCCGGCGCTGCCGGGCTCGATGCTGCCGCCCGGACGCCGTCCGGGGGTGTGGGTGCGCCAGGTGTAGGTACGCCGGCCGCCCGGTTCCACCACGCTGTCGTTCAGCCTGGTGCCGTCGCTGGCCGCGTCGTAGTCGACCCCGTGCACGTGCAGGCTGGCCGGCACGTCCAGGTTGTTGACCATCTCGATCTCGAGGGTGTCGCCCTCGACCATCTCGATGAGAGGGCCGGGGATCGTGGGCTTGCCGGGCTCCAGGCCGTAGCCCAGCCGGCCGTCCGGCAACCGCTCGGCGTAGAGGGTCATGCGGCGGACGTTGCCCTTGCCGGGCTTGTCCGCGGGCTTGTCGATCGTTGCTTCGGCCTGGCTGGATGCTACTAACGGTGCGACCGCGGCGAACGCCGCGGAGGCGGTGAAGGCACGCCGGGAGAACAGGCTTTTCGCCATGCCTCTGCCTACCTCGGTCATGGTTCCCCAATCGGTGACGGCGCCCCACTCGCGTGAGGGCTGGGTGCGGCTGCTCGTGTGGTTCGGGAGCGAGCGTGTAAGAGTGGGAATCACAGAGAGTCGAGGGTGGTAGTTAGGGTGACCGCCGATGGAAGTACGCGCCTTTTTTGACCAAATGTCAAGACTTTCGCCAGAATCTGGCCAAAGTCCTGCGTGATCTTCCCTACGAAGCGTGTGCCGTCGCATCCGATCGACGTGGCGATAGGACGCGTAGCGGTCATCTTCTGCTTGACCGTCGGTAAAAGTCGCTCTTAGCATCGCGGCTAGTGACATATCGGACGTATCTCTCGTCCGGCATGGAGCCCGACACGTAGGAGCTTGCATGGACAAGGTCGGGGTGTGGCTCATTGGGGCACGGGGATCCGCGGCGACCACCGCGACCGCCGGCGCCGCGGCGATCAGGGCAGGACTCGCGCCCCCGCAGGGATGCGTGACCGAGTCCCCGGGCTTTCCCGCGAGGCTCGTCCCGTTCGCCGGCCTGGTCTTCGGCGGCCACGACATCAGCGAGGTCTCCTTACGCAAACGCGCCGAACAGCTGAGCAGGGCGGGGGTGATCCCGCCGGACCTGCCACGGCTGATCGCCGCGGACCTGGACGCCGCCGACGCCGAGATCCGGCGCGGCCACGTCCGCGGCGACGGCGGGCAGGCCGCGGCCGCGGCCCGGCTGAGCGGGGACATCGCCGACTTCCGCGACCGGCACGGGCTGGCCAGAGTGGTCGTCGTCAACGTGTCGTCGACCGAGCCTCCGGTCGGCCCGCGTCCCGAGTTCGAGAGGCTGGCCGATCTGGAGGAACGGCTCGCGACGGGGGACGACGTCCTGCCGCCGAGTTCGCTGTACGCCTATGCGGCGTTCCAGGCCGGGTGCGGCTACGTGGAGTTCACGCCCTCCACCGGGCCCACCCTGCCGGCGCTGGCGGAACTCGCCGCCCGGCGGGGCGTGCCGTACGCGGGACGCGACGGGAAGACCGGCGAGACCCTGGTCAAGAGCGCGCTCGCGCCCATGTTCGCCGACCGGGCGTTACGCGTGCGCTCCTGGTCAGGGCTCAACCTGCTCGGCGGCGGAGACGGGGCGACGCTCGCCGATCCGGCCGCCAGGTCGAGCAAGGAGCTCTCCAAGGACCAGGTCGTCGCCGGGGTCGTGGGAGAGCCGGTCGAGGGGCGGACGCACATCGACTACGTCGCTGACCTGGGAGAATGGAAGACCGCCTGGGATCACGTGACCTTCGAGGGCTTCCTCGGCGTGCGGATGGCGCTGCAGTTCACCTGGCAGGGCTGCGATTCGGCGCTGGCGGCCCCCCTCGTCCTGGACCTGGCCCGGCTGGTCGCGCGGGCGCAGGAGAAGGGACGGCACGGGGTGCTCCCCGAGCTCGGCTACTTCTTCAAGAACCCCTTGGGCACCGGCGAACACGCGCTGGCCGCCCAGTACGCCCGCCTGCTCGCCTTCGCCGGGGAGCTGTCGTGAGGGCGATGCTGGAGCTGGTACGCGCGCCGGCCGCGCTGTCGGTGCCCGGCGACACCATGGCGGGTGCGGTCGCCGCGGGACGCCGCCCGAACCCGGGGCTGGCCGTGGCCTCGGTGCTCATGTACTGGTCGGGCATGGCGCTCAACGATTGGGCCGACCGCGAGGCCGACGCCATCGAGCGGCCCGAGCGCCCGATCCCGTCCGGCAGGGTCCGCCCGGGCGCCGCGCTCGGGGTCGCCGCCGCCCTCACCGGCGCCGGCCTGGCCGCCGCCGCCATCGCCGGTGGACGCCGCGGCCTCACCGTCGCCGGCCTGCTGGCCGGTGCGGTGTGGGCCTACGACCTCGGCCTCAAACGGACGGCGGCGGGCCCCGCCTCGATGGCCGCCTGCCGCGCGCTGGACGTGCTCCTGGGCGCCGGCTCGGACGGGAGAGCCGCCATGCCGATGGCGCTGGCGGTCGGCGCGCACACGTACGGGATCAGCATCCTCGGCCGGGCCGAGGTGGCGGGGGCGGCGCCCGGGACGGCCGAGCGTGCCCTCGCCGCCACCACCGCCGCGGCCGGTCTGGCGGCCGCGGCCAGCCTGCGCAGGGGAGCCGCCGCCCGGATGGGCGCCGGTGTCCTCATCGCCGGCTATCTCGCCTCGACCCTCCCGGTCCAGGCCGGGTTACGGGCCCACCCCGATCCCGAGAACGTGCGGCACGCCGTCCGGCTGAGCATCCTCGGCCTGATACCGCTCCAGGCGGCGGCGCTCGCCGGGAACGGGCGGTTCGGGGCGGCGGGCGCGCTGCTGTGCTCGCTGCCCCTGGGCAGGTGGCTCTCGTCCCGGATGGCGACGTCATGAACTGGGCCTACTGCACCAACGGCTTCGGCGACCACCGGCTCGCCGAGGCGCTCGCGATCCTGCACGACCTGGGCTACGCCGGCGCGGCGATCACGCTCGACCGCGGCCATCTCGACCCCTATGCCCCCGGCCTGGCCGCGGAGGTGTCGCGGATCGCCGGGCTCCTCGATCGCCTCGGCCTCGCGGCCGTGGTCGAGACGGGCGGACGGTACACCCTGGACCCGTGGCGCAAGCATCATCCGACCCTCATCAGCGACGACGCGGGCCGGAGAGCGGAGTTCCTGACGACGGCCATGCGGATCGCCGCCGATCTGGGCGCCCCGGTGGTCCATCTGTGGAGCGGGGTCACACCTGACGGCATGACGGAGGAGGAGGCATACGCACGGCTGGCCGACCAGTGCGAGCGGCTCCTCGACGAGGCGGACAGGACCGGCGTCACCCTGGGGTTCGAGCCGGAACCCGGGATGCTCGTCCGGGACCTGGACGGTTACGAACGGCTGCGCCGGATGCTCGGCGACCATCCCCGGTTCGGCCTCACCCTCGACATCGGGCACTGCCACTGCGTGGAGCGGGACGATCTGCCCACTTGTGTCCGGCGGGCGCTGCCGTACACCGTGCACGTCCAGATCGAGGACATGCGCCGCGAGGTCCACGAGCACCTGGAGTTCGGGGAAGGCGAGATCGACTTCGTCCCGGTGCTCGCCGAGCTGCGCGGTTACTCCGGTCTCGTGGCCGTGGAGCTGGCCCGGCACGGCCACGCGGCCCCGCAGGTCGCCCGCCGATCGATCGAGTTCCTGAGGAGGGCACATGAGGGACGAGTGGCAGACGGAGGCCGTACGGCGGGTCGAGTCTGACCCGGGCGCGATCCACCGGCTCTTCCCGCAGGCCGAACGGCAGGGCGGCCCCACCGCCCGGGGCGCGCTGCTCAAGGCGCTGGGCGGCGACCACGCGGTGGTCCGCGAACTGTACGAGCGCGGCGACACCGGCGAGCGGCTGGCCATCCTGTCCGCGCTGGCCGAGCTCGATCTCGGCCCGGCGGTGGTCGACCTGGTGGAGGACGCGCTGCGCGCCAACGACGCGCGGCTGGTCGCCGCGGCCCTCGGCCCCTACGGGTCGGCGTGGCTGGACGACCACGCCTTCCGCCAGGGAGTGCTCAAGTGCGTCTTCATGTCGATCCCGCTGGCCTCGGTGACCGGCCTGGAGCGCCGGTTCGACGCCGAGCTGGCCCGGATGCTGTCGGACTACGCGGCGGAGCTGCGGGCGGCCGGCCGGCCCGTCCCGCGCGACGTCATGGAGAGGATCTGAATGCGTATCTTCGACCCCCACATCCACATGACCTCCCGGACCACCGACGACTACCAGCGCATGCACGCCGCAGGAGTCCGGGCCGTCGTCGAACCCGCCTTCTGGCTGGGCCAGCCCCGTACCAACGTCGGCAGCTTCCTCGACTACTTCGACGCGCTGCTCGGCTGGGAGCCGTACCGCGCCGCGCAGTACGGCATCCGCCACCACTGCGCGCTCGCGCTCAACCCGAAGGAGGCGAACGACCCGCGGTGCGCGGGGGTGCTGGCCGAGTTGCCGCGATATCTGCTGAAGGACTCCGTCGTCGCCGTCGGCGAGGTCGGCTACGACTCGATGACGGCGGAGGAGGAACGGGCCTTCGAGGCACAGCTCGCCCTGGCGCGGGAGAACGATCTCCCCGTCCTCGTGCACACGCCGCACCGGGACAAGGTCGCCGGCACCCGCCGCACGCTCGACGTGGTGCGGGCCGCGGGCCTCGCCCCCGGGCAGGTGCTGGTCGACCACCTCAACGAGCTGACCGTCGGCATGGTCGCGGACTCGGGCTGCTGGATGGGGTTCTCCATCTACCCCGACACCAAGATGGACCCGGCCCGGATGGTGGCCGTCCTCAAGGAGCACGGCACGTCGAGGATGCTCGTGAACTCGGCCGCCGACTGGGGACGCAGCGACCCGCTCAAGACGCGCGAGGTAGCCGACGCCATGTTCGCGGCCGGCTTCGGCGAGGACGACGTGGACCAGGTGCTGTGGCGCAATCCGGTGACCTTCTACGGGCAGAGCGGCCGGCTCAGCCTGGAGGCGGGCACCGAGGCGGCCCCCGACTACGCCGGCAACACGATCAAGCGAGGCTGACTCATGAGGCTGCGCCACCCGGACGGCTCGACGATCCACCTCGCCTACTGCACCAACGTGCACCCGGCCGAGGATCTCCCCGGCATCCACCGCCAACTCTCCGGTATCGCCGCGCGGGTCAGGCACCTGCTCGGCGCCGAACGGCTCGGCGTCGGCCTGTGGCTGCCCCGGCAGGCCGCCGGTGAGCTGCTCGCCCGGGGCGACGACCTCGCCGCGCTGCGCGAGCGGCTGGCCGCGCTCGGGCTGGAGGTCGTGACCCTGAACGGGTTCCCCTACCGCGGCTTCCACGACGAGGTCGTGAAATACCGCGTGTACCAGCCCGACTGGGCCGACGCGGAGCGGCTGCGCTACACGCTCGGGCTCGCCGAGATCCTCGCCGCGTTGCTGCCGGACGACGTCACCGAGGGGACGATCTCGACCCTCCCCCTCGCCTGGCGCACCCCATGGACCCGGGACAAGGCGACGGCGGTCATGGCGAACCTCGACGCGCTCGCCCAGGGGCTGCGCGACCTGACCCACCGGACCGGCAAGGTGATCCGGGTGGGCTTCGAGCCGGAGCCCGGCTGCGTCATCGAGATCACACCCCAGGCGACCGCCCTGCTGAGCGGGGTGGATCACGACTACCTCGGCCTGTGCCTGGACGCCTGCCACATGGCCGTGGGCTTCGAGGAACCCGGCGCGGGCGCCGGCACCGGGCTCCCGATCGTGAAGCTCCAGGCGTCGTGCGCCCTGGAGGCCCCGCCCGGAGCGCAGCCGGCGCTGGCGGCGTTCGACGAGGCCAGGTTCCTCCACCAGACGCGCTCCGCCACCGGATACGCCGACGACCTGGGAGAGGCCCTCGCCGGCGGCCTGCCCGCGGACGAGAGCTGGCGGGTGCACTTCCACGTCCCGCTGCACGCGGACCCGCCCCCTCCGCTCACCACCAGCGCCCCCTACCTGCGTGACCTGCTGAACACGCTCCTCGGCGGCCCCAGCCCGCTGACCCGGCACGTCGAGGTGGAGACCTACACCTGGAACGTGCTTCCCGGCGCGTCCCCGGATCTCGCCGCCGGCATCGCCGCCGAGCTCGACTGGATGCGAGGCCGGCTGACCTCGCTCGGCATGAAGGAGCAGTGATGGCACCGCTGGTCGTGATCAACGTGGTGGGCCTGACCCCCCGCCTGCTCGCGCACATGCCGAACGTGGCCAAGGTGGGAACGGCGGCCACGCTGCGGCCCGTGCTCCCGGCCGTCACCTGCTCGATGCAGGCCACCCTGCTGACGGGCGCGATGCCTCGCGACCACGGCATCGTCGGCAACGGATGGTACTTCCGGGACCTCGGCGAGGTCCTCCTGTGGCGCCAGCACAACGCACTCATCCAGGGCGACCAACTGTGGACCGCCGTACCCGGCCTGCGCACCGCCAACGTCTGCTGGTGGTACGCGATGGGCGCGGCCACCGACCTGCTCGTCACCCCACGCCCCATCTACCACGCCGACGGCCGCAAGGACCCCGACTGCTACACCCGCCCACCCTCACTCCACGACGACCTCGAATCCGCGCTCGGACCGTTCCCCCTGTTCACCTACTGGGGCCCCAACGCGGGGATCACCTCCTCCGCATGGATCATCGCCGCGGCCCGCCGCATCCTGGCCCGCGAACGTCCCGACCTGCTGCTGGTCTACATCCCGCACCTCGACTACGACCTGCAACGGCACGGCCCCGACGGGCCCGAGGCGATCGCCGCGGCCCGCGCCGTCGACGCCGCGCTCGCCCCGCTGCTCGCCGAGGAGGCCGAGGTGGTCGTGCTGTCGGAGTACGGCATCACGTCGGCGTCCCGCCCGATCGACGTCAACCGGGCGTTGCGCGCCGCCGGGCTCCTGGAGGTCTACACCCAGGCCGGGATGGAATACCTCGACCCGTGGGCGTCCCGGGCCTTCGCCGTCGCCGACCACCAGGTGGCCCACGTGTACGTCCGCGACCCCGCCGACCTCGACCGCACCCGCGCGGTCGTCGCCGAGCTGACCGGCGTGGACGAGGTGCTCGACCACGCGGGGAAGGCGAAGTACGGGCTCGACCACGAACGCGCCGGCGAACTCGTCGCCGTCGCGGAACCCGACGCCTGGTTCACCTACTACTACTGGCTCTCCGACGACCGCGCCCCCGACTTCGCCAGGCTCGTGGACATCCACCGCAAACCCGGCTACGACCCCGCCGAACTGTTCATGAACCCAAGCGACCCGTTCGTCAAGCTCCGCGCCGCCGCCGCGCTGGCCAGGAAGAAACTGGGCTTCCGCTACACCATGCCGGTGGTGCCACTCGACCCGGCACCGGTCCGGGGCAGCCACGGTCGCCTGCCCGACAGCCCCGACGACGGCCCGCTGCTCATCGGCCCCTTCGACCGCGACCGCTACGACGCGACCGAGGTCAAGGAACTCCTGGCCGGACTGGTGAGGAAGGGGAGCCTAGACTTCACCCTATGATCCGGCCGCAGCGGGGGACGTCGCGTGACGTGCGGCGTACCAACAGGGCCGTGCTGCTGCGCACGCTCTTCTTCGACGGCGAGCGCAGCAGGTTCGAGCTCGCCCAGGCGACCGGCCTGAGCCCCGCCACGGTGAGCAACGTCGTCACCGGCCTGCTGTCCGACGGGATCGTCGTCGAGGTGGGCAGGGTCGAGTCGGACGGCGGGCGGCCGCGCGTCCAGCTCCGCGTCAACGCCCACCACGCCTACGCGGTCGGCGTCGAGGTGGGGGAGACCCGCGTCGGGGTGGAGCTGTTCGACCTGTCCATGACGCCACGGGCCAAGGCCGAGAGCCCGTTGCGCCCAGGACGGCACGCTCCCGACCTGGTGGCCGGCCACATCCGCGAAGGCGTCGCCGCGGTGATCGCGCAGGCGGGGGTGGAGCCCGACCGGGTCCTCGGCGTCGGCGTCGGCGTCCCCGGCATGGTGCGGGGCTCGGTCGTCGACTCGCCGACGTTCGGCTGGAGCGGGGTACGGCTGGCCGACATGCTCCCCGGCCTGCCCGTGTTCGTCGACAACGGCGCCATGACGCTGGGCCTGGCCGAGCACTGGTTCGGCGCGGGACGGGGCAGCGACTACATGATCATGGTGTTGATCGGCAGCGGGGTCGGCGCCTGCATCATCACCGACGGCATCACCGTCCGCGGCGTGTCCGGTGGGGCGGGGGAGTGGGGCCACACCACGGTGATCGCCGACGGCCGCCCCTGCCGCTGCGGTGCGCGCGGTTGTCTGGAGGCCTATGTCGGCGCCGAGTCGGTCCTCGCCAGGGCGGGGATCGACCTGGCGGGCATCGAGGAGGAGAGCGCGTTCGCGGCGCTGCTGGCCGACCCGGGCGCGCGTCCCCTGTTCGACGAGGCCGTCGGCCACCTGGGCGCGGGGCTGGCGAGTCTGATCAACCTGCTCAATCCCGAGCGCATCGTGCTGGGCGGCTGGGCGGGCCTGCTGCTCGCCCGCGACCACCTGCCCGCGATCCTGACGGCCACGGAGCGCTCCGCGCTGCGCCATTCCTACGACCGCGTCGCGATCGGGGCCGCTCACCTGGGGTCGGAGGGCGTCAAGCTCGGCGCCGCCATCCTGGTGGTGGATCAGTTCCTGGGCGCCTGAGGGCTGCGTACGAAGTACCGTCAACCCTTAAATTAAGTATTGACGCTCTTGTAAGGTCACCGTAAGGTCACCATAAGGTCACGACCGTGGATTTCTCTTAGCCATGGTGCTCACCCACGCCGGCGGCCCAGCCGCCGGCGTACACCCCCCACAGAAGGTGACACCCCCCATGAAAAGACGAGGAATCATCCTCGCGTCCGTGACGGCGTTAGCCGTGGCGGGCCTCGCTTCCCCGGCCTCGGCCGCCACCGGCCAGATCACCGGCTATGGCGGCAAGTGCGTCGACGTCGCCGGCGCCAACAGCGCCAACGGCACCCAGGTCCAGCTCTGGACCTGCAACGGCACCACCGCCCAGTCGTGGACCACGCAGTCCGACGGCACGATCCGCGCACTCGGCAAGTGCCTGGACGTGGCGGGCGCGAGCAGCGCCGACGGCGCCAAGGTGCAGATCTACGACTGCAACGGCACCGCCGCGCAGCAGTGGACGGCCGCCTCCGACGGCACCCTGCGAGCGCTCGGCAAGTGCCTGGACGCCACCAACGTCAGCTCGGCCGACGGCACGCCCCTGCAGATCTGGAGCTGCGGCACCGGCGCCAACCAGAAGTGGACGCTGCCCTCCGGCGGCGGCACCCCCACTCCCGGCAAGCTGCCCGGAGCCCCGTACCTCTACATGGGGTGGGGGAGCCCGCCCAACCCGGGCACGGTCATGGACGCGACCGGCGTGAAGTCCTTCACGATGGCCTTCATCCTGTCCGGCGGCGGCTGCACGCCACGCTGGGACGGCTCGCGTGCGCTGACCGGCGGCGCCGACCAGCAGGCGATCAACACGATCAAGTCCAAGGGCGGCAGCGTCCAGATCTCCTTCGGCGGCTGGTCGGGCAACAAGCTCGGCCCCAACTGCGCCACGCCTGAGGCGTACGCGGGCGCCGTTCAGCAGGTCATCAACGCCCTGGGACCCGCGGCCGTCGACTTCGACATCGAGAACACCGACGAGTACGAGAACTACACCGTCCAGGACCGCATACTCAACGGCCTCAAGATCGTCAAAGCGAACAACCCGAACGTCAAGGTGGTCGTCACCTTCGGCACCTCCACCAGCGGCCCGGCCGGCGCGGGCACCCGGCTGATCAACCGGTCGAAGGAGCTCGGCGTCCCGATCGACAACTACACGATCATGCCGTTCGACTTCGGCGGCGGGTCCAACATGTACCAGAGCACGGTCAACGCGGCCGAAGGGCTGAAGAACGCCCTGAAGTCGGCGTTCGGCTGGTCGGACGCCACGGCGTACGCGCACATGGGCATCTCCGGCATGAACGGCCTGTCCGACCAGTCGGAGGTCACCTCGGTCGCCACCTGGACCCAGATCCGCGACTACGCCAACTCCCATGGCCTGACCAGGCTCGCCTTCTGGTCGGTCAACCGCGACCGCCCCTGCTCCGGAGGCCTGTCCGAGACCTGCAGCGGCGTCTCCCAGAACGCCTGGGACTTCACCCGGCTGACGGCGGGGTTCTGATGCGTGCCCTCGTCGTCCTCGTGCTGGTCGCGGCCGGGTTCGTCCTCATGCCGGTCGCGCAGGCAGCCGTCCCCACCGGCCTGACCACCGTGGTCGCCAAGCACAGCGGCAAGTGCGTCGACGCCCGCTCCGCCGCCACCGCGAACGGCACCGCCGTCCAGCAGTACGCGTGCAACGGCAGCGGCGCGCAACTCTGGCAGTTCCAGGCCACCAGTGGCGGCTACTACCGGGTCAACAGCTCGCTCAACGCCGCGCAGGCCTGGGACGTGACCGGGGTCTCGACCGCCGACAGCGCGCCGGTCCAGCTGTGGGCCTACGGCGGCGGCAACAACCAGCAGTGGCTGCCGGTGGAGGAGTCCGGAGGCACGTACCACCTGGTCAACAGGAACAGCGGCAAGTGCCTCGACGTGTCGGGCGCCTCCACGGCCGACAGCGTGCAACTGCAGCAGTACACCTGCAACAGCACGGCGGCGCAGTCGTTCACCCTGTCGGGCGACGGCGGCGGTGGCGGCCCCGATCCCGACCTGGGGCCGAACGTGCGCGTCTTCGACCCGTCGATGCCCGCCTCCACCATCCAGTCGCAGCTCAACTCGGTGTTCGGCCAGCAGCAGTCCAACCAGTTCGGGTCCAACCGGTACGCGCTGCTGTTCAAGCCGGGCACCTACAACGTGGACGTCAACGTCGGCTTCTACACCCAGGTCCTCGGCCTGGGACAGACGCCGGACGCGGTGACGATCAACGGGGCCGTGCATGCCGAGGCCGACTGGTTCGGCGGCAACGCCACCCAGAACTTCTGGCGCTCCGCCGAGAACCTCTCGGTCACCCCGGCGGGCGGCACGGACCGGTGGGCGGTCTCGCAGGCGGCGCCGTACCGGCGCATGCATGTGCGCGGAAACCTGCAGTTGGACGACGGCGGCTGGTCGAGCGGCGGGTGGATCTCCGACTCGCGGATCGACGGTCAGGTCAGGTCCGGGTCGCAGCAGCAGTGGATCTCCCGCAATTCGGCCTTCGGGTCCTGGAGCGGGTCGAACTGGAACATGACCTTCGTCGGGGTGTCCGGCGCGCCGGGCAACACCTTCCCCAGCCCGCCGTACACGACGGTGGGGCAGGCGCCGGTGGTACGGGAGAAGCCGTTCCTCTACATCGACGCGGCGGGGGCCTACCAGGTGTTCGTGCCCGCGCTGAAGTCGAACTCCGCCGGGGTGTCGTGGCCGGGTGCGGGCACGTCGCTGCCGATCGGCCAGTTCTTCGTCGTCAAGCCGGGCAACACCGCCGGTGACATCAACGCGGCACTGGCCGCGGGCAAGAACCTGCTGGTCACGCCGGGCGTCTACCATCTGAACGACACGATCAGGGTCACCAGGGCCGACACCGTGGTGCTCGGCCTCGGGCTGGCGACGTTCGTACCCGACAACGGCATCACGGCGATGACCGTCGCCGACGTGGACGGCGTCAAGATCGCCGGGCTGCTGATCGACGCCGGGACCGTGAACTCGGCGACGCTCATGCAGGTCGGCCCGGCGGGCTCGGCGGCCTCACACGCGGCCAACCCCACCTCGCTGCACGACGTCTTCTTCCGCGTCGGCGGCGCCGGGGTGGGCAAGGCGTCACAGAGCCTGGTGATCAACAGCGACGACGTGATCGGTGATCACACCTGGATCTGGCGGGCCGACCACGGCAGCGGCGTCGGGTGGAACACCAACACGACCGTCAACGGGCTCGTCGTCAACGGCGACAACGTGACGTTCTACGGGCTGTTCGTCGAGCACTACCACCAGTACCAGGTCATCTGGAACGGCAACGGCGGGCGGACCTACTTCTTCCAGAACGAGATGCCCTACGATCCGCCCAACCAGGCGTCCTGGATGAACGGCTCCACCCGTGGCTGGGCCGCCTACAAGGTCGCCGCTTCGGTCACCTCGCATGAGGCCTGGGGGCTGGGCAGCTACTGCTACTTCAGCGCCAACCCCGGGGTGGTGGCCGACCGGGCCTTCGAAGCGCCGAACACACCGGGGGTCCGCTTCCACCACATGGTGACGGTCTCCCTGGGCGGCACCGGAACCATCGCCCACGTCATCAATTCCACGGGAGGCCCGAGCAACTCCTCCACGAACGTCGCAAACCTCACCGAATACCCATAACCCACCGACGCGTCCTCCCCCTTCGCCGAAAGGGGAGGACGCGTCCGCGCGTTACTGGGCCTGCTGGTCGTACAGGCCGTCCATCATCCGCAGGAGCGGCGCGGGGTACGAGCCCTCACCCTCGTCGCTGAACTCCCCTCCGTACGACGCCTGCCAGTCGCCGGTCGAGGTGTTCCGGATGGAGGTGTGGCTCAGCGTGCCGCCGTCGGCGTTCGAGCCGTAGAGTGCCCAATGATGGGCAGTGCGCTTGTTGGTCGCCGAGTCGGAGCTGACCGTGTCGTCGTGCTTCGAGGCGAGGAAGGTGTAGTCCGTGCCCATCTGGGAGAGCGGCTGCTTTCCCAGCCAGCTGATGAAGCCGCTGCCCGGACGCATGTCGCTGCACTGCTCGTGGGTGATGGCGCACGCGGTCACCACCGCGCTGCCGATGCCCTGATGCGGCGTGGCGAACGTGACCATGTCCTCGATGTACAGGAATGGGGGCCAGGCTCTGGGCCACACGGTCGCGCCGAGGTTGTTCGGATCGACCGTCAGCCCGCTCAGGTCGGGCGGCGGCTTGCCCACGCCGTACCTGTTGACGCCTTCGATGGCCGCCTTCGCGACCAGACCGCCCATGGAGTGCGTGACGACGTCGATCGCCATGTCCTTGCTGGAGTACAGGTAGTAGACGGTCCACGCGAACTGGCGGCCGACCTCCTGGATGCGCGTGTCGGTGGTCCCCTGGAGCCTGAGGTCGCAGTTGGTGGCCTTGTTGTAGTAGCCGAAGGTGACGACGTCGCCCCAACCATTGGCGTTCAGCACTTGCTTGGCGCTGTTCCATGCGCCGGAGCAGCTGATGTCGGCCTCACGGTCGAACCCGTGGACCATGACGGTGACCCGGTGTCCGTTGCCGCGCGCGGGCGCGGCTGACGCGGCGGGTGCGGTGGCGATCAGGGTGGCGGCGACTATGGCCCCGACCAAGGGCAGGGCAAAACGGGATCTGGCTAATCTGTGCATCCACGGTCTCCGTTTCCGTTGGGCCGGAGGCAGAGTAGCGCGCAGACGATCATTCTGTGAATGAGTTGGACCTTCGGCATTCCGCCGTTCATGCCGGCTCGCAACCGAGCGGGCGCGCGAGCCGGGCTGTTCCTGACGCCGCCCAGCCATGTCCGGACCGGCGAGCACCGTCAGGCGACGGAGGGTCTGGTCTGGTCGATGACCTTGGCGAGGTCCTCGACCACGCTGTTCTCGAAGACCACCTCAGGCGGAAGGTCGGTCTTGAGGTCGCGGCGGATGCGCATCCGGCCGCGGGCGGCGAGGAGGGAGTGGCCGCCGAGGCCGAAGAAGTCGTCGTGGACGCTGATCGACTCCACGCGGAGCAGTTCCTCCCAGAGCTGGACGAGGTAGCGCTCGGTGGCGGTGCGCGGAGGTTCGTAGGTGCGCCGCCGCCGGGAACGGTCCTCGGCGGCCTCGCGTAGCCGCGCCCAGTCCCGTTTGCCGTGCGCGTCTAGCGGCATGGAGTCCAGGACGACGAATTCGGCGGGGACGTACGCGGCGGGCAGACGCTCGGTGAGGAAGGCGCGCACGCCGACGGGTGAGAACTCCTCGGCCACGGGGATGACGAAGGCGACCAGGCGCAGGTCGCCGGGCTCTCCCACTGCCGTCACCGCGACCTCGCCCACGTGCGGGTGCTGGTAGAAGGTGCGTTCGATCTCGGCGGGCTCGACCCGGTGGCCGGAGATCTTGACCTGGCTGTCGACGCGGCCGAGGTATTCGAGGGCTCCGTCGGCGCCGGTACGCACCAGGTCCCCGGTGGCGTACATGCGGGTGCCGTTCGCGGCGAACGGGTCGGCGACGAAGCGTTGCGCCGTGTGCCCGGGCTGGTCCAGGTAGCCGCGTCCTACGGCGGCGCCGCCGACGTACAGCTCACCGGTGGAGGCGGGGGCGAGCTGATCGTCCAGGACGTACAGACGCGCTGACGCGGTCGAGCGGCCGATGGGGACCCGGGCGCAGTCGTCGGGCAGCTCCTGGACACGCTGGGCGGTGCAGGCCACGGTGGCCTCGGTCGGGCCGTACAGGTTGAGCAGGTCCCCGGAGAAGCCTCCGGCCCGCAGCTCGCGACAGGTGTCGGCGAGCAGCACGTCGCCGCCCGAGCACAGGACCCGCAGGGAGGCGAACGCCTCGCGGTCGTGGCGGGCGACCTGGTTGAGCGCGATGGCGGGAGCCAGCATCGCGGTGACGCGGTGCCGCCGGAGTTGCCGCCGCAGGTCGGCGCCGATGAGGTCGGCGAAGGCGGGCATCACGACCAGGTCCGCGGCGCCGGCCATGCTACGCAGCAGTTCGAAGGTGAAGGTGTCGAAGGACAGGTTCGACGCCTGCGCCATCCGGTCGCCGGGGCCGACCGTGGGGAGGGCGGTGTCCGTGGCGAAGGCGACCATGTGGCGGTGTTCCAGCACGACGCCTTTGGGCTGACCGGTGGATCCGGAGGTGAACAGGACACAGGCCGCGCTCTGCGGGGCGACGTGTGCCGCCGGACCCGAAGCGGGGGGCAGGACGCGCCAGTCCAGCTCGGCCACCTCCACGGGCAGGCTGGACAGCCGCCTGGTCGTGCCGGGATCGGTGAGCAGCAGGCGCAGGCGGCCGGCCTTCACCATCTGCTCGCGCCGCAACCTGGGATAGCTGACGTCGATCGGCACGTACGCCGCTCCCGCGCGCAGCACACCGAGCACCGTCACCACGGCGCCGACGCCGCGCGGCAGGTGGACGCCGATCCGGTCCTCCTCCCGCACGCCGAGCCTGACCAGTTCGTGCGCGACGGCGTCCGCCCGCTCGGCCAGTTCCGCGTAGCTGAGGCTGGTCTCTTCGTCGCTGACGGCGGGCAGGTCCGGATGGGTTCCGACGGTTCTGGCGAGAAGCTCGGGAATCGTCGCGGGTGCAGACACGGCGCTCATCCTCTTCGCATCAGTAGTCGAGATCTTCCTCGATGACCTTCCTGAGCCCGGTGGCACCGGCCAGGAAGTTCAGCGGATCCCCGGGAAGCAGGTGGACGCGTGTCTCGCCGTACTCCTGCCACTCGGCCAGGTCGTCCGGTCCCACGTCGAGGTCGTCCGCCCAGCCGATGGCGCTGATCGGCACCCCGATCGCCTTGGCCGGCGGCGCGTAGTCCAGGCACATCCGCACGTCCTGCCGCAGGACCCGTACCGACAACGACACCAGCTCGTCCGGGATGGCCCCGTCGCCGAGGTCTCCGGCGACGCGCCGGAGCTCCGCGGCGATGCGGTGGTCGGACATCCACGGGTGGTAGTAACCGTAGAAACCCCGGCTCGGCGTCAGGGACGCCGACACGAACAGCCGCTCGGGCGCCCGGACGCCGATCTCCATGGCGCGGGTGGCGAACGCGTGCGCGAGCAGCGCGCCCATGCAGTGGCCGACGAGCGCGTACGGCCGCGCCAGGTAGGGCAGGAGCGCCTCGACGGCGTCCTTGGCGAACGTCTCGAAGTCGCGGTACGGATCTTCCTTGATCCGGTACTCCCGGCCGGGAAGCTGCACGGGATGGACCTCGGCCTCCCCGATCCGCCCGGGCCAGCGCCGCAGCGAGGACGCGCCGGAGCCGGCGTAGGGGAAGGCGAACAGCAGCGGCCCGTCTCCGGCCGACGGCTCCTGCAGCAGCCAGCGCGTGGATGGTCGGCGCACATGCCCTCCAGAAGTCTCGACTGCCGACTGACGCTAGCCGGGAGGGGTTAGCCGCCGGTTACGCGGGAGAGGCGTAACCGGCGGCTAACCACGCCGGGGCATAGTCGGGAGCACGTGCGAACCGGAGGTGTCCCAGGTGCTGCCCGTACTCGACCCGGACCAGGTGGAGTCCCTGGACCTGACCTCACCGACGATCCATGCCGAGGGTGACCTGTCGGCGGTGTGGCGGCGCCTGCGGTCGGAGCACCCGCTCTACTGGCATCCGCCGATGGGCGGCAACCCGGGCTTCTGGGTCGTCACCCGGCACGCGGACGCCGTCAGCGTCTTCCGCGACGGCCGGCGGTTCACCTCGACGTCGGGCAACGTGCTGGAGACCCTGCTCGTGGGCGGCGACTCGGCCACGGGCAAGATGCTCGCGGTGACCGACGGCCCCCGCCACACAGAGGTACGCCGCATCATCACCGGCGCGCTGACCCCGGCCGTGTTCGACCGGCTGGCGCGGCGGATCGAGGATCAGGTGCGGCGGCTCGTGGCGAACGCGCTGGAGCGCGAGGACTGCGACTTCGGCGACGACGTGGCCGCCCAGGTGCCGCTGGCCACGATCTGCGACACGCTCGCCGTGCCCGACTCCGACCGCGCCTACATCCACCGGCTCGGCTCCACCTCGGTCAGCTCGCACGGCCCCGCCCACACCTCGGCCGACGGCTGGAACTCCAAGAACGAGATCCTCGCCTACTTCATCGAGCTCGCGGAGGAGCGACGCGGCGGCGACGCCGATGACCTGGTCAGCATCCTGGCCAACGCCCGCGTCAAGGGGCGGCCGCTCGGCACCGACGAGATCGTCTTCAACTGCTACAGCCTCATCCTGGGCGGCGACGAGACGACCCGGCTGGCGATGACCGGCGCGGTCCTCGCGCTGGCCGAGAACCAGGATCAGTGGCGGGCGCTGCGCGCGGGTGAGGTTGGGCTGGACAGCGCCGTCGAGGAGGTGCTGCGCTGGACGACGCCGTCGCGGCATCTCGGCCGGCTGGCGGCGGAACCGGCGGACCTCGGTGGCGGCCGGGTCGAGGCGGGCGACATCGTCACGGTGTGGCTGGCTTCGGCCAACTTCGACGAGCGGGAGTTCGCCCGTTCCGAGCGGTTCCTCCTGGACCGCACGCCGAACCGGCATCTGACCTTCGCCTACGGGCCGCACTTCTGCCTGGGCGCGCGGCTGGGCCGCATCCAGCTCGCGGCGACCCTGGCCGCCCTTCGTGACCTGGTCGGCGAGATCGAGGTGACCGGCACCCCCCGGCGCGTCTATTCCAACTTCCTCGGCGGCACCTGCAACCTGCCGGTCAGGCTCACCTCATCCAGTTAGAGGTTCAGGTAGGAGTCCAGGTAGGCGGCGAGGTCGCCCAGGACGGGGTGTTGGAAGACCGTCACCATCGGGATCGCCGGGACGCCTTTGCGGCGCAGGTGCGCGACCAGCCGGATGGCCAGCAGCGACTGGCCGCCGAGCTCGAAGAAGTTGTCGTCCACGCCGACGCGCTCGATCTCCAGCACATCGCGCCACGCGTCGGCCACGAGCCGCTCGGTCGGGCTCATCGGCGCCGCCTCGGCGGAGCTCTCCTGCCGCACCGGGGGCGGCAGCGCGCCGCGGTCCACCTTGCCGCTGCCGGTCAGCGGGAAACGATCAAGCCCGACGAGTACGGCAGGCAGCATGTACTCGGGCAGGTAAACGGCGGCCTCGCGCCGTACCAGATCGGCGTCGAACGAGCCCGCGCGCTCGAGCCTGCAGTAGCCGACGAGACCCGCGCCGCCCGGCATGTCGTCGCGGACCATCGCGACCGCCTGGACCACGCCCGGGCAGCGGCTCAGCACCGCCTCCACCTCACCCAGCTCGATCCGGTACCCGCGCAGCTTCACCTGGTCGTCCACGCGGCCGACGAACTCCAGCCGCCCGTCGGGGCCGATCCGCGCCCGGTCACCGGTCCGGTACATGCGCGTGCCGTCCCCTGCGATCACGTCGGGGACGAACCGCTGCGCGGTCAGCGCCGGAGCGCCGGCGTAGCCGCGGGACACGCCGTCGCCGGCCACGTAGATCTCCCCGTCGACGCCGGGGCCGACCGGCCTCAGCTTCTCGTCGAGCAGGTGGATGCGGACCCCGGGCAGGGGCTCGCCCAGGTGCGGCCCGGACGTGTGGTCGATCGGCGCCCACGTGGCGTCGACCGTGCATTCGGTCGGGCCGTACAGGTTGACCGGCGCCAGGACCCCGGCGGCCCGCCGGTCCGCCAACCGGCTCCACAACGCGGGCGCGACGGCCTCCCCGCCGACGAGCAGCCGCAGGGGCGGCCCCTCGGCGCGTCCGGTCAGGTGGTCGAGCAGCGACACCAGGTGGGACGGCGTGATGTCGAGCTCGTCCAGCCGCTCCTCGGCGATGAGCGCCGCCAGCGCCTGCGGGTCGCCGCGCACCTGGTCGTCCACGAGGACGACGGTGTCGCCCCGGCACAACCGCGACCACTGCTGTACGGAGGCGTCGAACGACGGGCTGGCGTTCCACCCGATCCTGGCCGGCCCCGGCCCGACGGCGTGCGCCAGCTTGTCCACGAGCGCGGCCAGCGACCCATGCGTGACCTCGACGCCTTTCGGCCGCCCGGTCGAGCCCGAGGTGTAGATGACGTAGGCCCGGTCTCCGGGCAGGATCGGGGCGCGGCCCGGGATTGCTCCGGCGGCGACGCGAGCACAGGTGTCCACCGTCAGGACCTGCCTGCCGAGGGCGGGCGAGACGCGGCGGCGGGTGACGGGATCGGACAGGACCAGCTCCGCGCCCGCCTGCCGGCACATGTAGCGCAGCCGGTCGATGGGCAGCGCCGGATCCAGCGGCAGGTAGGCGCCTCCGGCGCGCAACGTGCCGAGCAGGGCGGCCGCGAGGTCGATCCCGCGCGGCAGCAGCAGCCCGACCAGAGACTCGGCGCCGATGCCGCGCCTGATCAGCCCGGCCGCGATCGCGGCGCTGCGCGCGGCGAGCTCTCCGTAGGTCAGCACTCCGCCTCGGTGGACGATCGCCGGGCGGTCCGGGCAGGCGGCGGCCGTCTGCTCGAATCGGCTGACCACCGTACGCGGGCCCGGGGCCGCCGGGTCGGTCGTGTCGGCAGGCGCGGGCAAGGTCATGCGGTTCTCCCGGGCGTCAGTAGCTGAACTTGGCCCGCGCCACGTCCAGCACGGCCACGCTTTCGGCGAATCGCCGCTCCAGGGCGGCCAGGAGCTCCGGGTCGCCGCCCCGGTCGCGCACTCCCATGAGTTCCTGGCTCGTCCGCAGGAGTCCCATGAGCTCCCGCACGCTCACGCCCTTGCCGTCCAGGTAGGGCAGCGACCAGAAGTCGAAGTCGTACAAGGGCAGCCACACCGACTCGGTGACGCGGTCGAGCATCTCGTCGGTGAGGTCGGCGGCCTGCGAGGAGGTCATGCTGAAGTGCGACCACTTGTAGCCCTCTCCCTCGATGCCCAGCAGTTCCTTCTGCTGGTAGATCGGCGAGCGGGGGTTGGCCCACCAGGCCTGTGCCCGCCACAGGTCGGGGGCGGTCTCGTTGAGGAAGTCGATGGTGTTGCCGACGGTCTTCTCGGTCTCGCCGGGGAATCCGACGATGATCGAGGCGAAGGTGGTCACGCCACGTTCCTTGAGCCTGGCGATGCCGGCGCGGTACTGGCTGTCCTGCGCGAGCTTGTGCATGTTGGCCAGCACATCGCTGTCGCCGGACTCGATGCCCAGGAAGACGCCGGAGCAGCCGCTGGCGGCGGCCAGGTCGAACGACTCCTCGTCGCGGGCGTTGGAGCAGCGGAAGTAGGAGTACCACCGCAGGCCGAGATCCTCGTCGATCATCATCTGGCAGAGCTGCTTGAACCGCTTCGGCGGCACGTTGAACGTGTCGTCCACGAAGACCACGTTGCGGACGCCGAGCTCGGCCAGCGCGCGAAGCTCCTTGCGCACCGTCTCCACCGAGGCCGTGGTGAGCGCCCCGGCGCGCGTCGGGTAGTCGCAGAAGCTGCACTTGAACGCGCAACTGCGCGCGGTGCGGAGCTGCGCGGTCGGGCCGATGAGGTCCGGGCTGAAGCCGGCCCAGTCGATCGAGCATTCGTCCAGATCGTTGGCCTCCGGGCGGCGCCTGGTGCGCACCCAGGTGTCCTCGGGGCAGTGGATCAGGTTGTCCACGCCGGACAGGTCGCCGCCGGCGCGTACGGCCTGGCAGAGCTGGCCCAGGCTGTGCTCACCCTGCGATTCCTGGATGTAGGAGTCGGCGCCCATGGCGAAGAAGAAGTCCTGGACGGCGCCGTTCACGCCGGACTGGCACAGGTTGTCGATGAGCGGGCCGCCGACCACGATGTGGCTGGTCGGCGACATCTGGCGGATGTACTCGACGACCGGGCCGACCGGCAGGATGTTGACGTAGAAGGTGGTCGTGATGGCGACGACGGCGGGCCGTTCCGCCAGCAGCGCCGCCAGCCGGTCGCGCTCGCCGGTGAACAGCGAGACGGGCTCGGCGCGCAGGCCGCGCCTGCGCAGGTAGCTGGTCAGGTAGAGCGCCGCCAGGTTGAACACCTCGCCGACGTGGTATCTGTCGGCCCGGCCGGTGCCGCGGTTCCTGAGCCGGCTGAACGCGTCCAGCCACGGCATCGCCGCATCGTCGACCACCAGGTGCTCGGCGCGCATGATCTGGTATTCCGGCGTGCCGGGACCGGCCCGCTCGCACATGACCCGGTAGTCGTCGAAGTCGCCCTCGTTGTAGCCGATCACCACGCAGTCGAGCTCGCTCATGCCGTCTCCCGTACGGTGTGGCGCTGTTCACGGTCCAGCCACCACTCGATGAAGATGAAGGCGAGCGTCCATGGCAGCCAGGTGACGCTCGCCGAGACCGCCTGTTCCAGGGCGTGCTTGTCGCCGCCGAACGTCGTGTCGAGCTGGTTGGCGAGGATCATCCCGATCGGGAAGCCGAGGAGCCGGTTGAAGATGATCGAGATGGTGAGGGTGAAGCTGCGCAACATCCACCGGCGGTGTTCGGCGTAGCGGCCCCGCCGGGCGTTCACGAAGCCGAAGGTCGTGACGGTGAACCACAACGACGCCAGCACGATGTCGCTCAGCGCGCTGACCGGGCCGAACCCCCACAGCACCGAGATCACCACCGCGGCCGTCGCGGCAGGCCACACGCCGGCGACGACGTAGGCCCGGCCGACGACGCGGTGCACGCGGGGGTGTCTGCGGCGCAGCCACGGCCACACCTGGAAGACACAGCCGACCATGGCCACCGTGGCGCCGAGTATGTGCGTCATGAGCACGGGGAAGAACCAGGGCTGTTCGTCCGGCGAGATCCTGCCCACCTTCGGGTTGAAGGCGAGGTACCGCGGAATGGACAGGCTCACGAATATCGTGACGGCGATCGCGAGCACGCCGAGGGCGATGCGGCCACCGAGCCGCCGCCGAGGGGGCCGGGCTGCGCGGCTGGGATGACCGTCCCGCTCCTGACCGTCGGTCTGTGCCGGGCTGACGGGCGATTGCGGTACGGATGGCATACGCACAGGATGAACCGCGGCCCCGTTTCCCAGGCATCCCTTCTTCATGTGACATCACCGGCCGCCGCACCCGCGGGTAGCTTCGAGTCCCCGGAGAGACGGGGAGAAGACGTGGAAGAACGCATCTCTGTCCGCACGTTCGGCACGTTCGAGCTGGCGTTCGACGGCCGCCCGGTGGGACGGTGGAAGGCGGGCAAGGCCCGCAACCTGCTGCAGTTCCTCCTTCTGCGGCAGGGGCGGATCGTCTCGCGCGACGTGCTGTACGACGCGTTGTGGCCGGACGGCCCGTGGCCCAAGGGCTCCAGCTCGCTCAAGGTCGCCGCGCACATGCTCAGGAAGGTCCTGGACGGGCAGCCGGAGGGCGGCCCGGGGCTGCGCCTGCTCACCCGCGAGTCCGGCTACCTCCTGGAGGCGGCCGGCGTGCCGCTGGACTTCGAGCTCTTCATCCGCCTGGCCGACGAGGCGCACGCGGCGCAACGGCGCGGCGGCCGGGCGGAGGCGGCGGCGCTCTACCTGCGGGCCGACGGGTTGTACGCGGGCGACTTCCTGCCGGACGAACCGTATGAGTGGGCGGTGGCGCAGCGGGAGTGGCTGCGCAGCAGGCTGCTGTGCGGCCTGACCTACCTGGCGGAGACGAACATCCTGCGCGGCGACCACGTCGGCGTCATCAGGTGGTGCCAGCGGATGCTGGAGGTGGAGCCGTTCCACGAGGAGGCCTTCCGGGCGCTGATGCTGGTCCACGGCCATCTCGGGCAGCTCGAGCAGGTGCAGCGCTGGTACCGGCTGTGCGACGTACGGCTGCGCCGGCACCTGCAGACGGCTCCGGATCTGGCCACCCGGCGGCTCTACGCCCGCGCGGCGCACGGCGCGTTCACCGGGCGGGCCATCGATCCCCAGCTGTGGCAGCACGAGCTGCAGCCGGACGGCCACACCTCGCTGCTGCGCTCGACCGCCTAGGCCGCCACCTCGACCGGCAGATGTTTGATGCCGAGCATGAAGTTCGAGGCCAGCCGTTCGATCTTTCCGCTCGGCGTGAAGCGCAGGCGGCGCCGTACCAGTTCCTCCACCAGCAGCGTGATCTCCATCCAGGCCGCGGACATGCCCACGCAGCGGTGGTTGGCGACGCCGAAGGCCAGGTGGTGGTTGGGGGTGCGGCCGAGGTCGAGCCGGTCGGCGTGGGGGAAGGCGCTCTCGTCGCGATTGGCGGAGGAGTTCCACAACGTCAGCGACTGCCCGGCCGGTATCCGGATCCCGCGCAGGGTCACGTCCTTCGTGGCGGTCCTGCGCACGTAGGCGTTGGTCGAGGTCCACCGGAAGAACTCGTCCACCGCCGTGCGGACCAGGCTCGGGTCGTCGTGCAGGCGGCGTTCCTCCTCCGGGTGGCCGATCAGCGTCTCGACGATCGCCGAGGCGGTGAACGGGGTGGTCTCGTTGCCGCCGACGGCCACGTTGAGCGCGTTGTAGAGGATCTGGCTCTCGGTCAGGCCGCGCCCGTTCGTCTCGGCGGCGAGCAGGATGCTGACCAGGTCCTCGCCGGGCTCGGCCCGGCGCCGGTCGAGCAGTTCGGTGAGGAAGTCGAAGATCTCCACCTGGGCGCCGACCAGGGTCAGGGCCTCGCCGCTGTCCCTGACGTACTCCTCGTCGCGGAAGCCGATCATCGTGCGGGTGAGGTGGAGAAGGTGGAGCGCGTCGGCGCGGCCGATCCCGAACATCGCGGCGAGGAGACCGGCGGGCAGCGTGGGGGCGACGTCGGTGGCGAAGTCGCCGCCGCCGTCGGCGGTGAGGCGGTCGAGCGCGTCGGTGAGGTACGCGCGCACGTGCTCGGCGGCCGCGTGCATCATCCGCTTGTCGAACGCCTTGTGCACGTGGTGGCGCAGCAGCCGGTGCTCGGGCGGGTCGGAGCAGATGAGCATCTGCCCGGTCGCGGTGTCGGTCGCGCTGCGGAACGAGCCGCCGAGCACGGTGCCGTCCTTGGAGGAGAACGCCACGGGGTCCCGGTAGACCTCGCTCACGTCCGCGTACGTGGTCAGGGCCCAGTAGCCGCCGTCGGGGGTGGCGTTCCAGTAGACCGGCGCGTGCTCGCGCAGCCACGCCCAGGCGGCGTACGGATCGCCGGACACGAACAGGTCGAGATCGTCGAGGTCGATGAGCGCTGTCGCCATGGCGGCGAGGGTAGGCGGCGGCGGTTGGCCACCGGTTACGCGCGCCGGAAAGCGACGGGTGTGTCCCCTGAAGTGGGGAGGTGATGGCGGCTGCCGGATCCACGAGCATGGGCGCGTGCGACGGCCATCGACGGCGGACGGAGCGATCGCTCATGCGTAGGTTCACCACACTCTGGGTGGGTTATCTGGTCTCGGTGCTCGGCTCCTCGCTCACCAGCCTCGCGCTCGGTGTGTGGGTGTTCCAGCGGACGGGCTCGGCCACCCAGTACGGGCTGATCATCGTCGTGAGCTTCCTGCCGGGCATCCTCGCGACGCCGGTCGCCGGAGCGCTCGTGGACCGCTGGAGCCGGCGCGGCATCCTGGGGGTGAGCAACGCGCTGTCCGCGGTCACGATCTTCGCGCTGGCGGCGTTGTTCCTGAGCGGGACGCTCCAGCCGTGGCACATCTTCATCGTCGTCGGCATCCAGTCGCTCCTGCGCGCGCTGACGGCGCCGACCATGAACTCCATCGTCATCCTGCTCGTGCCGAAGGAGCAGGTCGGCCGCGCGAACGGGATGGTGCTCCTGGCCCAGGCCCTCGGCGGCACGCTGGGCTTCGCCGCGGGCGGCGTGCTGCTGATGGGCGTCGGGCTCGGCGGCGTCCTCCTGATCGACTGCGCCTCCTTCGTCGTCAACATGCTGGCCGTGCTGCTCGTCTCCATCCCGCACCGGCGCAGGTCCGAAGGGGGCTCTCCGGGCGGGGACGGCCTCGGCGCCGAGATCCGGCAGGGCTGGCGTTACCTGTCGGCCCGTCGCGGCCTGCTGGCGCTCGTCGTCCTGTACGGCACGGTCGGCGTCGCGGTCGCCCCCGCCGACGTGCTGATCACGCCGGTGGTCCTCTCCTACTCCTCCGCCGAAGCACTCGGCGTGGTGCTGGCGGCCGCGGGAGTCGGCGCCGTGGTGGGCAGCCTGGTGCTGGCCGCCTGGGGCGGGCCGCGCCGCCGCATCCACGCGCTGGCCGGCCTCACGCTGCCGATCGGCGGGTTCATGTGCCTGGGAGTGATACGGCCCAGCGTCGTCCTGATCATGATCGCGGCCTTCGGCTACTCGCTGTTCTCCACGATCGTCGACGGCACGGCCAGGGGCATCCTCCAGGTCGAGGTCGAGCCGGACATCCAGGGCCGGGTGTTCGCCTTGTTCAACATGGTCGCCAACACCGTCCAGTGTGTGGCCTTCGCTCTCGCCGGCCCGCTGGCCGACCAGGTCTTCGAGCCGCTTCTGCGGAACGGCGGGCCGCTCACCGGCTCGGTGGGGACGTTCTTCGGGGTGGGACCGGGCCGGGGGACCGCCCTGCTCATCCTGTTCTGCGGCCTGGCCGTGATCGTGACGGCGCTGGTCGCCTACCGGCAGCCTGACCTGCGTGCCCTGCCCGACCGGCCCACCGGCGGCGCGAAGAAGGCGGCGGGGAAAGACGAGCCCGATCCACCGGCAATGGCTCTTGCGCGGGAACGCGCGGATGGGGAGACCTCATGACCGACCTGCAAAGCCGGATCGCAGCTCTCTCACCGGAGCAGAGGGCGAAGTTGGAGTCACGGGTCGCGGACCTGCTGGCGACCCGCGAGCCCGCCCGCGAGGAGCGGATCCGGCCACGCGATCGATCCCTCCCCACCCCACTGGGCATCGCGCAGCAGCGGGAATGGGCCATCGAGCGGCTCCGGTCGGCCAACAACATCAACAGCGCCTTCCGCATCGAGGGCAGGCTCGACCTCGGCCTGCTCGGCGGCGTGCTGACGGAGGTCGTCGAGCGTCACGAGGTGCTGCGCTCCACGGTGGAGCTCCAGGATGACGGCACGCCTGTGCAGGTCGTCCATCCCACCGGTCCCGTGCCCACTCCCGTGGTGGACCTGACGCACGTCGCACCCCAGGACCAGCGCGCGGCGGTGCGGCGGCACTGCAAGGCCGAGATCATGCGTCCCTTCGACCCCCGCGACCCGCACCGGTTGCGGGTCACGCTGCTGCGCCTGGCCGAGGACCTGCACGTCGTGCTGTTCACCACCGACCACGCCGCCTCGGACGCGTGGTCGTTGTCGATCATCGTGCGCGAGCTCGTCACCCTGTACGGCTTGAGCAAGAACGGCGGCGGCACGCTGCCCGCCCCCGACATCCAGTTCGGCGACTTCGCCGCCTGGCAACGCGAGCAGTTCGACGACCAGAGGGTGGCCGCCGAGCTGGAGCACTGGCGGCGGACGCTCGACGGCATCGAGACGCCGCCCGAGCTGCCCGCCGACCGGCCGTACCCGGCGCGGCCGTCGTTCGCCGGCGACGTCCACATCGTGAACCTGCCGGCGGAGCTCACCGCCGCGCTCGGCGCGTTCAGCGAACGCGAGAACGCGCCCCTGGTCTCCATCCTGCTGGCAGGGTGCTCCATCCTCCTCCACCACTACCTCGAACAGGACGACCTGGTCGTCGGCTCACTGGTGTCCGGCCGCAACCGGCTGGAGACCGAGCAGGTCATCGGCTGCTTCGCCAACCCGCTCCCGCTGCGCGTGCGGCTGACCGGCGAGCTCACGCTGCGCGAGGTCGTCCGGAGGGCACGCGAGTCCATGGCCGTCGCCATGGACCACCAGGACGTGCCTTTCGAGCGCGTGATCGAGCTGCTGGACCTGGGCCGGGAGGCGTCGCAGACCTCGCTGAGCCGGTTGTGGATCAACGTCCTCACCGTGCCCGGCGAGACCCTGGAGGTTCCCGACCTGCGGATCAAGCCGGAGCCGATCGACCTCGGGCTGGTGTCGGTCGACCTCACCCTGTCGGCCATCCCGAGTCCCGAGTCGCTGCAGCTCCAGTGGCACTACATGACCGAGCTGTTCGACAGGGAGACCATCGTCCTGCTGGCCGGGCAGTTCGAGGAGATCCTGCGGCAGCTCGTCGCCGTGCCCGACGCGGCGGTGCGGCAGCTGACGCTGATCGCCGCCCCGGTGGCACCCGTCCGGCCGCAGACCTCGGACGCCGGCTTCGTCGAGTTGTTCCAGCGCCGGGTCACGCTCGCGCCGAACGCGCCCGCCGTCGTCTGCGACGGGGCCGCGACCAGCTACGGCGACCTCAACCGGGCCGCCAACCGGCTGGCGCGGGAGTTGCGGGCCAGGGGAGTGGGCCGGGAGACTCCCGTCGCCATCCTGGTGGAGCGTTCCCCCGAGCTGGCCGTGGCGATCCTCGGCGTGCTCAAGGCCGGTGGCGTCTATGTCCCCGTCGACCCGTCGTACCCGCCCGAGCGCATCTCCTTCATGCTCGCCGACGCGGGTGCGAAGGTCCTGATCACACAGGTACGGCTCGCGCCGCTCGTGACCGACCCGCCCGCCGCAACCGTCCTCCTCGACGGCCCCGCGACCGGCGAACACGCCGACCACGACCTGGATGACCCGCCGGACCTCGCCTCGCTGGCCTACGTCGTCTACACCTCGGGCTCGACCGGGCGGCCCAAGGGCGCCATGATCGACCACGGCTCGCTGGTGACGTTCGCCCGCGACATCATGGAGCGCCTCGGGCTCGGCGCCGGCGACAGGTTCCTGCAGTTCGCCTCGCCGAGCTTCGACGTGCTGGTGGAGGAGCTGTTCCCGATCTGGCTGGCCGGCGGCGCGGTGGTCATCCCGACCCAGCACCTGATCAGCGGCGAGGCCGACCTGGTGGATCTCGTCGAACGCGAACGGCTCACCGTGATGGAGCTGCCGACCGCGTACTGGCACGAGTGGGTACGCGAACTCGACCGGCTGGGCCGGATGCTCCCGAGTTGCCTGCGCCTGGTGATCATCGGCGGGGAGCGGGTCCTGCCCGAACGGCTGGCCATGTGGCCGCGGCTCGGCGTGCCGCTGATGCACGTCTACGGGCTGACGGAGACCACGGTCAGCTCGACCTTCTTCCGCCTTGACCCGGGCGAGAGCTTCGCCTGGCCGAACCTGCCGATCGGCACCCCGATCCCGTCGGCCGACCTGCGCATCCTCAACAGCAGACTCGCGCCGGTGCCGACGGGCGGCGTCGGCGAGCTGTACATCGGCGGGGTCAGCCTGGCCCGCGGTTACCTCGGCCGCCCCGGCCTGACCGCGCAGCGTTTCGTCGCCGACCCCGCGCATCCCGGCGAGCGCCTCTACCGCACCGGCGACCTGGTCCGCCGGCGCCCCGACGGGAACCTCGAGTTCGTCTCCCGCGTCGACACGCAGATCAAGATCCGCGGCTTCCGGGTGGAGCCCGCGGAGATCGAGTCGGTGCTCAGCGCGCATCCGCAGGTCGGCGAGTCCGTCGTGGCCCTCCACGAGCCCGTGCCCGGCGACCGCCGCCTGATCGCCTACTTCGTCCCGGCACGCGCGGAGGCCGCGCCGACCCTCACCGAGCTGCGCCGCTACCTCGAACGCGGACTGCCCGCCTACATGGTGCCCTCGACGCTCGTGGAGCTCGACGCGCTTCCCCTCAGCGCCAACGGCAAGCTCGACCGCAAGCGCCTGCCCGCGCCGGACGGCGGCAGGCCCGAACTGATCGAGGACTACGTCGCGCCGAGCACGCCGCTGCAGCGGAGGCTGGCCGACATCGTGGCCACGGTCGTCGGCGTGGACAAGGTCGGCATCTACGACAACTTCTTCGAGCTCGGCGGCGACTCCATCCAGGCCATCCAGGTCGTGGCCAGAGCCCAGGAGGACGGGATCGGGCTGTCGCCGCTCGACTTCTTCGAGCAGCCGACGATCGCGCTGCTGGCACAGGCGGCCACGGACGCCAGCCCGGACCGGATCGTCCGGCCACGGCCGCCGGACGCCGAGCCGGTGCTCTCCTTCGACCAGGAACGCCTGTGGCTGGAACACCAGCTTCGGCCCAAGACCGCCTACCACGTCGGCGGCCGCTACCGTCTCGCCGGCC
Organism: Nonomuraea sp. NPDC052116; assembly: GCF_040680035.1. Lineage (NCBI taxonomy): Bacteria > Bacillati > Actinomycetota > Actinomycetes > Streptosporangiales > Streptosporangiaceae > Nonomuraea > Nonomuraea sp. NPDC052116. The sequence continues at coordinate 55,275 of NZ_JBFAWA010000036.1, read as the reverse complement.
CGCTCCGGGTGGACGTGCTGGAGGCCAGCATCCGCGCGATCGTGGCGCGTCACGAGGTGCTGCGCACCACGTTCCCCGTCGTGGCCGGCCGGCCGGTGCCCGTGGTCGGCGAGGTGGGCGACTGGCGGCTCGACGTGGTGGACCTCTCGGCCGCCGAGGACGGCTTCGAGCTCGGCAAGCGCATGCTGGACGAGCAGTTCAGCGCCGCCTTCGACCTGGCCGAGGGCCCGCTGTTCAAGTGCACGCTGGTCCGGCTGAGCGACACCGAGCACCTGCTCAACATCACCTCGCACCACGTCGTCTCGGACAACTGGTCGATCGGCCTGTTCGGGCGGGAGCTGCTGGCACTGTACGAGTCGGGCGGGGACCTGGCGCGGGCGGGCCTGCCCGAGCTCCCCGTCCAGTACCGCGACTTCGCCGTCTGGCAGCGCGAACGCCTGACCGGGGACGCGCTCGCGGAAAAGGTCGAGTACTGGCGCGGCCACCTGGCCGGAGCGCCGCCCGCGATCACCATGCCGAACGCGCCGCTGAACCTCGGAGCCGGCGGCGGGCGCAGCATGCTGAAGATGACCGACGAGCAGACGGTCGCGCTGCACGAGCTGTGCCGCCGCCTCGGCGTCACGCCGTTCATGCTGGTGCTGGCCTGCCTGGCGACGGTGCTGCGGCGCTGGTCCGGCCAGTCCGACATCGTGATCGGGACCTCCGTGAGCGGGCGGACCGACGTCGCGCTGGAGAACCTGATCGGCTGCTTCATCAACACCATGCCGCTGCACCTCGATCTGTCGGGCGACCCGGACTTCACCGAGCTGCTGCGGCGGGCCCGCCAGGTGTCGGTGGACGGCTACACGCACTCGGACACGCCGTTCGACGTGCTGGTGAAGGAACTGCAGGTGCCCCGCGACCCGCGCAGGACGCCGATCTTCCAGGTGGTCCTGAACGTGTTCGACCTGCCGCCGATCCGGCGCATCGGCGACGTCGGCCTCGAGGTGATGCCGCTGCCGGAGCTGTTGAGCAGCTTCGACCTGGTCTTCACCGCGCTGGAGGCGTTCGGGGCCTTCCAGCTCCGGCTGGAGTACGACGCCGAACGGTACCAGGCGCCGATGATGGACGCGCTGCTGGAGCACCTGCGCACGATGCTCAACGCGGTGGTACGCGATTCGGGCAAGGGGATCCTCGACTATCCGCTGGAGGAGACGGCCGAGGTCACGCCCGGCGAGCGGGTGATTCCCGCGCCGCACCTGGCAGTGGCACGGCAGGGCCGTACCTCTGACCAGGTCGCGGTGGCGGACCGGGACGGCGAGTGGAGCTACGGATGGCTCGCCGCGGCGGCCGAGCACATCGCGCGGGCGCTTCCCGACGCGGAGCGGATCAGCATCGTCAGGCGGCCCACGGCGGCGTTCGTGGCGGCGGTCCTCGCCTGCGTGCGGGCGGGCGCGGCGTTCAGCGTGGACGGGGCCGGCGCGCAGGGTCCGGCGGTGCTCGACGTGGGTGAAGGCCCGCTCGACCTCGGCGGCGCTGCCGAGGGTCTTGGCGACCTTGCCGCGGCGGACCGGCGGGACTGGGCGGTCGAGCGGTTCGGGCTCCGCGGTGACGACCGGTTCGCGGCGGTGTCGAGCAGCCCCGCCCATCTGGTGTCGGCGATGACGAGCGCGTTCCACGCCGGAGCGACGCTGGTCGTGCCGGACCGCTCGTTCACCGGGGACCTCGACGGCCTCGTGGCATGGCTGAAGGAGAACTCCATCAGCGTCGCCTACATCGACGCGCCGCTCCTGCGCACCATCGCCGCCGGCGGGAACCTGACGGAGCTGCCGGGGCTGCGGTGCGTGTTCGTGGACAACTCGGGCGAGCTCATCTCCCACGACCTGGACGCGCTGCGGGGGCTGTCGCCGGACTGTCAGCCGGACTGTCAGTACGTGGCGGTCTACCGGATGGGCCTCGACGGGCGACCGCTGGCCGCGTACGCGGTGCCGCACGACTGGCAGCTCGACGCGGCGCCGCTGCGGGTGCCGCTCGGCGTGCCGCTGGACGACCTGCCCGCGCGGTTGCTGCACCCGTCGGGACAGCCGGCCGCGACCGGCGAGGTCGCCGAGATCTGCTTCGGCGACTACCACACCAGCGACCTGGGCCGCCGCTGGGCGGACGGGACGCTGGAGTTCGTCGGCAAGCTCCGCTGAGGAAGGGACCGGAAACACCGTGGTGAACCACACCGACCCGCAGGTGGACACCGTCGAGACCCTGGCCGCCCTGCGCCGCGTTCCTGACGTGCGCGGCGCGGTGGTGACCGGATACGTCGGCGTGGACGGCCGGACGATGCTGCTCGGCTACGTCACCGGCCCGGACCCGGCGGTCGGCACGATCCGGATCCGGCAGCACCTCAGCAGCAGGCTGCCCGGCTATTTGATCCCGGACCACCTGTTCGTGCTGGACGCGCTGCCGCTGACGCCGGAGGGCGACTACGACCTGAGCGCGCTGCCGACGCCGGAGGCGGACCTCGGCCCGGCCGACGCGCACGTGGCGCCGCGCACGCCGGTGGAGCGGCGCCTGGCGGAGATCTTCCAGGAGCTCCTCGGCGTCGGCGACGTCGGAGTCCACGACGACTTCTTCGCGCTCGGCGGCTCCTCCATCGTGGCGACCCGGCTGGCCGCCCAGGTCCGCGAGGTGTTCGCGGTGGAGGTGTCGCTGGTGGACGTGCTCGCGGCCTCGACCGTCGACGAGCTGGCGCGGCTCGTGGACGAGGCATGACGAGCTCTCCGGGCAGGTGCGTATGATCCCCGATGAGACCCGGCCGGACGCCCGTCCCGATCTGCCGGAACCCGGCCGCCCCGTCCCGCGCCGTCGCCGCCGGCTGTGGAGGGTGGTGCGGTGGGCGGGCGCCGTGGTCGTGGTGCTCGCGCTGGTGGCGTCCGGGCTGGCGGTGTGGTCGGTGCGGCGTGGCTTCCCCCAGTACGACGGAACGTTGTCCTTGCCCGGCCTGACCGCGCCGGTGAAGGTCTTCCGGGACTCGTACGGCGTCGCCCAGATCTATGCGGACTCGGCCACGGACCTTTTCCAGGCCCAGGGCTACGTCACCGCGCAGGACCGCTTCTGGGAGATGGACTACCGGCGGCATCTGACCTCGGGCCGCCTGGCGGAGTTGCTGGGCCCTCCGCTCGTGCGCACCGACGCCTTCCTGCGCACGCTCGGCTGGCGGCGGACCGCGGAGCGGGAATGGCAGCGGATCTCACCCGAGGCGAGAAGCTACCTGCGCGCCTACGCCGACGGCGTCAACGCCTGGATCGCCGCGAACGGCGCCGCCGCGGCCTCCGGAGCGAAAAGCCTGGAGTACACCGTCCTCGGCCTGCAGAACCCCGGCTACACGGTGGAGCCGTGGGACCCGGTGGACTCCCTGGCCTGGCTGAAGGCGCTGGCGTGGGAACTGCTGGGCAACATGGACGCCGAGATCGACCGCTCGCTGCTGCTGGCCCAGGGCCTGAGCAGGCGCCAGATCGAGCAGCTCTACCCGCCCTACCCGTACGCGAAAAATCGCCCCATCGTGGACACGCCGGGCACCCCGTCCCGGCCGGTCCCCGCTCGCGTGTGGCGGGAGGCGGCCCCCGCGCTCGACGCGCTGCGTTCGCTCCCGCTCCGCGCGGGCGGAGACACTGCGGGCATCGGCTCGAACTCCTGGGTGGTGAGCGGCGCGCTGACGGCGTCGGGCAAGCCGCTGCTGGCCAACGACCCGCATCTGGCGGCGTCGTTGCCGGGGACGTGGTACCAGATCGGGCTCCGGTGCTCCTGCGCGTACAACGTGCAGGGCTTCACGATGCCCGGCCTGCCCGGCGTGGTCACGGGACGCAACGAGCGGATCGCCTGGGGGCTGACCAACCTGCCCGCCGACGTGTCCGACCTGTACCTGGAGAAAGTCGAAGGCGAGCGGTACTTCGACGGCAAGGCGTGGCGCGCGCTCGACTCGCGGCAGGAGGTCATCAAGGTCGCGGGCGGCGAGCCGGTGACGATCACCGTGCGCGCCACGCGGCACGGTCCCCTGCTGTCGGACCGGCGGGCGGACATGCTCGGGGTGGCGGCCCGGCCTCCTCTGGACCCGTCGGGCAGACCGCTGCCGAGCTTGACGCCGGGGCCGCTGCCCAGCCTGGACACCGGCGAGCCCGGGGTGCCCGCGCCGGCGGCGGCGGAGCCGTACGCGGTGGCGCTGCGCTGGACGGCGTCCGAGCCCGGCCGGACGATGGACGCGCTCTTCGGCATCAACAAGGCGGCGAACTGGACGGAGTTCCGGGCGGCGGCGGCGCTCTTCGACGAGCCCGCGCAGAACCTGGTCTACGCCGACGTGGACGGCCACATCGGCTACCAGGCGCCGGGCCGCATCCCGGTCCGTGGCAAGGGTGACGGATCCTGGCCGGTCCCGGGCTGGGACCCCGCGTACGACTGGACGGGCTTCATCCCGTTCGCCGAGTTGCCGACGCTGTCCGACCCGCCCGGCGGCGTCATCGTGACCGCCAACCAGGCGGTGGCCGGGCCGTCCTACCAGCACGTCATCACCACCGACTGGACGTACGGGTACCGCGGCCGCCGCATCCTCGACCTGATCGCCGAACGCACGGCGCGCGGGAAGATCGGCGTGGCGGACATGCGGCGGATGCAGTCCGACAACCTCAACGGCGGCGCCGCCGCCGTGGTGCCCGCGCTGCTGGCCGTTCCCCTGAACGACGGCGCCACCGCCAAGGCGCGGAACCTGCTGAAGGGCTGGGACTTCCAGCAGAGCGCCGACTCGGCCGCGGCGGCCTTCTACAACGCGACCTGGCGGAGCCTGCTCGCGCGGACCTTCGACGAACTCCCGCAGGACCGCAAGGCCGGCAACGGCGACCGTTGGTGGGAGGTCGTGGCCGGGCTGCTGAAGTCGCCCGAGTCGCCGTGGTGGGACGACCGGCGCACCGGCAAGAGGGAGTCGATGGCCGACATCCTCGCCGCCGCCATGGACGAGGCCACCGCCGAGCTCACCGCGCGGCTCGGCCCCGACCCGGCCGCCTGGCGCTGGGGCGACCTGCACACGCTGACGTTACGGGGCTACGGGCCGGGCCAGTCCGGCATCGCGCCGGTGGAGTGGCTGTTCAACCGCGGCCCGGTGCCGATCGCGGGCGGCGGCGACGCGGTCAACTCCACGAGCTGGTCGGCCGCCGGTGGGTACGACGACGTCGTCTTCGTGCCCACGATGCGAATGATCGTCGACCTGTCCGATCCGGATGGGTCGCGCTGGGTTCTGCTGGCCGGCACCTCCGGGCACGCCTTCCATCCCCACTTCGACGACCAGCTGGAGCTCTGGCGTACGGGACAGGACACCCCCATGCGCTGGAGGAGGAAGAGCATCGAGGCGGCGGCAGAGCACGTCCTCACCTTCGCACCGACCGGTAAAGGATGACCGTTCATGAAGCTCGCGATCGCGAAACTCGAAGAGTGGATGCGCCTCTACTACCACAACGTCGACCACGACATCGGCAGCAGCGGCGTGCGTGACCTGACCATCGACGAGCTGAGGACGATCTGCGGGTTCGACCTGTCCGAGCTCGGCTCGATGATCTTTCATGACAGCGAATGCTTCGGCGGCGGCGCGTTGCGGGCGGCGCTGGCCGACCGGTGGACGGGTGGCGACGTGGACGGCGTGATGGTCACCCACGGCTCCAGCGAGGCGATCTACATCGTCATGCACACGCTGCTGGAGCCGGGTGACGAGGTGATCGTGGTCGATCCCGCCTACCAGCAGTTGTACGACATCGCCGCCGGGATGGGCTGCCGGATCACCCCGTGGCCGCTGCGCGCGCAGGAGGGCTTCTCCGCCGACCTGCCGCTGCTGCGGAAGCTGGCTTCCAACGGGCCGAAGATGATCGTGGTCAACTTCCCGCACAACCCGACCGGCGTCTCCATCACGCGCGAGCAACAGCAGGAGCTGATCGACATCGCCGCCGAGGCCGGCGCCTGGCTGGTGTGGGACCACGCCTTCGGCGAGCTGACGTACACGGCCGGCCCACTCCCGCTGCCCTTCGGCCGCTACGACAGGTGCATCACGTTCGGCACGTTCTCCAAGAGCTACGGGCTGGCCGGACTCCGGGTCGGCTGGTGCCTAGCGCCGCCCGAGCTGCTGTCCCGGATGGCGGTGCTGCGCGACTACATCGCGCTGTACGTCTCACCGGTCCTGGAGTTCTTCGCCGAGAAGGCGGTCAGGAACGCCGACCGGATCGTCGCGATGCAGCGCGAGCACGCGCACGGCAATCTGCGGTTGCTGCGCGACTGGGCGGCGGAGCTCCCGGACCTGGTGCGGGTGAACCCGCCCGACGGCGGCGTGACCGCGTTCGTGGAGTTCCCCGGCCACCCCGACGCCACCGCCGTGTGCCGCCGGCTCGCCGAGCGGGACAGGGTGCTGCTGGTGCCCGGCGAGTGCTTCGGCGACGCCTTCACCGGCTACGCGCGGCTGGGCTTCGGCGGCACCACCGCGGAGCTGACGGCCGGGCTGTCGAGCGTACGGCGGGCGCTGCTCGAAGGCGTGCCGGTCTCGGAGGCGCGGTGAGCGGCCCCAGGCTCCTGGCGGTCAGCGACCTCCACGTCGGCCACAGGGACAACCGCAGGCTGCTCCTCGACCTGGAGCCCGGGTCCCCGGGCGACTGGCTGATCGTGGCCGGGGACGTCGCGGAGCGGCCCGGCGAGATCGAGTGGGCGCTTCGGCTGCTCACCGAGAGGTTCGCCAAGGTGATCTGGACGCCGGGCAACCACGAGCTGTGGACGCTGCCCGGCGACGTGTACGGCCCGCGTGGCGAGGACCGTTACCGGAGCCTGGTCGAGATGTGCCGCCGGCTGGGCGTCGTCACCCCCGAGGATCCCTACCCGGTCTGGACGGGGCCCGGCGGGCCGGTGACGGTGGTGCCCATGTTCCTGCTGTACGACTACAGCTTCCTGCCCGAGGGGACGACGACCAAGGAGGAGGCGCTCGCGCGGGCGTACGAGTCCGGTGTCGTCTGCACGGACGAGCTGCTGCTGCACCCCGACCCGTACGTGAGCCGCGAAGCCTGGTGCGAGGCGCGCGTCAAGGAGATGGAGGAGCGCCTGGCCGAGCTCGGACCCGGGGTCCGCACGGTGCTGGTGAACCACTTCCCGCTGGTGCGCGAGCCCACGCGGGTCCTGCGTCACCCGCTGTTCGCGCAGTGGTGCGGCACGCGGCGTACCGCGGACTGGCACCTGCGCTTCAACGCCGCCGCGGTCGTCTACGGCCACCTGCACATCCGCAGGACCACCTGGCACGACGGCGTGCCGCACATCGAGGTCTCCGTGGGCTATCCGCGGGAGTGGTCCAGGCGGGGCGGGGCCGACGGCACCGGGCCGCGCCAGGTGCTGCCCCTTCCCGTCGAGCCGTCGTGATCGAGCGGCTGCTCCCGCCCGCCGTGGCGGCGGCCGAGGCGTACGGCGACGCGCCGGGGGTGCCGCTGCACCCGGAGGAGGTGGTCTGCGTGACGCGGGCGCTGCGCGGCCGCCGCCAGGAGTTCGCGACCGGGCGCCACCTGGCCCGGTCCGGCCTCGTCCGGCTCGGGTTGCCGCCGGTCGGCATCCCCAAGGGTGAGCGTGGCGCGCCGCGCTGGCCGGAGGGGGTGGTGGGCAGCATCACGCACTGCGCCGGCTACCGGGCCGCCGCGGTGGCGCGAACGGACGACCTGCTCGCGCTCGGCATCGACGCCGAGCCGCATGGGCCGCTGCCTTCCGAGGTGCTGAAGCTCGTGGCCACGCCGGCGGAGGGCGCCAGGCTCGAAAGGCTGGCCGGCGACAACCCGCGGATCGCCTGGGACCGGGTGCTGTTCAGCGCGAAGGAGTCGGTGTACAAGGCGTGGTATCCGCTGGCCGGGTCGTTCCTCGACTTCGACGCCGTGGAGGTGGTGCTCGAGGAGGCCACGGCGTCCTTCGCGGCTCGCCTGCTGGTGCCGGGGCCTTTCGTGGCCGGTGAACGGCTGCGGGAGCTCACGGGGCGCTTCGCCGTGCAGGGCGGGCTGGTGGTCACCACGGTCACCATTGACGCGGCCTGACGGGGGATTCCCCGTCAGGCCGTGTGGGGTGCTCACTTCCGGAGCGCCGAGCTGTCGTGGGCCGCCGCGAGGTTCTTCACGTGGCCGTTCTCGGCTCATCCGTTCTCGCTGCCGACCAGACGGCCCAGCAGGGCCGCGCGGGTGAGCTCGGCCTTGTTGCCCACGCCGAGCTTGGTCCTGATCCGTTTGACGTAGGTGTCGACCGTGTGGGGGCTGATGCCGAGGCGCGTGGCGATCTGCCCGTGCGTCAGACCCCTGGAGATCTGGCGGAGCACCTGTTCCTCCCGCTCGGAGAGGTGGTAACCGGGCGCCTCCTGGCGTTCGAGCATGGGCCGTACTTCACACTCGACGGGAACGAAGCGGGAGCCGGACGCCACGGCCCGCACCGCCGAGACCACGCGCTCGGCCGTCGCCCGCTTGCCGATGACACCCGACGCTCCCGCGTGCAGGTAGCTGTCGGTGTCGTCCCCGTCGTTCAGAACCAGTACTTCGGTGCGCTTGGCGACTTCCCTGATGTAGGCGAGATTGTCGGAGAGCGGCAGCGCGTCCACGTCGATTAACGCGGCGTCCGCTATCCAGGAGGGTTCTTCGTCGGGAGAGGACCTCTCCGCGACCACCTGAATACCGGCACTTGTCAGAGCCTGGACGAGCCCAGCGAGGAAGATTGGCGAACTGATAAGGACGTCTATTCTGATCACGGGGCCCCCGTACATCCCGCCGGCCGGGCATCATCATGGCTTTCCATTACAAGCGAGGAAATATACTTCTGACTCGCTTTTCACCTTACCAGCCTTTTCTAAGCCGTTTTCTCGTCGATGTCAACCTCTCGGCGTGCCTATCGAATTTCACATCGAGTGATGATTCCACGCCGGTCGGTAATTCTCCGAGTTGACCTATAGCCGGCCCGACAAGGCCTATAGGCAGCGCCGCGGGGGAGATGATAAGGTCCCGCGCGGCCTGCGCTTCTGGATGAATTCGGGATCTAGGTAAATGTGATCAATTCGCAGGTATGGTCATGTACGACATTCCCGCGGCAGTCAGGCGACCGGCGAAATCAGTGAACGATTCCTGATCCACATTGCTAAAACTTGCCCGCAGCATCCGACCATCTTCAGGGAGAAATGCCGTACCGGGAATGACGAGCGTGTCATACGTGATCGCCAGGTCCCGGACGACCTCCTCGGTGGGGCGCCCGGCGAACGGATGGCGTATCCACCCGTAAAAGCCTCCGGCGGAGACCAGCTCGAAGCCGCCCGGCCGCTCCGCCATCACGGCGGCGAAGCGCCGCCGCTTCTCCTCCATCTCGCGCGCCCGCGCGAGCTTCCACTCCTGGGCCAGCGTCAGGCCCGCCCAGGCGGCCTCCTGCCCGATGCGCGGCGCGCAGATCGCCACGCAGTCGAGCAGCTTCATCACCTCGCGGTTGAGCAGCGGCGAGGCGACCACCGCCCCCACCCGGTAGCCGGGAATGGCGTAGTCCTTCGAGAAACTGTGCAGGCTCACCACCGTCTGCTCCCATTGGGGGTCGGACAGGAGCCGGTGCGCCGGTTCGGCGGTGTCGCGGAAGGAGCGGTAGGTCTCGTCGAGGATCAGCGCCAGGTCATGCCGCCTGGCCACCTCCGCCAGGCGCTCGATCGCCTCGGGGCCGGCCGTGACCCCGCTGGGGTTGCCCGGAGTCACCAGGACGATCGCCCGGGTCCGCGGGGTGATCAGCGCCTCGGCCGTCTCCGGGCTCGGCAGGAGATCCGGGCCGGGCTCCAGGTAGACCGGGTGTATGCCGTTCAGGCGCAGCCACATGTCGTGGTTCGGGTAGTACGGCACCGCCAGCACCACCTCGTCGCCCGCCTCCGCCAGCGCGGACACCACGAGGCAGAAGGCCTGGTTGCAGCCCGCCGTGATGACGATCTGCTCCGCGCGCACGTGGCTCAGATAACTTCGGGAGAGGTCGGCGGCGAATGCCTCGCGCAGGTGCGGCAACCCGGCGATGTCGGTGTAGTCCCCGCCGTGGGGGTCTCGCGCGATGGCGGCGATGTGCTCGACCACGGCCGGAGCGGCCGGATAACACGGCGCCGCCTGGGAGAGGTCGAGCAGGTCACGTTCCCTGCGGCGCTGATTTTCCAACTCGCGTGCCTCGCCGAACGGCGAGTCGATCTGGCGCACCGTCCTCGGACTCAGTCGCAAGTGAATGCTCCCTTCGTATGGCACTGAGCATCCCGAGCACCGCGTAACAACACCATTCCCTCCTTCAGGGGACATTGATCCCGTATATCAACAAACCTTGTGAATCCAGGCGAAAGGGTCGGGGGTGCGGCCGTACTGGATGTCCATGAGGCTCTGGCGCAACATGAGCGTGACCGGCCCCACTCCGCCGTCGCCGACGAGCCAGTCACCCGAGGTGCTCCTGACCGCGCCGACCGGGATCACGGTGGCCGCCGTGCCGCAGGCGAACACCTCGACGAGCTCGCCGGACGCGCACTGCGCGCGCCACTGGTCGACCGAGATCCGGCCCTCCTCGACGTCGATGCCGAGCGTGGGCGCGAGGTGGAGCAGCGAGTCGCGGGTCACCCCCGGCAGCAGCGTCCCGGTCAGCGCGGGCGTCATGATCCGGTGCCGGCCGTCCTCGGTGGCGTAGACGAAGAACAGGTTCATCCCGCCCATCTCCTCGACCCAGACGTGCTCGGCGGCGTCCAGCCAGACCACCTGGTCGCAGCCCCGCGCCACGGCCGATTGCTGGGCGGCGAGCGCGGGAGCGTAATTGCAGGCCGCCTTGACGTCGCCGGTGCCACCGGGGGCGGCGCGCGTGTAGTCCTCCGACAACCACACCGTGAGCGGCCTCGGCGTGCCTCCGCCGAGATAGCTCGCCGGCGAGGCGATGGCGCACAGCAGATAACTGCGCGAGGGCAGCGTGAAGCCGAGACCGCGCTGGGTGGCGATCACGAATGGGCGCAGGTAGAGGCTGTTGCCGTCGCCCGACGGCACCCAGTCCCGCTCCTGGGTGACCAGCAGCTCCAGCATCCTGATGAAGACGTCCTCGGGCAGCTCGGGCGCCGCCAGCCGGCGCGCCGTCCGGTTGAACCGGGCGGCGTTCCGCCTCGGCCGGAACATCACGATCGCCCCGCCGTCCTGCCTGTACGCCTTCATCCCCTCGAAGTACTCCTGCGCGTAGTGGAAGACCACGGTCGCCGGATCGAGGCTCAGCGGCGCGTACGGCTCCACGCGGGCGTCATGCCAGCCCTGCTCGGTCGTCCAGCGCAGCGTGGCCATGTGGTCGGTGAAATGCTCGCCGAACCCCGGCGCGGCCAGCACGGCCTGCCGTTCCGCGGCCGGCACGGGGTGGTCGCTGGGACGGATCTCGAAAGAGATCGACATGGGGTGCTCCTCAGGCGGCGGGCGACGGTTTGGGGCGGAGGGTGAGCTCGGAGGGCAGCGAGGCGAACCCGCGCTGGTGCGGCGAGTGGACGCGCCGGGCGGCGGACAGGTCGAGGTCGTAGTCCGACACCACCGCGCCGACCTCCTGCAGCACGACCGCGATCTCGAGCTGGGCCAGCGCCGCGCCGAGGCAGAAGTGCGGGCCGTGGCCGAAGGCGATGTGCCGGCTCGTGTCGCGATCCAGGTCGAAGGTGTCCGGGTCGGGGAAGACCCGCCCGTCGCGGTTGGCGGAGGCGGGCAGCAGCGCGATCCTGGCGCCTTCGGCCAGCCGGACGCCGTGGATGACGCTGTCCTCGGTGAGCGTCCTGCCCGTCATCTGGCTGGGCGAGTCGTAGCGGAGCGTCTCCGCCCCCCAGTCCGGGGCCCGCCCGTTCAGGCCCGCGCGGCCGACGTCGGGAAGGCGCCACCCGTGATACCAGGCGTTGCCGATCAGCTTGCCGGTCGAGTCGTTGCCCGCGCTGACGAGCAGGAAGAGGAAGGCCACGAGCTGCGAGTCGGTCAGAGGCCGCCCGCCGACCCGCGCCTCGATCATCATCGAGGTGAGGTCGTCGCCCGGCCGCCTGCGCCGCTGCCCGATCAGGTTCACGTAGTAGACGGCGAGGCGCAGCCCCGCGCCGATGGTCTCGCCCGACCTCTCGTCGGTGCCGTCCTCGCAGTGGTTGAGCAGGTCGTTGTCGGCGCGGATCCGGTCCCGGTCCGCCGCCGGTATGCCGACGACCTCACACATGACATCGTTCGGTACGGCTGCCGCGAAGTCCGCGAAGTCGAAGACCCCGCCGTCCCGTACGGGCGCCAGCCTGGCCCGCGTCAGCTCCCGTATCCGGGGCTCCAGCGCCGCCACCCACCGGGGCTTGAACGCGTTGCCCAGCAGGCGGCGCATCGTGCCGTGGTCGGGAGGGTCCATGGCGAGGAAGAAGCTGGTCTTGACCGCGGCCTGCCCCCACAGATCCGGCTCCAGGGAGATGCCGTTACGGCTGGAGAACAGCCCCGGGTTCCGCAGCGCGGGCAGGACGTCCTCGTAGCGGGACAGCGCCCAGAAGTCCCGCTCGGCGTTGTGGTAGAGCGGCGCGTGCTCGCGCATCCAGGCGAACACCGGATACGGGTCCTCGTGGATCCGGTAGGAGAACGGGTCGTAGACGAGCTCACCCGGTGCCAGGTTGCGCATATTCGGAACGTACGGACATGTCGCCCGTGTCGCCTGTCACGCGAACCAGGGGCTACCCCGGAAGCAGCGTGGTCTCCAGGTCGGGAAGCTTCTCCCACCAGCGGTCGTAGCGGCGATAGGGATGCGGCTCGCGCCCGGCCAGCAGCGCCACCAGGGCCTTCGCCTCGGCCGCGAGCCCGTCCCACGCCTCGTCCGGCAACGGGTGGAACGCCGCCGCCTCGATCCCTCCTTCGGCCGGCCGCCACACCCCGGCGACGTAGCCGTCGACGAGCAGCGTGGGCAGCACGTCGCCGTTGGCGCGGATGACGAGCTTGCGGTAGGCCGGCGGGAGCAGGCGGTCACGCTCCACGTGCGCGAGCAGCGTGTTGTCCCACATGGCCATCAGCCGGGGCGGCGCCGGGACGTCCTCGGGCGGGCGGGACGCGCCCCGCAGGTCCCACATCACCTTGCCGCCGGGGCCTTCGAACTGCTCGACCTCGCCGTCCATGGCACGCAGCGCACCCTTGACCCGGGCCTGCTGGACGAGCGCGAACTGCGCGACGTCCGCCACCGACGCCGGTCCGAACGCCTCCAGGTAACGCCGCGTCAGCACCCGCAGGGCCTCGGCCGAGGCGTCCAGGTCGAGCGTGGGCCGAGGTGAGGAGGCCACGCACGACACCCGTGTGGTGAACGACCACGACCCGCCGGTCGGCACCCGCAGCAGCGGCGTGTACGAGCGCAGGATCGCCCACACCCCCGCCGCCGACAGCTCGCCGAGGCGCGGCTCCAGCCAGTCCTTCATCTCCTCCACGGTCCGCGGCTCAGCGGCGAACTCCAGCAGGTCCCTGACCAGGATCCGCCCCGCCTCGACGGTGAGGCCGCGCGGCGTGAAGCGGCCGTTCAGATGGGTGGCGTACATGGTCGGCTCGATGGCGTCGCGGAAGGCCGGATAGTCGTCGACGTGCACGGCGTGCAGCGTCATCCGCATCATCGTCCCCCGCACGACCGTGTAGCTCGAGAAGGCGGCGTCGAGGTCGGCGAGGTCCAGGTCGGCGACGCGGTTCCACAGCGCGACATACGGCGAGGCCGCCTGCTGCGCCTGCAACGCCATCACGCGGCGCACCGCCTCGGCCACCTCCAGCGGCTCCCTCCGCAGCAGGAGCTGCCGATCGAGTGTGGCCCGGTTGAGTGCCCGCGCGGTGAGCTTCATGCCGGGATTCTCTCAGCCCCCGCCTCCCGGGCAGATCCCCCGGAGGTCCCCAGTAGAGGGGACAGGTGCGCGACCGTGGCTCGACCTAGGCTGCCGCTGCGGCGGCATATGCCGCGAAGCCCCATGTCATGCCGCTGGGAGGGCCACAGATGATCGAGGTTGGCAACCTCACCACGATGGAAGTCGACGCGCTGACCGACGTCGATGGCGGCCTCAACCTAACCGACGGTCACGCGAGGCTGGTCCTCTCCGAGCAGCAGGCGGCCATCGTCGCCCGGATCCCGGAGATGTTCGCCGAAGCGTCCCGCCGTCCATTCCCCGACATCGAACGCGAGGCGCACGCCACGTTCCTGAAGGCGATCGGGCAGCACAGCGCCCCGGTCGGCACCGGTCGCATCCTGAGCTGCTACTCCTCGACGCTCGCCACCGACATCGTGGCGCGGGCGCTGCCCGCCGGGTCGACCGTCGCCGTGCTGCACCCCACCTTCGACAACATCGCCGACCTGCTCGTCACCCGCGGGCTGAAGCTGGTGCCGCTGGCGGAGGAGGAGCTGCTCGACATGAGCTGGCCGGGGCCGCCGGTCGGCGCCATCGTGGTGACGCACCCGAACAACCCGACGGGGCTGGTCACCCCCGAAGGCCATCTGCGCTCGCTCGCCGAGCACGCCGTACGGCACGGCCAGATCATCATCGTGGACGCCAGCTTCCGCGGGCAGGTGCGCGACGCGCAGTACGACACCTACGCCGTCCTCGACGAGGCGGGCGCCGACTGGATCGTGATCGAGGACACCGGCAAGTTGTGGCCGACGCACGAACTCAAGATCGGGCTGCTGGCCTACAGCGCGCGGACGAAGCTGCCCATCGACCGGGCGTTCTCCGAGTCGCTGCTGTCCGCCTCGCCGGTGGTCCTGCTGCTCATCGCGAACCTCGCCGGCGACTGGGTGAACGGCGGCTACGAGCGCGCCCGCGACCTGGTGACGCGCAACCGGACGGTGCTCAGGGAGACGATCGGCGAGGTCGATCTGCGGCTGGCCGACCCCGCCTCGCAGATCAGCGTCGCGCGGATCGAGCTGCCTTCCCACGGGCCGGACTCGTCGCTGTTGTACAAGGACATGGTCGGGCGCGGGGTGCACGTGCTGCCGTGCGCGCCGTTCCACTGGGCCGACTCGGACAGTGGTCTCCGGTTCATCCGGGTGTCCCTGGCGCGCCCGTACGACACGGTGGAGTCGGCGGCGCGGACACTGGTCCAGTCGTACACGGAGATGTCCGCGCGAAGGCCGTGAACCCCGGTTACTCTCCCGTCTCCCCGTCCACCGACTCCCGGAGGAGGTCGGCGTGTCCGTTGTGGCGTGCGTACTCCTCGATCATGTGGACCACGATCCAGCGCAGGCTCGGCGCCTGGCCGTTGGGCCAGGCGCGCTGGGCCGGGTGGTCCAGCCCGCCGTCCTCCAGCGCCTCGGCGACCGCCTCGCGGGAGTGGTCCACGGCCTTCTGCCACAGCGCGAACAGCTCGTCCGGGGTGTCGCCGGCGGCGGAGTGCCACTCCCAGTCCTGGTCGGCGCGCCAGTCCACGGTGTTCCACGGAGCGGAGCGGTCCCGGCCGTGCAGCGCTCGGGAGAACCAGTCGTCCTCCACGTAGGCCAGGTGCTTGAGCAGCCCGCCCAGCGTCATCGACGAGGCGCCGACCGTCGCCGTCAGGCCCGCGGTGTCCAGGCCCCGGCACTTCCAGGCCAGCGTCGCGCGCTGGTAGTCGAGGAAACCCAGGAGGGTCGCGGTCTCGTCGCCTGCGACGGGCGGCCAGGGCCGGTCGTGCTCGTCCATGTCTGTCATGGGCAGCGAGTGTAGCCACTGGGGCCCTCCACCGGTCACGACTCGCCAGGCCCCAGGTTCCGGGGACGCGACGAGCGCGTGGCCCCGCCGTACAGTCGCCGTGAGCAGCAGTGGAGTGTTGATGCCGCATTACGATCCGTTCGACTTCAAGGTGCAGGAGGATCCGCATCCCGTCTACGCGTGGATGCGCGAGCACGCGCCGGTCTATCGCAACGAGGAGCGCGACTTCTGGGCGCTGTCCCGCCACGCCGACGTCCACGCCGCGCTGCGCGAGCCGCACCTCTTCTCCAACAGCCACGGCATCTCGCTGGAGCCGGAGCTGTGGGGGCCGCAGGCGAAGAAGACGAGCCTGTTCCTGTCCATGGACCCTCCCGAGCACGGCCTCTATCGAGGACTGGTGGCCTCGGCCTTCACCCCCCGCCGCATGGCCGCGCTCGAACCCCGCATCCGCGAGCTGGCCCGCGCCCGGCTGGAGCGGCTGTGGGACGGGCCGACGTTCGACTTCTGCGCCGACTACGCCGCGGCGCTGCCGAACGACGTCCTCTGCGAGATGCTCGGCTTCCCGGCCGACGAGTGGGACGCGGTCCGCACCGACACCGACCTGCTCAACCACCACGTGGACGGCTCGGACGGACGCAGCCCGGACTCGGCCATGGCCGCCCTGCGCCTGGCGAACCGCTTCGTCGTCCTGGTGACCTCGCTGCGCCGCCGGCCCGGCGACGACCTGACCTCGGCCATGATCGCGGCGGAGGTCAACGGCGCCAGGCTCACCGACGCGCAGATCGTCGCCTTCCTGTTCGTGATGATCGGCGCGGGCAACGAGTCCACCGGCAAGACGCTCGGCAACGCGTGGTACCACGGCTGGCTCCGGCCCGACGTGCAGCGGGCGGGGCTCAACGGGCGGGCCGACGACTGGGCCGCCGAGACGCTGCGCTACGACTCCTCCAGCCAGATGGTGGCGCGCGTGCTGACCGAGGACACCGTCATGCACGGCGTCCGGATGCCCAAGGGCGCCCGGATCGCGCTGCTGCCCGCCTCGGCCAACCGGGACCGGCGGGTGTTCCCCGACCCGGACACCTTCGACCTGGACCGCGAGACCAAACGGATGATCAGCTTCGGGCACGGGCCGCACCACTGCCTCGGGGCCGCGCTGGCCAGGCTGGAGATGCGGATCGCGCTGGAGGAGATCGGGGCGCTGATCTCCTCGTACGAGATCGACCTGGCCAACGCCCGGCGCTCACACTCGCCGCACCAGTGCGGGTTCACCTCGCTGCCCTGCGTGGTGACCCCTCGTACCTGAGCCGAGCGGTACGGCCCGGCCCGGGCCGTACCGCTCAGGCGAGGTCGTGGCTGATGGTCCTGATCACCTGCTGCTCGCCGGCGGAGTCGAAGAAGTGCCCGCCGGGCACCGGGTCGAGGTCGAAACGCGCCGCGGTCTCCACGCGCCAGCCGTCCATCCGCGGCGGCGGCGACTCGATGTCCTCGGTGCCGGCGAAGGCGCGGATCGGCACCTCCAGCGGCTTGTCCGGGTGGAAGCCGTGCGTGCTGAGCACGGTGAGGTCGGCACCCAGCGTGGGCAGCAGGCCCGCGAGCAGCTCGGGCTCGGCCAGCACCTCCGCCGGCGTGCCGCCCATCTCGCGCACGTAGCCCTCCAGGCCGTCCTCGCGGTCTTCCCACGCCCAGGTGCCGTCGTCCAGGCAGGGGGCGATGCTGGCCGCCACGAACAACACGCGCGGCAGCGGCAGCGCGCGTTCCCGCAGCTCGTGCGCGAGCGCCCAGGCCACCCGCGCGCCCATGCTGACGCCGTAGCAGGCGAACGGACGGTCGAGCAAGGGCTTGATCACCGCGATCAGCTCGTCCACGAGCGGCGCCATCCGATCGAACGGCGGCTCGGCGAACCGGTCGGCCCGGCCGGGAAGCTGCACCGCGATCGGCTCGACGTAGCTCGGCACGAGCTGCGGCCAGTGCCGGTACATCGCCGCGCTGCCGCCGGCGTGGTGGAAACAGAGCAACTGGACCTCGGCGGGCGTGCCACGCCCGAAACGCTTGAGCCAGCGGGGGTCGCCGTGCCGCACCTGCCCGTCCTTCCTAACCGTCCTTACGCCGCGCTCAACCCTGAGCACATCACGTCCAGCAGATCCTCGGGCGCCTCGATGAAGCGGTGGTGGCGGCCGTCGAGGAGCACGGAGGTCGTCTCGCCGCACTCCCCCCATCCGCCCATGGTGGAGAACGGGATCTCGTCGTCCTCGGTCCAGCCGATCGCCGTGATCGGGCACGACAGCCGGTACGGCTCCGGCATCACGTACCGCTTGTTGGTCTCGACGTCGGCCCGTAACACCTCCAGGTAGAGCTCGATGAGCTCCGCGCTGGGCTTCCCCCCGAGCTGGCTGATCAACTTCGCCAGCTCGGCGCCGAGCCCGGCGTCGTCCATGGACAGGAACCGCCCGGCGGGCCCGTCCTGCGGGGCCACCTCCGAGGAGACGTAGACCCGGGCGGGCGCGGGCATGCCGCTCCTGATCAGCTCGGCCGACACCTCGTAGGCCGCCAGAGCGGACCCGCAGTGGCCGAAGAAGCCGAACGGCACGTCGAGATGGTCCTCGAGCCCGATCACCATGCTCTTGGCGAGCTCCTGGTAGGTCTCGAAGTTCGGCTCGGCGAAGCGGGTCTCGTGGCCGGGCAGTTCGACGGGCAGGAACTCGACACCGTCGCGCCGCCGCGGCCACTGGCGGTACATGCTGGCGCCACAGCCCGAGTACGGGATCAGGAAGACCCGGCCGGTCGCCGTGGCCGACGGCTCGTGCGGCAGCCATGGATTGCGGCGCTTCGGGCGGTTTGCCATGAGCGGCCCTCCGGGAGTCAGAGCGTCTTAGCGGTGATCGGCAGGTGCTTGAAGCCGGAGATGAAGTTGGAGTGCAGGCGGACGGGCTCGCCGGCCGGCTCGAAGGCGGTGAAGCGCGACAGCAGCTGGTTGAACAGGATGCGCAGGGTGACCCGGGCGACGGTGTGGCCGACGCAGTAATGCGGGCCGATCCCGAAGGCGAGGTGCTTGTTGGGCTTGCGGCGCAGGTCGAACGTCTCGGCGTCCGGGAAGACCTCCGGGTCGCGGTTGGCCGCGCCGAGCCAGGAGACCACCGCCTGACCGGCCTTGATCCTGGTGCCGCGCACCTCGGTGTCCTGGACGGCGTACCTCATGAAGTGGCTGACCGGGGAGCCCAGGCGCAAACCCTCCTCGACCGCGGTGGGGGTGACGCTCAGATCGGCCGCCCACCGGTCCAGCAGGCCGTCGCCGATGTGCTCGGTCATCATGTAGTTCGGCGAGTGCGGGGTGGTGACCACGGCGCCCAGCAGCACGCTGTAGCAGTTGGACATGACCTCGCCGGGCGACATGGTGCGCCCGTCGACCTCGGTGGTGATCAGGATGCTGATGAGGTCGTTGCCGAGGTTGCGGCGGCGCTCCTTGTAGATGTCCTGGAAATAGGCGAACAACTCGCGGTGCGCCTGGTCCAGGGTGGCCTGCGCGCCGCCGGGCACCCGGTACTCCGGATCCTCGGCGGCGATCGAGGCGTTGAGCAGCCGGCCGAGCCAGGGCCAGTCGGCCCGGGGGAGGCCCATGGACTCGCCGCCCACCGCGACCGGCAGCGCCAGCATGGCCTGGGCGAAGTCGAACGGACCGCCGTCGGCGAGCGGGGAGATCACCTCCAGGACCAGGTCGCGGATCAGGTCCTGCTGCGCCTCGATGGACTTGATGGCCAGCGCCTTCTGCAGGCGGGCCCGCATGATCGTGTGCCGGGGCGGGTCGGTCGCGGCGATCTGCCTGCCGCCCGCCGGGTCCTCGACGCCGAGGATGTTCAGGAGCGTGCCGCGTTCGGAGGTGAACGTCTGGGCGTCGCGCAGCACCCGGTCGACGTCGTGGTATTTCACCACCGACCAGAACCCGTTCCGCTCGTCGATCTGCTCCCAGTCCAGGTGGTCATGGTTCCGCAGGTCCGCCCACTTCTCGCGGAAGCGGAAGTCGAGATCGGCGTAGAGCATCGGGTCGGCCAGCCCTCGCGCGGCGGTGCTGACTGGGCAGCCGGGCGCGGCCTGCTCGCCGGTGCTACTGGGTCCCTGCATCCGCGCTCTCCTTCCTGGTCGTGCCGGGCTCCTGCCTCAGGAGCAGTTCCTCGGCGAGGGCGGCGATCGTCGGCCGCAGGTAGAGGATGCGGGCCGGCAGGTTGACGTCGAACTCGGCCTGGAGCGCGGAAAGCAGCTCGGCGGCGAGCAGCGAGTGCCCGCCCAGGTCGAAGAAGTTGTCGTCCACCCCGATCGGCTCGACGTCCAGCGCGTCGCTCCAGATCTCGGCCAGGCGGCGCTCGACCGGGCGGTCCGGCTCGACGTAGTCGTTCCAGACGTTGCGGGGGATCTTCTCGGTGGGCAGCGCCGAGCGGTTCACCTTGCCGTTCGGGTTGAGCGGGATGTCTCGCACCACGATCACCGCCCACGGCACCAGGTGGGCGGCGACGGTCGCGATGAGTTTCTCCCGCAGCGCCGTACCGAAGGAGGTCCACTCGGCCGGATCCATGTCACCCACGGCCACGTAGGCGATCAGGCGGGTGTCACCGGCCCCGTTGGTACGGGTGAGGACGGCGGCCTGCTCGACGCCCGGCTGCCTGAGCAGCTCCATCTCCACCGTGCTCAGCTCGACCCGGTAGCCGCGGATCTTGACCTGCCGGTCGGAGCGGCCGAGGAAGTCCAGCACGCCGTCCTCGGTCCAGCGGGACAGGTCGCCGGTGCGGTACATGCGGCTGCCCGGCGGCCTGGACGGGTCGGGGTCGGCGACGAAGCGCTCGGCCGTCGCGCCGGGCCGGTTGAGGTAGCCGGTGGCGACGCCGTCGCCGCCGACCCACAACTCGCCGACGTCCCCGTGGGGGACCTCCTGCAGCCGTTCGTCCAGGACCCTGCCCGTGCTGCCGTCGATGGGCACGCCGATCGGCACGCGCGTCGCGTCGCCGCTGTCGCGGGTGGTCCAGCACGTGCTGAACGTGGTGTTCTCCGTCGGGCCGTAGCCGTTGGTGAAGATCAGATCCGGGTAGGCGGCCATCACCCGCTGGACGTGCGCGGGAGACAGCACGTCGCCTCCGGCCAGCAGGTGGCGGATGCCGGACAGCCCGTCGAGGTGATGGGTGACGATCTTGTGGAACAGGCCGGTCGTCAGCCACAACACGCTGACGCCTTCGTCGCGGAGCGTCGCCACGATCTCTTCGAGGTCGGCGTGCCCGGTCGGCGCGAGCGCCAGCCTGCACCCCTTCACCAGCGGCATCCAGATCTCGAAGGTGGAGACGTCGAAGCCGACCCGGGTCAGCTGCAGGAAGACGTCGTCGTCGCGGACGTCGATCCAGCCGGGAGCGTTGATCAGCCGCCAGACCGCGCGGTGGGGGACGACGACGCCCTTGGGCTCGCCGGTGGAGCCGGAGGTGTAGCAGACGTAGACGGGGGTGTCGGGGTGGAGCGGCCGCGCCGTTCCGGCCGGCTCAGGTGCGCTCGCCTCGGTCATCTCGGGCTCGACGTAGAGGATGTGCTCCACGTCCGGCGCCTGCTCGCCGAAGCGCGAGCCGACGACGGCGAACCGGGCCCGCGCGTCGCACACGATCTGCTCCCGCTGGCCGGACGGCTCCGCCGGGTCGAGATAGAGGTAGGCGCCGCCCGCCTTGAGGATCGCGTACAAGGTGACGATGAGCTCAGGCGTGCGGCCCAGGACCACCGCGACCACCGACCCGCTGCCGACCCCGGCCGCTCGCAGGCGCGACGCCAGAGCCTCCGCGGCCTCGTCGAGCCGGCGGAAGGTCAGGGTGCTGCCGCGGAAACTGACCGCGATCCGGTCAGGCGTGCGTGCGACCTGCTCGGCCACCATCTCGTGGATGCATCGCGGTGCTCCTGCGTCGGTCATCGCCACTCCTAGTCGTGAGCGGTACTCGCGAGGTGCTCGCGACGGGCGCTGCGCGGGCGCAGGTCCGTCCAGTTGGCCTCGATGTAGTCCAGGCACGCCTGCCGCGTGTCCTCGCCGTGCACGACCCGCCACCCGGCGGGGACGTCCAGCGCCGCCGGCCACAGCGAGTGCTGGTCCTCGTCGTTGACGAGCACCGTGAAGCTGCCATCGGGGTCATCGAACGGGTTCATGAAGTCCTCTCCTTACGCTCCACCAGCAAAGCTAACGAGGACGCCGCCCGCCCGGATGTCCCCTCTAACGGGGACCCATGCGGGACGCGGATGGCTCCTACACTCCGGAATGTCACCGACATGGAAGGGAACCGCGGTGCGCCGTTTGACGCTGACACCGGAGGACAACGCGGAGCTGTCCCCGATGATCGCCGAGATCGCCAAGGCCTACGACACGGTCGAGAACCCCGAGCTGATCCGCCGGGCGCCGGTGCTCGCCCGGTCCTTGCCGGTCCACGTGCTGGAGTTCCTGGAGGAGTACCGGATCGGGGAACCCTCGGCCCTGTGCGTGATCTCCGGGCTCGACGTCGACGAGGCGCAGCTTGGGCACACCCCCGAGCACTGGCGCGACAGCCAGTACGACTCCCCGGCCTTCCCCCAGGAGGTGTTCTTCCTCCTGTGCGGCTCCGTGCTCGGCGACGTGTTCGGCTGGGCCACCCAGCAGGACGGCCGGATCATGCACGACGTGCTCCCCATCAAGGGCCACGAGCACTACGAGATCGGCTCCAACAGCCTGCAGCACCTGTCCTGGCACACCGAGGACGCCTTCCACCCCTGCCGGGGCGACTACGTGGCGCTCATGTGCCTGAAGAACCCCGACGCCGTCGAGACCATGGTCTGCGACGCCGCCGACCTCGACTGGCCGGCCATCGACGTCGAGACGTTGTTCGCCGCCGAGTTCACGCAGATGCCCGACAACTCGCACCTGCCGCAGAACGCCACCGAGTCCACCGGCGACCCGACCATCGACCGGCTGCGGGCCAGGAGCTTCGCGCTCATCCAGTCCTGGAACGAGCATCCGGTCAAGCGGCCCGTCCTGTTCGGCGACCGCGCTCAGCCGTACATGGCGCTCGACCCGTACCACATGAAGACCGAGGGCTGGTCCGAGGCGTCGCTGCGCGCCTTCCAGGGGTTGTGCGACCAGATCGAAGCCAACATGAAGGACGTCAGCCTGCGTCCCGGCGACTGCGTGTTCATCGACAACTTCCGGGCCGTACACGGCCGCAAGTCCTTCCGTCCTCGCTACGACGGGTCCGACCGCTGGCTCAAACGCCTCAACATCACCCGCAACCTTCGCGGCTCTCGCGCATGGCGGCCGGCTGCCGACAACCGCATCATCTACTGAACCCGCGCCGCGGAGGTAAGAGGGCCAGTGACCAGAGGAGACTTCCCCAACGTTCGCACGGTCGCCGAGGTGGAGACGCTGGCGTGGCTGCTCCGGTGGCGGGCTGCCCGCCGGCCCGAGCAGGTCGGTCACGTCTTCCTCGCCGAGGACGGTGCCGAAACCCCCCTCACCTACGGCGAGCTGGACCTCCGGGCCCGCGCGATCGCGGTCCGGCTGCGGCGGGCGGGCCTGGCCGAGGGTGATCGGGCGCTGCTGCTCTACCCGCCCGGCGCGGACTTCCTCGCGGCGTTCTTCGGCTGCCTGTACGCCGGTGTGGTCGCCGTCCCCACGTTCCCTCCCGACCCGTTCCGGCTGGACCGCACGCTGCCGCGCCTGCTCGCCACCGTCACGGACGCCGATCCTCGCGCGGCGCTCACGGTCACTCCGCTGCTGCCTCTGGCCGGCAGCCTGCCCGGGCGGATGGCCTGGATCGCCACCGACGCACCCGCCTCGGACGCGGCCGAATGGCGGCCGCCCGAGGCGACCGCCTCCTCCACCGCCGTGCTGCAGTACACCTCCGGCTCCACCGCCGAGCCCAAAGGCGTGATCCTCTCCCACGGCAACCTGCTGCACAACTCCCGGCTCATCCACGAGTTCTTCGGCACCACCGCGGACAGCCGCGGCATGAGCTGGCTGCCTCCCTACCACGACATGGGCCTGATCGGCGGCCTCCTCCAGCCGCTCTACGCGGGCTTCCCCGTCTGGCTCATGTCTCCCCTCGACTTCCTGCGGCGGCCGCTGAGCTGGCTGGAGACGCTGTCACGGGTGGGCGTGACGGTCAGCGGCGGCCCCAACTTCGCCTACGACCTGTGCGTGCGCAAGACCACGGCGAGCGAGCGGGACCGCCTGGACCTCAGCTCCTGGCGGGTCGCCTTCAACGGCGCCGAACCCGTCCGCCGCGCCACCCTCGAACGCTTCGCCGACGCCTTCGCACCCGCCGGCTTCTCCAAGGAGTCCTTCCTCCCCTGTTACGGCCTCGCCGAGGCCACGCTCATCGTCACCGGCGGCTTCGCCTCCTCTGTGGACGACTCTGCGGACGACTCCGTGGACGACTCCGCGGACGACCGGGTCGGCAGCGGCCGAAGCGCACCCGACCAGAGCGTCGAGATCGTCGACCCCGGCACCTGCCGCCCCTGCCCGCCCGGCCAGGTCGGCGAGATCTGGGTACGCGGCCCCAGCGTGGCTGGAGGCTACTGGGGCCGTCCCGACCTGAGCCGCGAGGTCTTCCAGGCGCGGCTCGCCTCTGGTTCGGGCTACCTCCGGAGCGGCGACCTCGGCTTCCTGCGCGACGGCGAGCTCGTGGTCACCGGCCGGATCAAGGACCTGATCATCATCCGGGGCCGCAACCACTACCCCCAGGACCTCGAGGCCACCGCCGAGCGGGCCCACCCGGCCGTGCGTCCCGGCGGGGTCGCCGCCTTCCTCGTCGAGGACCGGCTCGCTCTGGTGTACGAGCTCGCCAGGGACGCCGGTGACGTGGACATCGCCGCCGTCTCCAGCTCGATCCGCCACCGGGTCGCGGAGGAGCACGGGGTGAACGCCGGCCTGGTCGTGGCCATCCCCGCCGGCGCTCTGCCCAAGACCACCAGCGGCAAGGTACGGCGTGACGCCTGTCGTCAGCGACTGCTGGCAGGCGACCTGCCCGAGATCGGCAGGAGCGAAAGCGACCCCGACGCGACGGACGTGTCCGCCGCCGTCACCCGGGAGGAACTGCTCGCCATGCCCGGCGACCGGCGGGCCGGGGCCGTCCAGGACTACCTGCGTGCCCGGCTCGCCGTCCTCTGCGCCGTGCCCGCCGACGACCTGACGCCGGACCTGCCGCTGCTGGCCGCCGGGCTGGACTCGCTGGGCGCGCAGCAACTCCGGCAGGAGGTCGAGACCGAGCTGGGGTTGCGCCTGCCGCTCGCCGACATCCTCAGCGGCGCCGCGCTGTCCGAGGTCGCCACCCGGATCGCCGCGTCCGCGGACGGTGAGGCCGTACCGGACCCGCACACCACGGCACCGGCGGCACCTGGGACGACGACGCGGCTCACCCCAGGCCAGCGCACCCTGTGGTTCCTGCAGCAGCTGGCACCGGAGAGCACCGCGCACACCACGGTGGCGGCGTTCCGGCTGAGCGGCCCGCTCGACCCGCTCGGGCTGCGGGCGGCCTTCGACGCGCTCGTGTCCCGGCACGACGCGCTGCGGGCGGCCTTCGCCGGCAAGGACGGCGAGCCCGTACGGGTGACCCTGCCGAACCTGCCGGGAGCCTTCGAGCACGTCGAGGTGGACGGGCTCGACGACGAGGCGCTGCGGGCGCGGCTGGCCGAGGACGCCCACCGGCCGTTCGACCTCGCCTCCGGCCCGCTCGTGCGACTGCGCCTGTACCGGCGTGCGAGCGACGAGCACGTGGTCCTGGTGACGGCGCACCATATCGTGACGGACTTCTGGTCGACGATGATCCTCGGCCGTGAGCTCGCGGCGCTGTACACGGAACGGGCGGGCGGCCCGCCCGCCGAGCTCGCACCGCCCGGCGCGGACGTCATGGACGTGCTCGCGTGGCAGGACGCGCTGCTCTCCGGCCCGGCCGGACGTGAGCTGGATCGCTACTGGAGCCGGCGGATCGGCGAAGGCGCTCCTCCGCTGGAGCTCGCGTCCTGGAACGCGCACAATGCGTCGGATCGCGGTCAGGCCCGGCATTTCACGATCGACAGCGCGCTGATCGGCAGGCTGAAGCGATGCGCGGCGGCAGAAGGCGTCACGCTGAACGTGCTGCTGCTCGCCGGTTTCCAGGCACTGCTGCACCGGCTGACGGGCCAGGATGACATCGTGGTCGGCACGCCGGTGGCCGCCCGCACCGGACCGGGTTTCGCGGAGATCGTCGGCTACCTCATGAACCCGGTGCCGATCAGAAGCCGCGCCGACGGACGGCTCACCTTCCGGCACCTGCTGAAGGAGACCAGAAGCCAGGTCATCGGCGCGATCGAGCACCAGAGCCTGCCCAGCGCGCTCCTGGCCGAGCGGCACGCGCGCCGCGGGTTGTTCCAGACGATGTTCGTGTTCAACCAGCCGAACGCCGCCGACCTGGCGCGCTTCCCCGCGGTGCTGCTCGGCCACGCGGGGGTGCGCAGAGCGTTCGGCGGCGGTCTGGTGGCCGAGTCGCTGCCGGTCGAACCCCGGCAGAGCGCGTTCGACGTGGAGGTGTCGCTGTCCGAGATCGACGGCGAGGTCCGCGGCCTGCTCCGATACCGGACCAGCGTGTTCGACGGCCCGGGGGCGGAGCGGTTCGCGGAGACCTTCCTGACGCTGCTGGAGGCCGCCGCCGGCGATCCGGAGACCCGGCTCGGCACGCTGCTGCCCGCGACGGGGGCCGAGCGCGTGCGGGTCCTGCGGGAGTGGAACGCCACGGATCGCGCCGTGGACACGAGCACGACCGTGGCGGAGCTGTTCGAACGGCAGGCCGCCCGGACGCCGGACGCGACGGCCGTCGTGGCGGGCGGCGAGCGGGTCTCCTATCGGGAGCTGGACGAGCGCGCCAACCAGCTCGCGCACCTGCTCGGCGAGAGGGGGGTCACCCCGGGCGCACGGGTGGGGATATATCTGGACAAGGGCCCGGCCATGGTCGAGGCGCTGCTCGCGGTCGTCAAGGCAGGTGCGACCTATGTCCCGCTCGATCCCCTCAACCCCCCGGAGCGGGTCGCCACCGCCTTCGCCGACGCCTCCGTGACGGGCGTGCTGAGCGAGCGCGCCCTGAGAGACAAGCTGCCGGAAGCCCCGGTGATCCTGCTCGACGTGGACCGGCCGGAGATCCGGCGGCAGCCGACGACGCCGCCCCGGGTGAAGCCCTCCGACACGGCCTACGTGATCTACACCTCGGGCTCGACGGGGACGCCGAAGGGGGTGGCGGTCCCGCACGCGGCCCTGACCAACCACACGCTGCACGCTGCCGAGATGTACGGGATCAGCCCGGCCGACCGGATCCTCCAGTTCGCCTCGATCGGGTTCGACGCCAGCGCCGAGGAGATCTACCCCGCCCTGGCGCAAGGAGCCTGCCTGGTCCTGCGCACGGACCGCATGCTGGCCGACCCGGCCGGGTTCCTGCGGGCCTGCGCGGCGGAGGCGGTGACCGTGCTCGACCTGCCGACCGCCTTCTGGCACGACCTGGTGGGAGCGCTGGAGGACGGCGAAGCCGTACTGCCGGAAACCCTGAGGCTCGTCATCATCGGTGGCGAGCGCGCGCTGCCGGACCGGGTCGCGGCCTGGCTGGGACGGGCCGGCGACCGGGTGCGGCTGGTCAACACCTACGGGCCCACGGAGGCCACGATCGTGGCCACGTCCGGCGAGCTGACGGGCGCCGCGGCCCCCATCGGCCGTCCGATCGCGAACACCCGCGCCTACGTGCTCGACGAGGCGTGCCGGCCGGTGCGGGCCGGAGTGGTGGGTGAGCTGTATCTGGGTGGCATCGGGCTGGCCCACGGCTATCTCGATCGGCCGGCGCTGACGGCGGAGAGGTTCGTGGCCGACCCGTTCGGCCCCGCGGGCGGGCGGCTGTACCGGACGGGAGACCTGGTCAGGCACCTGCCGGACGGCTCGCTGGCGTTCGTGGCCCGCGCCGACCGCCAGATCAAGCTGAACGGCTACCGCGTCGAGCTCGGCGAGATCGAGTCGGCGCTGCGCCGCCTGCCCGGCGTCGCCGACGCGGCGGTGATCCTGCGAGAGCACCTGATCGCCTACGTGACGCCTGCCCTGCCCGCCGAGGAACTGCGCGCGTCTCTGCGTGCCGTCCTCCCCGGGTACATGGTTCCGGCCCACTACGTCCCCCTGGCCGCGCTTCCCCGGACCGTCAACGGCAAGATCGACTACGCCGGGCTGCCCATGGCCGACCCCGTCCCCGTGCGGGAGCGCCCGGCCGAGCCGCCGCGGACGCCGGAGGAGCGCGCGCTGGCGGAGATCTGGCGCGAGGTGCTGGGAGTGCCGGAGGTGGGGCGGCACGACGACTTCTTCGCGCTCGGCGGCCACTCGCTGCAGGCCACCAAGGTGCTGGCCCGCGTGGCCGACACCCTCGGGCTGGACCTGCCGTTGCGCGCGGTCTTCGAGTCGCCCACGCTCGCCGCCCTCGCGGCCCGCCTTCCCGGCGCCGCACCCACCCGGTCCGGGCCGGTGCCGCCCGCCCCGCGGGACCAGCCGCTGCCCCTGTCGTTCGTCCAGGAACGTATCTGGTTCCTGCAGCAGGTCGAGCCGGACAGCACCAATTACAACGTCCCCCGGGCCATGCGCCTGTACGGCAAGGTGAACCTGGAGACGGTCACCCGGGCGCTGGCCGACCTGGAGGTCAGGCACGAGATCCTCCGCACGACCTTCCCCGACTTCGACGGCGAGCCGGTGCAGCACGTGCACGAGCCACGCGGCATCCCGGTGACCACGCTCGACCGGACCGGGCTGCCCGAGCACGAGCGCGACGCGTGGATCCGCGACTACATCCTGGCCGCGGGACAGGAGCCGTTCGACCTGGCGGAGGGCCCGCTGCTGCGCGTGTCCCTGGTCCGGCTGGCGGCCGAGGAGTACGTGCTGGTCATGGTGGAGCACCACATGATCCACGACGGATGGGCGCAAGGGGTGTTCCTGCGCGACTTCCTGGAGCTGTACGAGGCGCACGCCACCGGCCGCGAGCCACGCCTGCCCGAGCTGCCCGTCCAGTACGCCGACTTCGCGCTCTGGCAGCGCCGCGCGATCGCGGGGGAGCGGTTGACGACCCTGCTGGACTTCTGGCGCGGCCGGCTCGACGGCGCGCCGCCCCTGCTGCGACTCACCACCGACCGGCCCAGGCCCGCCGAGTCGACGTTGCGCGGCGGTGAGGAGGTCCTGGTCATCGAGGACGGCCTCGCGCGGCGACTGCGCGAGCTCGGGCGGGACCACGACGCCACCCTGTTCATGACCATGTTCGCGGTGTTCGCGATGCTGTTGTACGGCGACAGCCGCCAGCAGGACATCGTCGTCGGCAGCGGTATCGCCAACCGGCAGCGGGCCGAGCTGGAGAACCTGCTCGGCATGATGATCAACACCGTTCTGCTGCGGGTGGACCTGTCCGGGGACCCGGCGTTCCCGGAGCTGCTGGAGCGGGTCCGTGACACCTGCCTGGAGGCGTACGCGCACCAGGACATGCCGTTCGAGAAGCTCGTCCAGCACCTGCGACCGGCGCGGAGCCTGAGCCACACGCCGTTGTTCCAGGTGATGTTCAGCTTCCTCGACACGCCGATGCCGCGGCTGCGGCTGCCCGACGTGCGCTTGGAGGTGCTGAACGCGCACAACCGCTCGGCCAAGTTCGACCTGAACGCGGTGATCATCCCGCATGCCGAGGACCGCTTCCAGGACGCGGGCTCCGGGCCGCGTGAGGAGACGATCACGGTGCTGCTGGAGTACAGCACGGATCTGTTCGACGCGGCGACCGTGCGCGGGATGCTGGATCGCTACCTCACGCTGCTGCGGGCGGTCGTCGCGCGGCCGGGGACGTCGGTGGCGGAGCTGGTGACGGGTGACGGGGTGCTCCTGTGAACGACTCGCTTCCCGCGTTGTTCGCTGAGGTGTGCGCGCGGCAGCCGTACCGGGTCGCGATCGTCTGCGGCGCGGAGCGCCTGACCTACGCGGAGCTGGACGCCGCGGCCCGGGGGCTCGCCGCCGAGCTCGTGCGCCGGGGTGTGCGGCGCGGGGAGCTGGTGGGGCTGCGGGTGAGCCGGTCGGCCGACGTTCCGGTGGCGGTGCTCGGAATCATGCTGGCGGGCGCGGCGTACGTGCCGCTCGATCCGGGGTATCCGGCCGAGCGGTTGCGGCTCATGGTGGACGAATCCGGGATTCGGTACACGGTGGGCGGCGATGTGCCGGTCTGGGGTCACGAGCCGGCTCCGGCGGACGGGCTGCCCGCGCTGACCCCCGCCGACCTCGCCTACGTGATCTACACCTCCGGCTCCACCGGGCGGCCGAAGGGCTGCGTGCTCACCCACGCGAACGTGCTGAGCCTGCTCGACGGCGCGCTGCCGCTGTTCGACGTCGGGGCCGACGACCGGTGGACGCTGTTCCACTCGATCAACTTCGACTTCTCGGTGTGGGAGCTGTGGGGGGCGCTGGCCACGGGAGCGACCCTGGTGATCGTGGACGCCGAGACCTCCGTGGATCCGGTGGAGTTCCTGGACCTGCTGATCCGGGAGGGGGTGAGCGTGCTCAACCAGGTGCCGCCGGTGTTCCGCGTGCTGGTGGAGACGCACGCCGACGCGGGACGGCCACCGCTGCCGCTGCGCTATGTGATCTTCGGCGGGGACGCCGTGGACCTGGACGTCACCGCCGCCTTCCTGGCCGCGCTGCCCGAGGACGGCCGGCCGGTCGTGGTCAACATGTACGGGATCACCGAGACCACCGTGCACGTCACCTTCAAGGAGCTCGACCAGGCCGCGTTGCGGGGCCCCGGCCGCTCGCCGATCGGCCGCCCGCTCCCGCATCTGGACGTCGTGCTCCGCGACGCGCACGGCGTGGCGGTGCCGGACGGCGAGACCGGCGAGATGTGGGTGTCCGGCGGCGGGGTCGGCGTGGGGTACCTGGGCCGTGACGACCTGACGGCCGAGCGGTTCGTCGTCGCGGACGGCGTGCGCTGGTACCGGTCGGGGGATCTGGCCCGGCGTACGGGTGACGGCGAGTTGCAGTACCTCGGGCGGGCCGACCGGCAGGTGAAGCTGCGCGGGCTGCGCGTCGAGCTCGGGGAGATCGAGACGGTGTTGCGCGGGTGCACGGGGGTCCGGGACGCGGTGGTGCGGTTGGTCGCCGATCGCACGCTCGGGGATCTCCTGATCGCCTATGTGGTCGCGGGCGACGGCTATGACGCCAAGCTGGTGCGGGACGAGTGCGGGACGGTGTTGCCCGCCTACATGGTGCCCGCCCGGTACGAGACCCTGCCGGCGATTCCGCTGTCCACCACCGGCAAGGTCGACCGGGCTGCCCTGCCGTACCCCTAAGGCCGCTTCATCGCGACGATGCGCAGCTCGGCGGTGTAACGGGCGCCGCGGGCGTCGCGCAGCCACAGGCGGTCGATGTCCGGCAGCATCTCCGAGATCGTGACCGTACCGGACCCGGTTTCGGCGCTACGGCGGATGGACTTGCCGAGCAGGTTCACCAGCGACAGGCTCCTGAAGTCCACGGCCATCGGCTTGCGCTCGGTCGGCACCCTGACGAAGCCACGTTCCGGCAGGCCGCACTGAGCGCGCCAGCGTCGTCCCTGCACGTAACGCCGCCGCTCGTCCTTGACGAAGGCCCAGGCCACGTCGGCGGCCGGGAACGTCCACGCCTCGCGATTGACGACCAGCCGGTCGACGGTGATGCGCGGGCTGTGCGCCGCGCCGCCGAACGGCTTGAACGCGTCGACGACCAGCGAGCTGAACAGGTCGCCCGCGGCCTCCGTGAACGTGTGCTCGCGGCCGTGTCCGGAGCGATGCCGCACGACGAGATCGTTCCCGCGCCGCTCCACCACCAGGTCCAGCACGGAGACCAGCGGAGACTCCGGTGGCGGCTCGAACGACTCGGCGCCGATGCACAGGTAGGTGTAGCCGGACAGCATCATCTCGTCGGCCCGCGACATCCGCGTGGTGGCCAGCGGCGAGTCGGCGCGCGGGACGACCACGACGCGCTCGTCCAGGCCGCTGGCGACGGCGGCCTCGTGCAGGCGGCGCGGGTCCGGGTGCTGGTTGACGAATACCTTGTTCTCCAGCGTGTTGGCCGAGCAGTGCAGCTCGCCGAGCACGAAGTCCACGTCGCCGCGGGCCAGCGCGTCCTCGTCGGCGGTGAGGAGCATGAGGTCCGGCGAGAACCAGTGCGCGGCGCTCCAGCGCGGCACGCCCGTGGCGAACTCCGCGGCCACCCGGCCGGCGAGCTCCCCGGCGGTGAACCGGAGCTCCCGCGTCGAGCCGAACTTTTCCGGCGGCAGCTCGATCACCCGCCGCCAGCGCCGCCGGAACTCCTCCACGACCTCGTCCACGATCTCCGACCCCGGCGTCAGCGTGAGCCTGCCCAGCTCCGGCATGACCGAGGTCAGCAGTTGCAGCAGCGGCATTGTGGCAGAGCCCGTGCGGGCCGTCTCGCGGTCGAACGACTCGCGCGCCCGGGCCTCGTAGCGCTCGGCGACGGCATCGGTCAGCCACCTCGCGCTGTCCAGCACCAGTCCGAGCGGCGCGGCCAGCGCGTCGGTCACCCTCCGTCCCAGCCGCACGTTGAGGTCGCGGACGGTGTCCTCATAGACGAGGGTACGGCCGGCGTACACGCCACCGGAGCGGCGGGTGGCCTGCCGGCCGGTGATCCGCTCGAACGTCTCGGCCAGCTCGCCCTGCGCCGCCATGAGCCGCTCCGCGTCCCCCGCCGCGGCCGACACGGCGTCACGCGCGCCGACCAGCTCGTCCAGCGAGGACCGGGCGCGGGCGCGTACCGCGGCGTCGGCGATCAGGTCGACGCGCTCGGCCAGCTCCCGCTCGGGCCAGGTGACCAGCTTGCCGTTCAGGTCGACGCGCACCGCGCCGAGCTCGCACAGCCGTAGCAGGACGGCGACGATCGCCGGATCCGGCGGGTCGCCCGCGAGGTCGCGCACGGTGCGGCGGCCGTCGCAGCGTCCGAGGACACGCAGCTCGGCGGCCCGCAGCGGGACCGGCTTGCGGAACGGCAGCCGGAGCACCCCTCCGGTGAGCGTCGCCGCCGCGTCCGTCGTGGGACGCAGCCAGGGCCACACCTCGGGACGCGCCGCGAGCGTCTCCGCCACGGCGTCGATCGCCCAGCCCTCGAAGTAGGCGGTGCGCCGGGACAGCAACCCGGGCCCCGGAGTCATTTCCAGGCCGGTGTCATCCGCGCCGATCCTGGCCCAGCCCAGCGGGCCGAAGAAGCCGACGGTGTCGTTCTTGAGGGAGTAGCGCTGCAGGTACGTCGTGATGGTGAGCTCGTGGCGGCGGCCCTCGCGGTGCGAGCGCGGCTCACCGGCGGCCACCTTGTCCAGGCAGACCCGGACGACCTGCGGGTTCTGCCAGGCCACCGCCTCGCGGAACAGGGGATCGGTGGACGCCCGGCGCATGACGGCGGTCAGCCGGTCGGTGGCGGCGGCCCAGACCTTCTCCCACTGCTGCTGGGTGGCCGGAGCGCGCTCATCCAGGTGGTCCGCCGCGGCGGCCAGCTCGGCGTCGCACAGCTCGGCGAACCACGCGGCCGGGAACCCCGTGCTGCGCAGCGCGCATTCGCGCCACAGCATCCAGCCCGTCGCGCCCAGCGGCGTGTGGTGCTCGGTTTCCTGGGTCATCGTCCTCAAGCTCCCGGTCCGGCCGACTCGATCTCGTTCAGCAGCGCTTCGAGGTCGTCGGCGCCGTACAGCTCTCCCTGAGCGCGGACGATCAACTGGGCCAGGCTCTCCACCGTCGGCGAGCCGAAGACGTCCCGCAGCGACAGCTCGATGCCGAACGTGTCACGGATGCGCGAGGCGAGCTGGGTGGCCAGCAGCGAGAAGCCGCTCAGCTCGAAGAACGTGTCGTGGACGCCGACCCGCTCCACGCCGAGCAGCTCCTCGAAGATCGCGACGAGACGGTGTTCGATCGGCGTGCTCGGCGGCGCATAGTCGTCGACCGGGTCGCCGTCGTCGTCGGGGATGGGGAGCGCGTCGAGGTCGTAGTCGCCGTCGCGGGTGCGGGGCAGCTCATCCAGGATGAACAGGTGCTCGGGCATCAAGGCGTCGGACAGCACCGTGAGGAGGTACTGGCGGATCTTGACGGTGCCGAGCGCCGGGTCGGGGCCGGTGAGGTAGCAGACCAGCACAATCCTGCCGTCCGCCGCGACATGCTCGGTCACCAGCGCGTCCCGGATGTCCGGACCGTCGCGCAGCGCGGCCAGCGTCTCGACGGGATCGGCGTCCGCCCGGCCGACGAACTCCAGCGTGCCGTCGATCCAGCGGCGGGCCAGGTCGCCGAAGTGCTGGGAGCCGGAGCAGAGCTCGGCCACCTCGCCCACGGCGGCGAGCTGATCGCCGGCGTGCCGCAGCTCGGCCCGGTCGTCGGCCGGACCGCCGCTCAGCGGCACCCGCACGCCTGCGTCCTGCGGCTGCCAGTCGGCCGGGACCGGATAGACGGCGACCGGCCGCCCGTCGCGGCTTACCCGGTAGACGCCGACACCCCGGCATCCGGGCGACAGGCGGCGCAGCGCCACCAGGTCGTGGGAGATCAGGTCGCCGGAGTTCTCCACGAACGCGTGGCGGAGCGCCGGGAGCGTCTCGCGGGCAGCGTCCAGGCCGCGCAGGATCGCCGGGGTCAGGTAGGCGACCGTGGCCGCGTGCTCCCTCAGCAGGGACAGGTCGCCGCGCTCCGGCAGCAGCAGCGCCCCTCCGGCGCCGAACGCGCTGGACATCGCCGACACCAGGTGACCGGGCAGGGCCGACAACACCGCGAACCGGTCATCCTCCTCCAGCCCGAACCTCCGCACCGCCCAGTCAGCCTCCGGCCGTGCGCCCGGCCCCTCCTGACCCGGCTTCCCGTCCTCCGGCCGCCCCGGATCCGGCCCGTCCGCGTCTCCGGTCACACTTCCGCCGTCGTTGCCGGATATTTCGGCGAAGATCGGGCTCAGATCGACATCCGCCTCGCTGCCCGGGAGCACGTCCACCACCGTGGAAACCCCGAGATACCGTGCCGCGACCGGCCCCGCCTCCTCGATCACCGAGAAGGTCACGCCTGCCTTCCCGCATCCGAGGACAGCCGCCACGAAGGCCGCCGAGTCCCGCCGTACCACCCCGAAGTGCTCCATCTGCGACGCCGCACGCTCCGACACCACGCGAGCCACCCGATCGGCCGCGCGGCTGATCCACCGATAGCTCCGCTCGCCGTCCCGGTCGATCACCGCGACCCGATCCCGCCCCTGCGCGAACCAGTCCACCGCCAGATGCGGCGCCACGGCAGGCCAGTCACCGGCGGCCGTCTTCCCGGCCGCGTCCGGCGGGTAGTCCAGCAGCCCCCGGCCGGGATCCTCCACCACGGCGTGCAGGAACACCCGCAGCTGCTCCATCAACACCCGCATCATCGCCGACCGGTACCGCTCGGCGTTGAACTCGAGGTGGATCTGCAGCGCCTCCCCGACCTCCTGCGCGCTGATCATGAGATCGAACTTGCTGTCCAACGCGGGCATCTCCATCGGCTCGACCGCGACGCCGGTGATCTCCTCCGCCACCGGACTCCCGATCACGTTGAGCAGCACCTGGAACAGCGGCGTCCGGCCCGGGTCCCGTGGCACCCGCAGCTCCTTCACCAGCACGTCGAACGGCGCGTCGGAGTGCGCGTACCCGTCCAGCGCGACCTGGCGCACCCGGGTCAGCAGGTCGGCGAACGTCGGCTCGCCCGACAGGTCCACCCGGAACGGCAGCGTGTTGACGAAGAACCCGATCAACCGATCGGTGCCTTCGTCCGTACGCCCGGCGACCGGCACGCCGATCACCACGTCCCGCTGCCCGGACCAGCGGCCCAGCGTGGCGGCCAGGCTCGCCAGCAGCACCATGAACGGCGTCACACCGTGCTTGCGGCACAACTCGTGCAGCTCACCGGTCTCCTGCGGCGACAGATCGAACCGCAGCCGCTCACCCCGCGCTCCCCTGGCCGGGGAGAATCGCCGCGCCAGCGGCAACGCCAGCGGCGGTGGCGCGTCGGCCAGATGCTCGCGCCAGTAGCCCACCTCTCGCTGGAGCGCCTCGCCCGCCAGCGCCGCCCGCTGCCACACCGCGTAGTCCCGGTACTGGATCGGCAGCTCGGCCAGCTCCGCCCGCTCCACGTCGCCACCGGCCTCGTACAACGCCGACAACTCACGCACGAACAGCCCGACCGACCAGGCGTCGGAGACGATGTGGTGCATCGTGACGGCCAGCACGTGCTCGGTGTCGCTCAGCTTGACCAGCAGGCACCGGAACAACGGCCCCCGCGCCAGGTCGAACGGAGTGGTCGCCTGCTCGTCCGCCAGCCGGCGCGCCTCGTCGAGATCGGCGCCCTCGACGACCTCCAGCCCCCAGCCGGCGCCGAGATCGTCCACCACCTGGACCGGCCGCCCGTCCACGGTCGGAAAGCGGGTACGCAACGTCTCGTGCCGGACCAGGATCGCGCGGATGCTCGCCTCCATCGCCGCCACGTCGAGCGGCCCCACCAGCCGCCGCCGCCCGTGCACGTTGTAGGCGGTACCCGGCCGGAGCTGGTTCTCCAGCCACAACCGCTCCTGGTCGAACGACAACACGGGCTCGGCCTCAGCCGTACGCGGCTCGACGGCGGAACCCTCCGACGACGAGCGCGCGGCCACCACCGCCGCCGCCAGCCCGGCCACGGTGGGGGTGGCGAAGAACTCCTTCACCGAGACCCGCACACCCAGGATCTTCCTGATCCGCGCCACCACCTTGGGCGCCAGCAGCGAGTGCCCGCCCAGCTCGAAGAAGTCGTCGAACACGCTCAGGTGCGAAGAGCCGAGGATGTCGCGCCAGATGTCCGCGACAACCTCCTCATAGGGGGTACGCGGGGCCATGCGCCGGCTCGGAGCCCAGGAAGGGTGTGCCATAGCCGAACCGTACGTGTCGCCCCCGGGCGTCCGGATGTCACACAAAAGGGGGATCGCAGCCCGTCCGGGCGCTACCGCCGGATCACGTGCTCCGGGCCGGGCAGCGCCGCCGACTCGGGGCTGCGCAGATATCCCATGACGAGATCGGCCAACCCGGCCCGCCGCGCCTGCCCGCGCGGGTCGGGGGCGGGCTCGCCCCTGACGAGGAGCTCGGCCTGCCTCCCGGCATGGCTCGCGCTCACGATCGCGGTTCCGGCCGCCATCGGCCCGGCCGACTCGGTGGGCCCGGTGAGGACGTAATGGCCGGCCAGTAACTCCTCGATGTCGCCGCTCACCTGCACCTGCCCGTCGTTCAGCATGACCAGCCAGTCACAGGTCTCCTCGATGTCGGCGACCACGTGCGAGGACAGCAGCACGGTCAGCTCCCGCTCGGCCACCTCCGCCATGATCGAGCGCATCACATCGTGCCTGGCGAGGGGGTCGAGGTTGGCCAGCGGCTCGTCCAGCACGAGAAGGTCGGGCCGCCGGGCCATCGCCAGCGTGATCGCCACCTGCGCCCGCTGCCCGCCCGACAGGACGCCCACCTTCCGATCCAGCGGCACACCCAGCCGGCCGAGCCGGTCATGGGCGGCGCCGTCGTCGAATCGGGAGTTCACCCGGCGGCCGAAGGCGAGCATCTCGGCGGCGGTGAACCTCTCGGTCAGCGGCCTGTCCTGGGCCACGAACGCCACCTCGCCGTGCACCACGACGCTGCCGCACGTGGGCTTGAGCATGCCGACGGCGGCGTGCATCAGCGTGGTCTTGCCCGCGCCGTTCGGTCCCACGAGCGCGGCCACGCGCCCGGCCGGGATCGACAACGAACAGTCACGCAACGCCCAGGAGCGGCGGTACCGCACACCCAGCCCGTTCGTCTCCAGCGCCGGCCTCACGCCGCGCCTTCCTTCGCGCCCTTCCCTGGGCCGCCCTTCTGGGAGTCCGCGAGGACAACGGTGACCAGCGCTCTCAGGTCCTCCTGGTCGAGCCCGGCCTCGCGTGCCTCGCGTACCCACCTCTCCAGGTCACGCCGCAATCGGGTGTGCGCGACGAGCGTCGCGCCTGTGACGCTCTGCAGCACGAATGTCCCCATGCCCGGCCGCCCTTCGACCAGACCGTCCCGCTCCAGCTCGCGGTAGGCCTTGAGCACGGTGTTGGGGTTGATGGCCAGGCTCTCGACCACCTCGCGGGCGGTGGGCAGCTGGTCGCCCGGCCGCAGCGTGCCGAGCCTGAGAGCCTGCTTGACCTGGTGGACGAGCTGGAGGTACGTCGACACTCCCGAGCCGCGGTCGAGGTGGAACTCGATCACCGCAACACCCTTTCTCTAATCGAATAGTGAAAGAGTGTTGCAGGAGATCACCTGTTGTCAACTCCGAGCCGCGTCATGGGGTGAAGCGGTAGCCCATGCCCGGCTCGGTGATCAGGTGGACCGGATGGGCCGGGTCGCGTTCGAACTTCTTGCGCAACTGGGCCATGTACTGGCGCAGGTAGTGGGTCTCCTTGACGTGCTTGCTGCCCCACACCTCCGTCAGCAGGTAGCGCTGGGGGATGAGCTTGCCGGGGTTGCGCAGCAGGATCTCCAGGATGTGCCATTCGGTGGGGGTGAGCCGCTGGCCACCGGAGATGGTCTTGCCGACGAGGTCGACCGTGTGGTCGCCGATCTGGATGCTGGCCAGCTCGGCCTCGTGGATGGCGGCGCGGCGGGAGACGGCCCGGATGCGGGCCAGGAACTCCTCGATGCTGAACGGTTTCGTCACGTAGTCGTCGGCGCCGGCGTCCAGCGCGTCGATCTTGTCCTGGTTCCCGGCCCGGCCGGACAGCACCACGATCGGGATCCGGGTCCAGCCGCGCAGGCCGTGGATGACGTCGACGCCGTCGATGTCGGGCAGGCCGAGGTCGAGCACGACGAGGTCGGGATGCCATTCGGCGGCTTCGCGCAGCGCGGAGGAGCCGTTCTCGGCGACGGCGACCTCGTACTGGCGGGCGGCCAGGTTGATGCGCAGGGCCCGCAGGATCTGCGGTTCGTCGTCGACGACGAGGATCTTGGTCATGCTGTCACCGCCTGGGATGAGATGGGCATCTGGACGGTCATGGTGAGACCTCCCCCTGGTGTCTCTTCCGGTATGAGCGTGCCGCCCATGGCCTCGGTCAGGCCGCGGGAGAGCGCGAGCCCGAGGCCGACGCCCGTGCCGTTGTCACGGTCGCCGAGCCGCTGGAACGGCTGGAAGACCCGGTCGCGGGCCTCGGGCGGGATGCCGGGACCGCGGTCGATGACGCGGATCTCCACCTGCTCGTCGTGCCAGCTGGCGGTGATGAGCACCTTCCGGCCGGCGGGGCTGTGGCGGACGGCGTTGGTCATCAGGTTGACCAGGACGCGCTCCAGCAGGGCGGGGTCGGCGACGATCTCGGGGAGTTCGATGGAGATGTCGCCCTCGACGCGGTCGCGCAGCGATCCGAGGTCGTCGATCGCCCGGGGCACGACCTCTTCCAGGGCGACCGGCTGGAGCGCCAGGCCGAGGACTCCGGCCTGCAGGCGGCTCATGTCGAGCAGGTTCTCCACCAGCCGGTCGAGGCGGCCCAGCGATTCATGGGCGGTGTCGAGCAGTTCGTCGCGGTCCTGGGGAGACCAGTCGATGTCGGCGCTGCGCAGGCTGTCGACGGAGGCCTTGGCGGCGGCCAGCGGGGTGCGCAGGTCGTGGCTGACGGCGGCCAGCAGGGCGGTGCGCATCTTGTCGGCCTCGGCCAGCGGCTTGGCCTGCTCGGCCTCCTCCTCAAGGCGTTCCTGCCGCAGCGCGACGGCGGCTTCGGCGGCGAACGCCTCCAGCACCCGCCGGTCGCTGGCGTCCAGCAGCCGGCCGCGGGCGGCGAGCACGAGCCGGTCGTTGATCTGCACGTCGGTGTCGGCCGCGCCGGGGTTCGTGCACGGGGACTGGCCGGTGGTGGCGATGATGCGCCAGGCGGCGGGCTCGGACTGGTCGTCCGGGGTGGGCTCGCCGAGGCGTTCGAGCAGGGTGACCGAGTCCAGCCCGAACGTCTCGCGCAGGCGGCCGAGCAGCGACGGCAGCGCCGCCTCGCCGCGCAGCACGTGCCCGGCCAGCGTGGACAGCGCCTCGGCGTCCGCGCTCGCGCGGGCGGCCTGTCTGGTACGGCGGGCGGCCAGGTCCACGATCGAGCTGACCGCCGCCGCGACCAGCACGAACACGACCAGCGCGAACAGGTTCTCCGGATCGTTGATGGTGAACTCGCCGATCGGCGGCGTGAAGAACCAGTTGAGCAGCAGCGATCCGCCGACGGCCGCGGTGACGGCCGGCCACATGCCGCCGGCCAGCGCGACCCCGACGGTCAGGCAGAGGAAGAACAGGATCTCGCTGGGCAGCGACAGCACGTCCCTGAACGGCGCGAGCAGGGCCGTGAGCAGCGGCATCCCGGCCACCGCCAGCGCCCAGCCCGTCAGGCGGCGCTTCCTGGTCAACGCGGCCCGCGAGCGTTCGGGACGCCTGCGCCCCTGGTTGACCTCCTCGTGGGTGATCATGTGGACGTCGATGGAGCCGGACAGGGCCGTGGTCTCCACTCCGACGCCCCGGGAGAAGATCTGCGCGAAGCGGCCTCTCCTCGACGCTCCGAGGACGAGCTGGGTGGCGTTGACGCCGCGGGCGAAGTCGAGCAGCGCCTGGGGGATGTCGTCGCCGACGACCTGGTGGTAGGTGCCGCCCATGCTCTCGACCAGCGTGCGCTGGCGGGCCAGGTTGGCCGGGTCGCCGCCGGCCAGCCCGTCGGCGCTGGTGACGTGGACGGCCAGCAGGTCGGCGCCCTTGGTGCGGGCGGCGATGCGGGCCGCCCGGCGTACCAGCGTGTCGCCTTCCGGGCCGCCGGTCAGCGCGACCACGACGCGTTCCCGGGTCTCCCAGGTGGTGGCGATGCCGTGCTCGGCGCGGTAGCGGTCGAGCTGGTCGTCGACCTTTCCCGCGACCCAGAGAAGGGCGAGCTCGCGGAGGGCCGTGAGGTTGCCGACGCGGAAGTAGTTCGACAGGGCGGCGTC
This sequence comes from Nonomuraea sp. NPDC052116, assembly GCF_040680035.1. NCBI lineage: Bacteria > Bacillati > Actinomycetota > Actinomycetes > Streptosporangiales > Streptosporangiaceae > Nonomuraea > Nonomuraea sp. NPDC052116. The sequence continues at coordinate 14,613 of NZ_JBFAWA010000036.1, read as the reverse complement.
GACCTTCTCGGGCATGTACACGTTGCCGTGGGCCATGCGGCGGCGCAGCGCCTCCGGCGACATGTCGACCAGCTCGACCTGGTCGGCGCGGCGCACCACCTCGTCGGGGACGGTCTCGCGCTGCGGGATTCCGGTGATCTCCTGGACGACGTCGTTGACGGACTCCAGGTGCTGGATGTTCACCGTCGAGATGACGTCGATCCCGGCGTCCAGGATGTCGTCGATGTCCTGCCAGCGCTTGACGTTCCTGGAGCCGGGCACGTTGGTGTGGGCCAGCTCGTCGATCAGCGCGATCTTCGGCTTGCGCTCGATGACGGCGTCCACGTCCAGCTCGGTGAAGGTGGCCCCGCGATAGACCAGCGTCCTGCGCGGGATCACCTCCATGCCCTCCAGGAGGGCCGCGGTGCGGGCGCGGCCGTGGGTCTCGACGAAGCCCACGACCACGTCCCGGTCGCGCTCCATGCCGCGACGGCCCTCGCAGAGCATCGCGTACGTCTTGCCGACCCCGGGCGCCGCCCCGAGGTAGACCCGCAGGCGGCCCCGGCTCATGACCGATCCAGCGCCAGGTTGAGTTCGAGGACGTTGACGGCGGGTTCGCCCATGAAGCCGAGCACCCGGCCGGTCGTGTTCTCGTCGATGAGCGCCTTGACCCTGTCCAGGGCCAGGCCGCGTTCCCTGGCCACGCGGGGAGCCTGGAGCTCGGCGTAGGCGACGGAGATGTGCGGGTCCAGGCCCGATCCGCTCGCGGTCACCGCGTCCGCGGGCACCGGCACCCGGCTCACCTCGCCGCGCACGGGCACGGTCCGGCCGGCGGCGTAGTCCTCGCCGGGCTTGGCGCACTCCACCTTCAGCCCCTGGTAGGTGGCGACGAAGGGGGCGGCCGGGCAGGCCTGGTTGACACTGACCGCCCGGTCGGGGAAGACCTTCAGCACCGCGCCGACTCCGTCGGGGGTGCAGTACGGGCGGGCGCCGCTGACGCCCTCCAGCTCGCCGACCGCCTTGGACCGGGCGCACACCCGGGTCAGCAGCGACTGCCTGCCCTCGGCGCCCGGCACCGGCAGCACGTCGACGACGTCCTCGGGGCCGAGATTGCTCGCCCCGGTCGAGGTCGGGTCGTAGCCGTCGCCGGCGGCCGACGGGCGGGACTGGAAGTACTTCTTGACCGCCTTGCCGTCGGCGTCGGTGAAGGACTGGCCGATGAGGGCGCTGCCCACGTCCTTGCCGCCGGCCCGCACGATCGAGCCGTTGGCCTTGCCGTTGAACAGCGCCTGCGCGATACCGGTGGTGGCCAGCGGATAGATCAGGCCGAGCAGCACGGTCAGGACGGCCACGGCCCTGATCGCGGCCAGATGCCGGCGCAGCCAGCTGGGTAGACGGTCCATTACGACATCCCCGGAAGAAACTGGATGAACAGGTCGATGATCTTGATGCCGACGAACGGCGCGACGATGCCGCCCAGGCCGTAGACGTACAGGTTGCGGGAGAGCAGTTTGGAGGCGCTGGAGGGCCGGTACCGGACGCCGCGCAGCGCCAGCGGGATCAGCGCGATGATGACCAGGGCGTTGAACACGACCGCGGACAGGATCGCCGACTGCGGGCTGGCCAGGCGCATGACGTTCAGGGCGTCCAGGCCCGGGTAGACCGCCGCGAACATGGCCGGGATGATCGCGAAGTACTTCGCGATGTCGTTGGCGATGGAGAACGTGGTCAGCGCGCCGCGGGTGATGAGCAACTGCTTGCCGATCTCGACGATCTCGATCAGCTTGGTCGGGTTGGAGTCGAGGTCCACCATGTTCCCGGCCTCCTTGGCGGCCGAGGTGCCGGTGTTCATCGCCACGCCGACGTCCGACTGGGCCAGGGCGGGGGCGTCGTTGGTGCCGTCGCCGGTCATCGCGACCAGCCGTCCGCCCTGCTGCTCCTTCCTGATCAGGGCGAGCTTGTCCTCGGGGGTGGCCTCGGCCAGGAAGTCGTCCACGCCGGCCTCGTCCGCGATGGCCTTGGCGGTCAGCGGGTTGTCACCGGTGATCATGACGGTGCGGATGCCCATGCGGCGCATCTCGTCGAAGCGTTCGCGCATGCCCTGCTTGACCACGTCCTTGAGGTGGATGACCCCGAGCACGCGGCCCTTCTCCGCGACGACCAGCGGAGTCCCGCCGGAGCCGGAGATGCCGTCCACGATGTGGCCGACCTCGTCGGTGGGGTGGCCGCCCCGGTCGCGGACCCACTTCATCACCGCGGTCGCCGCGCCCTTGCGGACCTGCCGCTCGCCCAGGTTGACCCCGGACATGCGGGTCTGGGCGGTGAACTGCACCCACTCGGCGCCGTGGATCTCCCGCTCGCGCAGGCCGTAGCGCTGCTTGGCGAAGACGACGATCGAGCGGCCCTCCGGGGTCTCGTCGGCCAGGCTGGACAGCTGCGCCGCCTCCGCGAGCTCGGCCTCGGTGACGCCGTTCACGGGGACGAACTCCGACGCCTGCCGGTTGCCCAGGGTGATCGTGCCGGTCTTGTCCAGCAGCAGCGTGGACACGTCCCCGGCGGCCTCGACCGCGCGGCCGCTCATGGCCAGCACGTTGCGCTGGACGAGGCGGTCCATGCCCGCGATGCCGATCGCCGACAGCAGCGCGCCGATCGTGGTCGGGATCAGGCACACCAGCAGCGAGACCAGCACCACGCCGGTGACGCCGTCGGCGTTCAGCGCGAGCGAGTCCGGCACGCCGGGGTTGGTGAGCTTGGAGTAGATGGCCAGCGGCTGCATGGTGACGGTGGCCACCAGGAAGATGATCGTCAGCGCGGCCAGCAGGATGTTGAGGGCGATCTCGTTCGGCGTCTTCTGCCGGTTCGCCCCCTCGACCAGGGCGATCATGCGGTCGATGAAGCTCTCGCCGGGCTTCTGGGTGATCTGGACGACGATCCGGTCGGACAGCACCTTGGTGCCGCCGGTGACCGCCGAGCGGTCGCCGCCGGACTCGCGGATCACCGGCGCGGACTCGCCGGTGATGGCCGACTCGTCCACCGACGCGATGCCCTCGACCACGTCGCCGTCGCCGGGGATGGTCTCCCCGGCCTCGACGATCACGAAGTCGCCCTGCCGCAGCTCGGGCGCGCCGACCACTTCCCAGTCCGTGGACGTGCGGCTCTTGAGACGGCGGGCCTGGGTGTCGGTCTTGGCCTTGCGCAACGTGGCCGCCTGCGCCTTGCCGCGCCCCTCGGCGACGGCCTCGGCCAGGTTGGCGAAGACGGCGGTCAGCCAGAGCCAGACCACGATGGCCCAGGCGAAGAACGACGGGTCGAGGACCGCCAGCACGGTGGTGAACACGGCGCCGACCTCGACGATGAGCATCACCGGGTTGCGCCACAGCGTGGCCGGGTTGAGCTTCTTCAGCGCGTCCGGCAGCGACCTCAGCAGCTGTTTCGGGTCGAGCAGACCGCCGCCCACGCGGCCGTTCCGCTCCGCTGTCTTGAGCGCGGGGGATGACATGTCAGGACAGTCCTTCTGCGATGGGGCCGAGCGCGAGCGCCGGGAGGAAGGTGAGGGCGACCAGGATGATCGTCACGCCGACGACCATGCCGACGAACTGCGGCCGGTGTGTCGGCAGCGTGCCGGCGCTCTCGGGGACCGGCGACTGCGCGGCCAGCGATCCGGCCAGCGCCAGCACCAGGATGATCGGCAGGAACCGGCCGAACGCCATGCACAGGCCGAGCGCCACGTCGTACCAGGGTGTGTTGACGGTGATCCCGGCGAAGGCGGAGCCGTTGTTGTTGGAGGCGCTGGTGAACGCGTACAGCACTTCGGACAGGCCGTGCGGGCCCGAGTTCAGCATGCTCGCCCGCTGCTCCGCCGAGCCCATCGCGGCTGCGGTGCCGACCAGCACCAGCACCGGCGTGACCAGGAAGTACATCGAGGCCAGCTTGATCTCGCGCGAGCTGATCTTCTTGCCCAGGTATTCGGGGGTGCGGCCGACCATCAGCCCGGCCACGAACACCGTGATCACGGCCAGGATCAGCATGCCGTACAGGCCGGAGCCGACCCCGCCCGGCGCGACCTCGCCCAGCATCATGTTGAACAGCGTCATCATGCCGCCGAACGGCGTGAAGGAGTCGTGGAACGAGTTCACCGCACCCGTCGATGTCAACGTCGTCGACGCGGCGAAGGTGGCGGAGTTGGACAGGCCGAAGCGGACCTCCTTGCCCTCCATCGCCGCCCCGACCGCCTGCGGCACGGTCGCGTGCCCGCCCAGCTCGAAGACGTTGGTGAGCAGCACGCTGGCCAGCGCGATCACGCCCATCACCGCGAGGATCGCATACCCCTGCCGCACCTGCCCGACCACCTTGCCGAAGGTGCGGGTCAACGAGAACGGGATCACCAGGATCAGGAAGATCTCGAACCAGTTCGTCCAGGTGGTGGCGTTCTCGAACGGATGGGAGGAGTTGGCGTTGTAGAAGCCGCCGCCGTTGGTGCCCAGCTCCTTGATCACCTCCTGCGAGGCCACCGGGCCGCCGGTGATGGACTGGGTGCCGCCGGTCAGCGTGGTGATCTCGTGCAGGCCGGAGAAGTTCTGGATCAGCCCGCCCGCGACCAGGACGAGAGCGCCGACGAAGGCGATCGGCAGCAGGATCCGCACCGAGCCGCGCACCAGGTCCACCCAGAAGTTGCCGATCGTGCCGGAGGTGCGGCGGGCGAACCCGCGCACCAGGGCGATGGCCACGGCCATGCCGACCGACGCCGACACGAAGTTCTGCACCGCCAGCGCGGCCATCTGGGTCAGGTGGCCCATCGTGGACTCGCCGGAGTAGGCCTGCCAGTTGGTGTTGGTGACGAAGCTGACCGCGGTGTTCCAGGCGATGTGGTCGGTGACCGGCTTCATCCCGACGCTGAGCGGCAGCTTGTCCTGCAGCCGCTGGATCGCGTACACGAACAGGATCGAGACCAGCGAGAACGCCAGCAGGCTGCGGGCGTAGACGCCCCAGCTCTGCTCGGCGTCCGCGCGCACCCCGAGCAGCCGGTAGATCACGCGCTCGACGGCGTTGTGCTTGGCGCTGGTGTAGACCCGGTGCATGTAGTCGCCGAACGGCTTGTGCACCAGGGCCAGAGCGGCGATCAGGGAGACGATGAAGATCATCCCTGCGAGGGTCGTGCTCATCAGAAGCGCTCCGGGAACAGCAGGGCCACGACCATGAAGATCACCAAACCGGCGACCACGATCAGGCCGGCGGCGTTGACGGCACTCACAGCCGCTCCACCGCCTTCACCACGAGCCCGAAGATCACGAAGATCGCGATCGTCAGGGCGACGAAGATGACGTCAGCCATCCCCACTCCTCAATCTGGACATGTTGGTTGGGCCGCGCCCATCTCGGGCGGCGCCAAGGCAAGCAAACCCCGAGATTTGGGGCGTTTTTCCTTTCTTGACGGGTTCCATACGGCCGGAGCCTGATTTTTGACGGCATCTCTACGCGCCGCTTCGAGCACGCCTCGGAGTTCCCCGGTCGCGGCCATGCTGCGGTGACGTCCCGCCGCTGGCCCGGGAGGTGCTGCGGCAGACCGGCCTCGTAGGTTTCACATAGGTATTGGGGCGTTTCGCGTCTTAAATGCGTATATATGGACGCCCCTGGGAGTGCAGCGGGATCAGCATGTTCTCCATGTCCATCGTGAAAACTCCCACCGCCAAGGAGCCTGCCGATACCGGCGAACGGCATCGCCTGTCCGTCGTCGGCGGTCTGGCCGCGCTGTCCCTGGACGCGATGGCGTCGGTGGCGTACGGGCCCGAGGCGATCGTGCTGGTGCTCGCCCTGGCGGGCGGCGCCGGGCTCGGGTTCACCATCCCGGTCACGCTGACCATCGCGGGCCTGCTGGCCGTGCTCACCCTCTCCTACCGGCAGGTCATCGCCGCCTTCCCCGAGGGCGGCGGCGCGTACGGGGTGGCCAGGACGTACCTGGGCCGCCGGGCCTCCCTGGTGGCGGGGGCCTCCCTGGTCATCGACTACGTGCTCAACGTCGCCGTCTCGGTCGCCGCCGGGGTGGCCGCGCTCACCTCGGCCTTCCCCGAGCTGCTGCCGTACACGGTGTGGCTGTGCCTGGCCGTGCTGGCGCTGGTGACGGCGGTCAACCTGCGCGGGATCGCGCACAGCGCCCGCGCGTTCATCGCCCCGACCGTGATCTACGTGGGCGCGATCCTGCTCGTCGTCGTGGCCGGGCTCATCCGCCGCGAACCCGCCGTGGACGTCTCCCACCAGGTGAGCGGCCTGCAGACGGTCGGGGTGCTGCTGTTGCTGAAGGCGTTCGCGAACGGCTGCGCCTCGCTGACCGGCGTGGAGGCCATCGCCAACGCCGTGCCGTCCTTCAGGAGGCCCCGCGTACGGCGGGCGCAGCGGGCCGAGGTGGCCCTGGGCGCCCTGCTGGCGGTCATGTTGCTGGGCATCGCCGCGCTGATCGAGAAGTTCGCCATCGCCCCGGCGGACGGGGTGACCGTGCTCGCCCAGGTCACGCGGGCCTCGCTCGGGGACGGGCCGCTGTTCTACGTGGTGCAGTTCGCCACCGTGGTGCTGCTGGCGCTGGCCGCCAACACCTCCTTCGGCGGCCTGCCGGTGCTGGCCGAGCTGCTGGCCCGCGACAACAACCTGCCGCACTTCTTCGCCCTGCGCGCCGACCGCCAGGTGCACCGCTACGGCATCGCGTTCCTGACCGTCACCAGCGCCCTGCTGCTGATCGTGGCGGGCGGCGAGATGAATCTGCTGGTGCCGCTGTTCGCGATCGGGGTGTTCGTCGGGTTCACGCTGTCGCAGGCCGGCATGGTCCGGCACTGGGTGGGCGAGCGGCCCGCCGGGTGGCGGTGGCGGGCCGGGCTGAACGGGTTCGGCGCGCTGCTGACCTTCGTGGCCGCGATCGTGGTGACGGGCTCGAAGTTCGGTGAGGGCGGCTGGTTGATCGTGGTGGCGCTGCCGCTGATGGTGGCCGGCATGGAGTGGGTCAACCGCTCGTACGCGCGGATCGGCGGGCGGCTGGAGCTGGGCAGGACGCCGTCGCCGCCGCGGCCACGCCGTTCGCTGGTGGTGGTGCCGGTGCACGCGGTCACCCGGCTGACCCGCGACGCCCTGTCGGCGGCGCTGTCGCTGGGGGACCGGGTCGTGGCCGTCAACGTCACCCACCCCGAGGACGAGCGGCAGGCGCGGGCGTTCGTCGAGGACTGGGATCGTTGGGATCCGGGCGTGGAGCTGGTGCAGCTGTTCGACGCCCATCGGCGGCTCGACGAGCCGCTGCTCACCTACCTGGCCGAGGTGCCCGAACCGCACGTGTTCGTGCTCATCGCCGAGGTCGAGCCGGAGCACGCCTGGCAGCGGATGCTGCAGAACCAGCGCGGCGCGGTGCTGGCCAGGGCGCTGCGGCGGCGCACTGACGCGGTGGTGTGCCGGATGAGGTTCCGCGTCTCATGAGACCCACGGGCGAGTGGACGTGGGCGGGCGGGGGGCATCGGCCGCATGGACTGACGGCGCTGGTCGCGCTCCTGGCCGGTTGTCTCGCCGGGCTGCTGGCGGCGGGCTCGCTCATGCGCGAGATCGACGCCTACCATGCCGCGCACCGGCAGGTCGTCGCGCGGATCGTCGAGGAGCGGGCCATCGTGTCGCACGTGGTCTGGGACGGCGGGCGGCACAGCGGCTGGGCCCGCGGGCCGTTGGACCGGGTCTCGGCCACGACCGCCCGGATCTGGCTGGACGCCCGTGGCCGCCTGGCGCCGCGGCCTCTCGATGCGGTCGAGGTCGTCTTCGGCGCCTTCATCGCCGCCGTCCCCGCCGGGGCGTTGGGGTGGCTGGTCGTGGGGGCGGCGCTCCCGTGGTGGGCCGCTCGCCGGGCCGTCCTGCGGGTGGATCGGGAGTGGCGCGAGTACGGCTCGTCAGGGCCGTAGCACCGGTTCGGTCGGGCTTGTCATGGTCGGAGCAGGGCGCGTACCCGGTCGATGGTCGCGGCGGCGCGCTCCAGGTTCTCCCGGAGCGCGCCGGTGGCGTGCCGGAGCTGGTCGGCGATGACCTGCCGGTCGGTGACGAGCCCGTTGTCGCCCAGGAACCCCTCGGTTGTCTTGCGCTGTTCGGCCTCGGCGTGCTCCCTGGCCTGGTGGATCAGGCCGAGGATGGTCTCGGCCAGCCGCGCCGACTCCATGCGCATGGCCCGGGGGTCGAGCCGCAGGTCCGTGACGCCTGACGCGCTGCTGTACTCGATGCTCACCCAGCCGTCACGCGATTCGACGCGGGCCGTCGCGGCACTGTCCGGCAGGTGGCCCAGCCGGCTGAAGAAACGGTCGGCGTCGGCCGCCAGCCGCTCGGGGTCCAGGCCGAGCTCCCGTTCGAAGTCCATCATCCCTCCCAGGGGAACGTGTAGGACCCGTCGGCCGCCTGCTCCGGCACGTACCGGCCGGTCACCGTCTGGCTGCCCGTCGAGATGTCGTTGACCGCCTTGGCGCCCGCCAGGTGGGGCAGGCCCTGCGGAGGGCTCGCCCACGGGCCCTTGCCCGGGACACGGCCGGTGAGGCCGTGGGCGGTCAGGTCGCGTTCGACCCGGTTGGCCGTGCCCCAGATGAACATGGGGCCCTGGGCGAAAGTGGCCGCCGCCAGATCATTCAGGCCGCTGTGGTCGCCGCGGGCGGACTCGATGCCCACGTCCGCTGTCACGACCGCGCCGAGTGCGGCGGCGCACCCGTGCAGCAACGCGTTCAGCAGTGACTCCACCGCGCGGTAGCCCTCGAAGAGCTTGATCAGGCACTGCGTGGCCAGGACCCTCGCTCCTGCCAGGCTGAGCGGCGTGACGGCCGCGGTCAGCACCCACGCCGCCACCGCGGCCATCGCCATCGCGACCAGGAACTGGAAGAGGATGAACGCCGCCAGCGCGGCCCCGGCCGTGTACAGGGTGAGGGCCGTGACCTCCGCCCGGATCTCGACGCCGCGCAGGTCGGCCAGATAAGCGTCCATGCGGCGCTGGAAGGCCCGGCCGTCCTCGCTGCGCCAGCTCGTCGAGGCCACCTCGGCGACGAGAGCATCGACGCCGAGCCGGGCGGCCACCACGTCGTCATGCACCGCCAGCCAGGTCTGCGCCCCGTCGAAGAAGCTCTGCGGCTTGTACTGGTGGATGTACATCTTGCCGACGAACGGCCACCCGGCCGGTACGCCCAGCGCCGACAGCGTCAACGCCGCGCATGTGCCCATCTCAAGGCTTCGCCGGGACAGGTCGGCGAGGTTCATCTCCATCTGATCGAACTCGCGTACTCCGCGTCCTGCCAGTTCGTGAGGGACGCGGTCATGCCGTCCTGGATCCGTACCGTGTCCTCGGCCCGGTGGCGCAGCTCCGCGATGGTGAACGCCTCGACCTCGTTGTACGCCAGCGCCAGCGAGTACGTAAATGACGTGAAGGAGTCCGCCGCCACGGTGAGCGAGACGAGACGCGGCGGCGCGGTCTCGAGCGGCTTGGCGGCCTCGGGCAGGCGGGACCTGATCTCGCGGAGCCGGGCCCGCTCAATCTCCACCTCGTGCGGGTCGTCAGGAGTCCAGGGGCTGGGATTGGTCGGCATGGGTCGCTTTCGATGAGTCTTGTGGTCTTCCCAGCTTGTCCTGCGGAAACTCGGGGGCAGCCGGTACTGACGCAACCTCTACGCGAACCTGGCGCACCACGTCGCGATCTTGACGTCCGATCTCACCGGGTCAACCGCCGTGGTCCCGAGCGTGGAAGGTCAGGGCCGTCGTGACAGCGGCGGCCATGCCCTGGCGGCGGGCAGCTCGGAACGCCGGCGTGCGCGTCCCCGAGCCGGTAAAGGCCGTCAACGTTGCGCCAGTATTTACGCGGTCAGCGTCAGAATTGCGTAGCGATCGGGGATTGCGGCCGGCGCCGGTTCTAGCGTCTTCTGTGTACGACAGTTCGCTGGAAGGAAGCAGATGTCAGAGCCCCGATTGTGCGTCCCGGTCACGGTGGGAACGTGCGCCTCGACGCTTCGGTTGTTCCGCACGGCCTCGGGCAAGCGGACGGCGGTCGCGTTCTCCTCGCCGCTCAAGCTGGCCAAGGTGCTCGGAGCCGACCAGCGGTGGGTGCCGCTCACCGCCCCGGCGCTGCGTGGCATGATCGCCGATCTGGACGTCATCGGCATCGTCATCGACCCTGCGGGCACGATGACCGGGCCCGCGAAGCGGGTGGCCTGATGTGCCTCCTGCAGCAGGATCAGGCGGGGCAGGAGTCCGGCTCCGGATTCCAGCAGGTCGCGGACGCTGAGGGGGCGCCGGGTGCTTCCCCTCGGGCGGCGGAGGGAGACCGTCCTCTTTGTTGAAGCGGCGGGGACCGGCGTCAGGGTCGGCCGGTGCCGGCGGTGTCGATCGCAGCGCCTGCCTGGTCCGCCAGCGTGATCGCGACCAGCCGGGCCTACAGGCGGCGCCGTCAAAACCGCGTCAGAGTTTTCGCGATATGCGTCCATATTGCGTAGAAGTTTGCTGATTTATCCTGCGATGCCTTTAGCGTCCAGATTGAAGCATTTCTCGCAGGAGGAACCAGATGTCAGAGCCCCGATTGCTCGTCCCCGGCTCGTGTGAGCCCGAACGCTTCGACGAAGCCGCGGAGCCCTGGTCGGCCACCACCAGGTTCCGGCCGGTCGCCACCGCCGGAGGCGTGCCGCTCATGGACATCGTCGAGCGCTTCGGCACCCCCGCGTACGTGGTGGACGAGGCCGACGTGCGCCGGCGCTGCCGGGCCTTCCGCGCCGCCCTGCCGGACGCCGACATCCGGTACGCGGCCAAGGCGTTCCTGTGCCGGGCGATGGCCACCTGGATCCGGGAGGAAGGGCTCGGCCTGGACGTCTGTTCCGGCGGCGAGCTGGCCATCGCCCGATCCGTCGGCTTCCCCGCCGAGCGGATCGTCTTCCACGGCAACGCCAAGACCCCGCACGAGCTGGCCGAGGCGGTCGACTACGGGGTCGGTCGCATCGTCGTCGACAACCTCGCCGAGGTCGTCCGGCTCGCGATGCTGGTCCCGCCCGGGCATCGGCAGAAGGTGTTGTTGCGGGTCATTCCGGACATCGAGGCGGGCGCCTGCGCGGCGATCCGCACCGGTGGCGAGAGCCAGAAGTTCGGCCTGTCGATAGCCTCCGGGGACGCCGCCGCAGCCGTGGCCAGAGTGCTGCGCCAGCCGGAGTTGCGGCTGGCGGGCCTGCACTGCCACCTGGGCTCCCAGATCCACACGACCGAGCCGTACGAGCAGGCCGCCAGGGTCATGGTCGAGCAACTGGCCGCGATCCGCGACACGTACGGGATCGTGCTGCCCGAGCTGGACCTGGGCGGCGGCATGGGCATCGCCTACCTGGAGTCCGAGCACGGCCTGACCCCCGACGACTACGCCACGACGGTCACCAAGGCCGTAGTGGAGCGAAGCGCGGCGCTGAACCTGCCCGTACCCCGGCTGACCGTCGAACCGGGCCGGGCGATCAGCGGCCCGGCCGGGCTCACCCTCTACCGCGTCATCGCCGTCAAGCGCACCCTCACCCGCACCTTCGTGGCCGTCGACGGCGGGATGAGCGACAACCCTCGCCCGTCCCTGTACGGCGCGCGCTACACGGCCCGCCTGATCGGCCGCCGCTCCGCCATGGCCGCCCGCGAGGTCACCCTGGTCGGTCACCACTGCGAGGCGGGCGACGTCATAGCCGAGAGCGTGCCGCTGCCCTCGGACATCAGGCCCGGCGACGTCATCGCGGTCCCGGCCACGGGCGCCTACCATCACTCGATGGCCTCCACCTACAACCTCACCGGCCGCCCACCCGTCATCGCGGTCGCCGAGGGCGCGGCGCGGGTGGTCGTGCGCCGGGAGGAGATCGACGACCTGCTGCGCCGGGACGTGGGACTGTGATGCGCGTCCGGCCACGGCAGGGAGTCCGACCAGAGGGCCTCGTGCTCATGGCTCTTCTCGCGCTACTCACACTGATCCGGACTGGGGCCTGACGCCGCCGGCCACGCTTCCGGTCTGCAGGTCGGGGCCGCAGAACCTTGGCTTACCCGCTGGAGTTTTGGTGCGCCGGATGTCGGTTATGCGCGGAGCCGGGCAGATGTGGGGGCGCCGTGCGTACGGTCGCGACCACGCCGGCCGCGACCGTGCGCTCATGTCGACCTTGCTCCTACTCGATGGGCGTGCCGTTGACCACCGGCAGCGAGATCGAGGTGCCGGCCAGGTCGACGGTGACCTTGGCCCCGGTGCCGGGTTCGACGTCGGTGCCGGTTCCGGTGCCGCTCTCGTCGAGGTTGAAGTCGTCGTTGGCTCCGGTCAGCACCAGGCCCAGCCGGTGCCCGGCCTTGAACTCGTAGTCCTGCGGCAGCGTCTTCCAGGTGATCTGGTACGACTTGCCCGGCGTCAGCGGTGTCGAGCGGCTGAGCGACTTGTGGTTCTGGGCGTCCAGGATTCCGCGGGTGACCACGTTGAAGCCGGAGGTCGCCGTGTTGTCGCCGCCCCTGAGGTAGCAGCCGTCGTCATCGGCCGTGCTCTCGCCGACGCAGTCCTCGCCGCCGATGAACTTCAGGCCCTCCGCAGCCGTCGCGGAGCGTTCGCGGTAGTTGATGCGGGTGTCCTGGCCGTAGTCGACGAGCAGGACGCCCAGGTTGGCGGTCGGCTTGTCCAGCTTGAGGCGCAGGCTCGCCGACGGCGTTCCGGACACCCTGATCGCGTTCTTCAGCGGCGGGGTCAGGTAGGCCAGCCGGTTGGGGTTGGCGGTGGCGGGGTCGGCGGCCATCGCGATCTCGGTCTGGGCGGTGTCGACGTAGCTGCCGGTGCCGGTCGAGGGCGTGCGGCCCAGGGAGCCGTCCTGCTGCGGACGCAGGGTCAGCGTCTGGGTCGGTGCCGGCCAGTCGGCCTGGGTGATCCAGCGGTCCGGGCCGAGCTGCACGTCGACGCGCGGCCGGCGCAGGATGTCGTTGGCGACGCCCATCAGTTCGTGGTCGAACCACTGGTTGAGGGTGGTGAGCCACACCTCGCGGCGGGCCCAGAACGGGTCGAGGTGCCCGTACTGCGTCACCCACGCCTTGCGCTGCACCGTGCGGGGCAGCTTGGTCCACCACTCGGAGAACTGGCTGCCCACCACGTTGCGGTCCTGCATGCCCATCACCGAGAAGACACTGGCGTGGACGTTGCGCGCCTTGGAGATCGGGCCGGTCCGGTAGTTGCGTTCGTCCCAGTAGGCGTTGTAGTTGCCGGTCTCATCGTCGGATTCGGCGTCCATCCGCCGGCGCACCGCCTCACACTTCTCCGCCGGATCCTTGTCGACCCGCTCGGACTGCCACCTCGCCCCGCCCTTGAACCAGGTGAGGGTGCCGTTGGCGTGCGAGTTCTCGTAGCCGCTGGTGTAGCCCGAGATGTTCACGATCGTCGCCAGCCCCTGCACGCCGGTGCCGGCGACGCCGACGCCGAGCGCTCCCTCGTACGAGTGGCCGATCATCCCGGTACGGCCGGTGGTCCAGGTGGCTTTGACCGGATCGCCCTGCTCGTCGTAGGCGGTCGCCCGGCCGTTCAGCCAGTCGACGACCGCCTTGCCGCCGAGCACGTCGGAGGCGCCGTAGGAGGCCGGGCAGCCGTCGGACAACCTGGTGCCGATCATGTCGACGGACACGAACGCATACCCACGCGGCACGAAGTAGTTGTCGTAATACATCGGGAACTTCGTCACGTTCCCGTCCGCGTCGTATTTCTTCTTCTCAATCTCGTAGCCGACGCCAGGGTCGTCGTAATACGGGCTTTCCTGCATGATCACCGGAACCTTGAGCCCTGAACCGGACTCCTTCGGCCGGATGATGTCCACCCGGACCAGGTCCTTCTTGCCGTCGCCGTCGCTGTCGACCTGCGACTGCACCCGGACGTGCTCACGGATGGCGTCCTCGTAGGAGAAGACCGGCTGGGTGAGCCCGCCGGAGACTTTGATCTTCGGCTCCGCCGTCGCGGATGCGGCGGGAGCACCGGCGACCACGAGCGGGATCGCGAGTGCGACTACGGCGAGGAACCCTCGCCGTCGGGAGTTTGACATGTGCTTTCCTACTGCTGTCGGTGGGATCGTCACGGCGCGCCGGTTGGAACCGTGAAAGCGTTTCCGCTTGTCAGTGCGGGTGCGCCGGCCAGGTCAGTGGGATCGGCGGCGGCGGCGTAGTGCGTTGGCGCGTAGCAGCGAGCCTGTGGTGTTGAGGGTGCGACCGGCTTTGGTGCGGCGCGAGCGCATCGGGCAGCACGCCTTGCGCTACAGGTTTCAGCCTGACGGCGCCGACAATGGGATCTGGTGCCCAGTCGGGCAGGTCACGGTGCTGTCAGCGGTGTCGATGGCGAACGCATCGAGGGGTCGAACCTGCCGGGTACGGGTCCGGCACAGCGGTGCGGGTTTACTCAAGGCGCGATGCCCGGCGGCGGGCGTCGGCCAGGGGAGCTGCGCAGTGCCGTCAAGCGATCGGCCGGCGGTCACGCGTCCCAGGTGACCGGGAGGCTCTTGACGCCGTAGATGTCGGCGGTCTCCGGGCGCAGGGCGACCTCATCGGCCGGTACGGCCAGGCGCAGCGTGGGGAAGCGGTTGAGCAGCGCGGGGAGCGCGACGCGCAGCTCGACGCGGGCCAGCTGCTGGCCCAGGCA